>JBHHUB010000116.1:0-12755 GCA_046753625.1 Phycisphaerae bacterium | reverse complement strand
AAGCTGGCCAAGAGCTAGAGCGTTTCTCTCTTTCTGGTTCCGAGCCGCGGGCTGAAGCCCGCGGCTCAGGGCGCTGACTGGGTTCAGGGTGTTGCCTCGGTCAGGGGGGCGAACGACGTACCGATGCTCAAGTCCGCAACGTCGGCGGAACGAAACGTGAACGTCACCCGGTCACCGCAGGAGAAGTTCTCGCCGTCGCGCAGCACCGGAGCTTGTTCGCTAGGCCCGAGGCCCCCGAGGATGCGCAGCTCCGCGTTGTCGATCGTCATAGCCTGGAGCTCGTCGCAGGATTGCGGTGGAAGGTCAACCGTTTCCCCGGCCGGAACAACGAACGCCGTCAGATTGCCGATGTTGTCATTCGTTAACAAGTCACGGAGGATCTGGTCTTCATCGCTCGTAAAAAACTCGACGTCGACCGGAAAATCCGTCGTGTTCACGAAGGACACGCCAACCGTGGTGGGCGCGGCGTCGATGATGTCCAGTATCGAGCCGAGCCCATCACATCCGGCCAGAAGCGCGAGCAAGAGGGCGTACGACAATGCGTGAGCGAAGTTCTTCATGGTTGCATCCTTTCAACAAGACCTCGAGACCGTCTTGTACCCGGCAACGCCGCGGTCCGCAATCACGCCCGTCGATTGAGGCAAGTCGTGGGTGCGTGACACTTCCGGCGGCTTCAATGCCGTTCTTTCCCGCAGCCTGTAAGGCTGCGGCTCCCCCACCTCCTATTGGAGGTGGGCGAGCCGATGACGACGTTCGACTGACGCCTGCGCTTGCGGTCGATCCAAGCCTTCGTGCACTGGCGCCCGTGCCGGATAGCCTTCAAATCCTGGTGACCATCGAGATCATCGCCTCCCCCATGTCCAAAAGGACATGGGCCACCCGCCGACGCCGACGCTGCCGGAGGAGGTTTCCTCTCCGCGCTGCGACCGTCAAAACTCGATTCTGGAATAGAACGAATGGAGGAGCAGCACACCGAGGCTGGCCCAAAAAATCGTGAGCCCCACGTCGCGGCTCACGTCGGCCGGGGATGATTTACGCCGGGATCCGATCGCGTAGGAGAGCGCCGCGATCACCATGCCGCTGGTGGCCATTTTGAAAAGCATCCAGCCCGTGCCCGTGGGCAAGGCATGGCCCGCTGGCCAGATCGTCGCGAAATAGTTGCGGCGAAAGACCGCGACCGTGCCGTCCGGACTCGCCAGTAGGAACGCGACCAGCGACGCGTAGCAGTTGGCCCCATAGGCAACGATGGTCAGCAGCGGCACGCCGAGGATCAGCGATAGCGCGATGTTGCCGTAGAGATAGTGCTCGGGATGAATCCGGCAGTTGCGCATGGCGTCGATCTGATGCGTGTAGCGGCGCGTGCCGACGTCGGCGGCGATCGAAGCCCCGCACTTGCCCGCGACGAGTATCGCGATCAGCAGCGGGACGATCACGCGGTACGTGCTGTAGCCGGTGGCGGCCAGGAACTCCTCGGTGAGCAACGGCACCGTGACCTTGGAATAGGGAATCTGAGCGAAGCTGAAGTTGACGAAAACAAAGCCCAGCATCGCGCCGGCGATGGCGACGTACACGGCCGTCGTGCCCACGGTGACCATCTTGAGGTAGTACCAGAGATACCGGAGCTTCCATTTCGGGCGGGGCCATGCGCTGAGCAACGCGCCGATCATCGCTACCGCCACGATCAATGCCCGGCCCGGTTCCTCGATCCACGGAACCCATCCAGCCAGCGGGCCGCGCGCGACCGCCCGCCGGGCTTGCGTGGTGGCCGGGGCTCGATCCGCATCTCCGAGCAGTTGCTCGCTCAACTCCGCCGCGTCAACGTCGCGCAGTGCCGCTTGGCTGGAATCCAAGAGCACGAGGCGCGGGTTGCATGCCAGGAAGGGGGCGTAATCGTGTGTTACCACGATGATGGTTTTTTGCCGCCGGTGGGTGGCCACGATCAACTCCACGACCTGCCGGGCCCGAGCCGGATCCAACCCCGTGGTGGGTTCGTCGAAGAGCAGCACGGGCGGATCCATCGCGAGGGTGCGCGCAACGGCCACGCGCTGGCGTTCTCCGCCGCTGAGCGTCGTGGGCTTGGCGTCCGGGCTGATGTTGAGTTCCGCAAGCAGCTCGTCGGCCGATACGGCCGGGGGGGCGGCGCCGCGCGGTCGGTGATCGATGGCGATCTGGACGTTGTTCTTGGCCGAAAGCTCGTCGAACAATGCGTGGTTTTGAAACACCAGACCAACGTCTGCGGACGGCGCATTGTCCGAGCCGCCCGTCTCAATCGTACCGGATACGTGCAGACCGGTTTCCGCAGGGTCATCCAGCCCCGCGATCAGCCGAAGGAGTGTGGTTTTTCCCGAACCGCTTGGACCCACAAGCAAGACAAAGGTGCCGGGTTCGACGGAGAGCTCCGCATTGGCCAGCAGCGCCCGCCTGTCCGGCAAGGTGATCGATAGTTGGCGCACGGACAGGGCGCTCGAGCCGGTGGGGGATGTCATGGATGCGTTCCCTTGAGCGTCACCGGCAGCGTCGCGCCGGGGGCGAGCGGCGGCGCATCGAGCGCGTTCTTGGGGTGCAGGGTCACCCATGCAACGCGGCGATTCAGCGCGGTGGATCGGACGAACTGAACGACCTCCGGCCGGGTTCGTCCCGTGCTGTCGAACAAGCCGATCGCCAGGATGCGCTTGACGGTTGGTGCGAGTGTCTCGACCAGATCGTAGAGCTGGCGGCGAACGAGGGGAGAGTCGAGAATATTGGTCCTGATGAACGTGGTCGTGTTGGGGTTGTCAGAAATGGCCTCCCGATAGATCGCAGAGATGATGCGACGAAGCTTGCCGTCTTCGATGAGCCCGCGGCCTAGCGCGGCGATTTCGTCGCCGAGTTTCTTGTCGGCCCGGGCGGCCAGCCACGTCTTGTGAAACGCCTGCTCGAGCCGCTGCTTGTCCGGCTCTGACATCGTGGCCAGATACCGACCGAGCCAGTCAAGCATGGTTTTGAAGGCCTCGTCGTTTCGGCCGCGAGCCACGTTCCATGCAATGGCCACTTTCGGAGCCTCGGTGATCGCGTCGTTCATCAATCGCCCGAGCACGGGCGTGAGGTGCTCCTCCAGGATCGGTCCCAACCGAGCCTGCATGCGCGGCCAAGCCTGGGATAGGGCGTGGCCATGATGGGTTGCGATGTCCCAGAGTTGCGGCTCGTGGCGTTGTAAGGCTGATTCGACATCATCGCCGATCGCGTCGAAATAGGCCGCGACCAGCTCGCTGAGGAGCGGACTCCAGTCCTTGGCGAGTATGGCTTCATTCTTGGCCCAATCCGCGCTGATCTGTGCGCCCATCTTGCGCCGGACGGCCGGCGGGAGCAATGCGGGAATCATCTCCTCCGCCGTAAGGGGGGTCTGCCAGCATACTGCGACCGTGCCTTCGTTCAGAGCTGCGAAGGATGCCGGATGAAGGGCCAGCCAGGCCGTGTCTGAATCACGAGGGATACGCCGAACCTCACCGGCATACTGCAATCCGGCATCCGTGGACAGGAATACGCCGTCTCCTACGGCGAGGGTCGACGGGCGGGGCAGCCGGAGCCGCAATGTTTCCGCCGGTCGGGCGATGTTGGCCCGCACGGTGTAGATCGAGCCGGTGAGCAGGGCGGCTGCGGCGAGCCACACGCTCAGGCCGGCCGCTCGTTGAATGACCCGCTTGGTCGGCATCGGTTTCCTTTCGCCGTACGCGGTGAGGAATTCAGAGCACCGCGCCGCAAGCCCGGTGACATCCTGCCGCGATTGGGCGGGCGGCCCATGTCCTTGCGGGTGGCCCATGTCCTTACGGGTGGCCCATGTCCTTACGGGTGGCCCATGTCCTTTGGACATGGGGGAGACGATGATCTCGCGGCCACTAGGGTTTCGAGGCCGTCCGGCAAGGCCACCAGAGCACAGAGGCTTCGTTCGGCGGCAAACACCGGCGTCCGCCGGCCACCTTCATTCGCTCCCCCACCTCCAAGAGGAGGTGGGGCACCCGCGTACGCCTAAACGTAGGCCTCATGGCTCTTTGCGCGAGTTCCGCGCTCGCGTATGGTATTCGGAGAACCGGACAGATGCCACTGTGGAAAGTCGTCGTTGAGGTGTGGAAGAATGGGGGCGTGTGAAAGGCCAGAACTGTGAAAACTACTCTACGCACAAAACTGTGGCGGCGGGATGCCGGCTGCCCTCAAGGGAGGCCCGGTCTGACGATGATTCCGGCCGGTCGATGGCTGGTACTCGCCCTGTTCCTGCCCGGATTCTGCACGGGCTGTGGGCGAAAGAAGGTCGCCCCGGCCATGATGCGGGGCGCTATTCGGGCCGTATTGGATCAACAGGCGAAAGATTGGAACGCCGGTGATTTGGAGGGGTTCATGCGAGTCTATTGGCGGTCGCCGCAACTGAGCTTTAATTCCAACGGCGTGCTCAAACGCGGTTGGGCTGCCACAATGGAGCGCTACCGGCAGCGCTATCCCGACCGCGAGGCGATGGGGTATTTGAAGTTCGACGTGCTCGAAATCCGCGAACTTGGCGACGACGCGGCCTACGTGCTTGGACGCTGGTACCTGCGCAAGACGGAGCCGGTCGGTGGGACGTTTACGCTCGTGCTGCGCAAGATAGACGGCGCGTGGCGCATCGTGCACGATCACACGTCGGTAGATCCGCCGCCCCAGTGAGCGACCGCCCGGGGCGGATGAGACGCATGGAACAACGCACGCCAACCAATGGGCCTGTCCGGTTCGGCCACCTGTGGACCGTGGGGTTGGTCTTTACCGCTGCGCTGATTATGGGGTTGCCCACGCTGCGTGGGGGGTTCGTCGGCGGCGACGATCGACAGCTTGTGCTCAATCACGTGCTCGTCAACCATCCATCCATCGGGCACGCGATGAAGCTCTTTACGATCATCCATCGCGATCTTTATCAGCCGATTCCGCTGCTGACGTTTTCCGCCGAGTTTGCCCTGGCCGGGGCGCTGGGGCTTTTGGATCGCGGCATCGAGGGGGCGTCGTGGTTGTTTCATGGGACCAACGTGCTACTGCACGCCGTTAACGCCGGGCTGGTCTGGCTCATTGTCTTTCAGTGGTACGGCGGCCGGCGCGGACCGCTTCCGGACCAAGTTGGCACGGCCCCGGGCTCGACGCGCGCGGAGCGCATCGCGCTGGGGGCGGCGCTGATTTTCGCGGTGCACCCGCTTCAGGTGGAAGTTGTGGCGTGGATCAACGGACGCATGATGTTGCTCTCGACGCTTTTCTTCTTGGCGGCGCTCTGGTCGCAGGAGCAATGGCTGCGCCGGCGCGGATGGGGCTGGGCGACGCTGACCGTCGCATTGGTGGCGGCCTGCGGTATGAGCAAGGTGCGCGTGGCGCTGCCGCTGGTGATGGTGTCGTATTGCGTGGCACGCCGGGTTCGCGTTTCACGCGGATTGTTGGGATTGTGGTCGGTGGGTGCGGTTATCACGGCATTACTTGCATGGGTCAACATTCAGGCCACGTCCCAGGCGGGTATGTTTGAAGGTGCGGCGACCAGTCTGCAGGGGCCTCGGCCGGCAAGAGTAGCGATGGCGCTGGCATGGTATGCCCGGCATTACCTCTGGCCTACGGGGCTGGCGGCGTGGTATCCGTCCCCCGGCGCAGTGGCGTGGTCCGATCCGATCGTCCTGACGGCTGTGGCGGTCATGCTGCCCACGTTGGGGCTTGTGGGCTGGGCGATGGTGCGGTGGCCGGTATCCCGCTTGGGGTTCGGCTGGTTCTTCTTGACGTTGGCAGCCACGCTGCCGATCATTCCGACGCGAGGAACCTTGGCGGCCGATCGCTACATGTATTTGCCGATGGTGGGCCTGGTTTGGGTGACGGCTGCGGCCTTCAGTTTCTCCTTCGACCGGTTGCGACGACGTTTTCGCGGCCTCGCCGTCCGCGCGTGCGCGATCGCGCCCGGGGTGGTCGTACTGGCCGCGATGATCGCGACGAGTTGGTACGTGGGTTCCTTCTATGAAACCTACCTCTCAAAGACGCAGCGTCTGGCGGATCTGTTTCCGCAGACACCGCATGTCTGGGAACGCGTGGCCTGGTCTTACGTCAGCCTGGGGGCGTATGATCAGGCGATTGCCACGGCCCGGAAAGAACTGGTTCACGACGATCCCGAGCTTCGCAGCGATGTATTTGGTGTTATTGGTCTGGCACAGATAAAAATGGGCGACCTGGAGGAGGGGCTGGCCTCGCTGGCTCATGCGGTGGACATCGCACCGGAAAACCTGCTGGCCCGGCATCGGCTCGCCCGGGCGCTGGCGGATGCCGGGCGGATTGATCCTGCCGTCGAGCATTGGGACGCGGTTGTCAAGCAGGCGCCCGGGTTCAATCCTGCGGTCCATGGCCTCGCCGCCGCCTGCCACGATCTTGGCCGGACGGATCGGGCTCGCGAACTCTACCGCCAGGCGCTCGCCAACAACCCCTATGATGTCGTCGCGACGCTGGGGCTGGCTCAAATGGACATCGAGGCGGGCACGCCGGATTCTTTGGGGGCGGCCGAGTCGCGTCTGGACGCGCTGCTGGAATGGATGCCGGAAAACACGGCTGCGCGAACCAATCTCGGCGTCGTGCTCGCGCGGCTTGGCGACGTGCGCGGCGCGGCGCGCGTGTACCGTCAGGTGCTCGATGTTGAGGCGGACAACGTAACCGCCCTGATCAATCTGGCAGAGATTTATGCGGCCGGTGCCGAGCCGCGCAGGGCGATTCCATTGCTGCGCGCAGCGAGCGATCTAGTGGCGACCCTAGCTGAGGCAACGGCAATCCACGACGGGTTCGCGGGACAGGGGTTGTTTGGCGAAGCCAGCGAAATGTGGCGGCGTTTGGGCGATCGCAAGCCATCGCTGGCCGGCGTCGCCGGTGAATTCGAGGTCTGGGCGCGCCTTTGTGCGGCTCACAATGCGCAAGCCGCAACCCGCGCCCTGGCCGACGCCCGCGCCGAGCTTCAGCAAGACACGGACGCGCCGCTTCCGTTGGCGACGGCAGCGCTGGCTTCGCTGACTTTGGGCCGCGGCGTCGATGCCTTGGACTATGCGCAACGCCTGTCGGGTCCGCGTCCGCCGGCGGTGTCGGTGCGCAAGCGTTTGCTGGGGGCACTGTCTCGTTTCGACGAGGCGCACCCGAACCGGGGATGGACGTTTTGCATAGCCTCAGTACTGGTTCTGGCGGATGGCTCGATCGACGCCGCGAAGCTCTCCGCCGATCTTTGTTCACAGCATTGCTCAGAATCCGCGTGCCATGAGGCGGCACGAAGGATCACGGAAGATGTTGCGCGCCAAGAAAGGGGGCGGACGAAACGTCCATAGGCCCCGAGGGGACGCCATGCGCGTTCCGACCGCCCCGAGCGGCCGACTCGAATTGGATGAAGGCTGTGGGCACTCCTGCTAACGCTGCGACGCGGGGCGCGTTACTCGGGCATCTTGCTTTCGCAGCAAGGCGGCGGATCCAAAACGGAATCCGCAAGAACGGCCGCACACCGCAGGTCAATCACGGCCGGTTACGCCGCGAGGTATCCATCATCCAAGGCCACTTTGATCTTTTTCAACGCGTTGTTCTGAATCTGCCGCACGCGCTCTTTGGTGACGCCTATGATGCGGCCGACCTGCTCCAATGTCTTGGGGCTCTTGGGCAAACCGGTCGGTTGAATGCGGCTCAGAGCGAAACGCTCTTCAATCACGGTTTGCTCCACTTCGCTGAGGCCCGCGAGGTTTTGAAGGAGAATGCCTTTGAGTTCATCGACGCAATCGCGTACCACGCCTTCGCGCCGCCGGTCCGCAAAGTCGCTGCGCTCCATGGCCGGATCAAACTCCGTCGGGAAGTGGCCGCGGTAGCGGCTCACCCGCATCGCCACGCGCGAGAAGCTCTTCAGGATCGCACGGCATGAATACGTGCTGAACTTGAATCCTCTCGAACAGTCGAATTTCTCAACGCTTCGAAGCAAGGCCATGTTGCCTTCACTCACCAACTCGTTGAAGTCGATGCTTGTAAGACGCGTGCGCTTCGCCATCGCAAGAACCAGCGGCATGTTCAGCCGGACAATGGCACTTCGCGTGGCTAAGGATCGTGTGCCCCAGGCCAGTAACCGACGCACGGACGCCGCCGTTAGCGGCTTGCCGGAGAACTTCTCCAGAATCAAATTTGTGCGCATCCTGGCGTAGTTGAGCCGCGTGAACAGATGACGCTCCTGCTCACCGGTCAACGTCGGAACCCGGTCGCCCGGAACCGTCAAGGACGCCAGGGGGTCGTTGGCTTCGCAAAACCGCGTGGCCTTAGGATGGACCAACTTGGCTTCACCGCCGAAGAGCGCTCGCTCGATGCCTCGCTTGCCGAAGTCCGGGTGAGGTACGAAATCCGGGGGTTCGGTCAATAGCTTGGTCAAGATGAGCTGGTCCTCCACCGTCAGCGTGTTGAGCACCGACTTGCTCGGTGGTTTCGCTGCGGGTCTGACATCCGCCAGCTTGAGTTGCTTCGCAGTTTTGCCCATGTCCGTGGTCATAAGTCACTCCTACCGCTTCATTCTCCCAGAGCACCGGACGTCCGCGCCGAGCCCAAAGGCTCGCCGGCGCGGCCGGCCCCATGCTTCTGTACGCCCGCCCAGCACCGTTTGGTCGCGCATGCTTACAAAGAAACACGCGCCAAAACGGCCCGACATCCGCACAGCGAACGCCGGAGCGGCTACGCTGCGCACTTGTCGTGCTAGGGGGAGACTAGATTCTAAGGCGGGGGAGCCAACTGCACCCCAAGTATACAACACGATCCCACTGAAGGCAAACTTCCACCCAGTACCCGCTTTTACGGGACTGTTACAAGGGGGGTTGAAGTGTTGCTGGAATTCCGGCGGTCGTCCAGGTTCGGGTTATTCGTGTCGCAGCGCCTCGATGGGATCGAGCCGCGCGGCCGACATTGCCGGATACATGCCGAAAAAGATGCCCACCAGCACCGACAAGCTAAAGCTGACGATCACCGACCAGCCGCTGACGATCGTTTCCCAATCCGCGAACCGGGTGATGATGTTGGCTCCAAAGATGCCCAAGCCCGCCCCGACGAGTCCGCCGGTCGTAGACAGGGCCACCGTTTCAACGAGGAATTGGATGGTGATATGGCGCCGCCTCGCGCCGAGCGCCCGTCGAATGCCGATTTCTCTCGTACGTTCGGTGACCGATGCCAGCATGATGTTCATGATACCAATGCCGCCGACCAGGAGCGATATCCCTGCGATGAATCCGAGCGTGAGCTGGTTGTTCCTTTTCTTGCGTTTGGCCAATTCCAACCGTTCGAGCGGTACGCGAATCTCATAATCCATCGTGTTGTGGCCGTGCGCAAACACCCGCTTGACCATTTCTGAAACGCCCAGCACGTTCTCCGTTTCGTCCACATTGATGTAGAGCCCGGAAAGTTGCATCTTGATCATCTCCCGAGAGCCGGCGCTGCGCCGCATCGTGATCTCGGTAAACTGGGTTTGCGCGGTTTCAAACGGGATGAAGATTTCTCGGTTTAGATTGCGCTCTTGCACACCGCGTTCCGGTGCTCCGGCCGTTTTGACTCGCTCGAGCACCCCCACTACCGTGAAAGGGATCGAATTCGGGTAGCGTTCGATCAGAATCGTTTGCCCCAACGGATCCTCAAAGCGGAAGAGTTCTTCGCGGACCTCCGTCCCGATAACGCATACGTTGGTGCGTTCCTCGGCATCCACGGGCGTAAGCGGCCGGCCCCGGGCGATGTTGATGTTGACCACCTCGAAAAACTCCGGCATCGTGCCAACCGTATTGACAATGGCTCGGTGCTCGCCATGCATGGCTTTGTAAGCGACTCGCTTGAGTGGAACAAGCCGTGCGATGCGCGGAACGGTTGCCCGAAGCCGGGCGACATCGACGTGCGTGATGCCATACTCGATCAGATTCGTATTGCCCTGGCTGGACTGCGATGAGTCGGGCGGTTTGACGGAGTTGACGATGATGTTCCGGGTACCGAGCAGCTCGATCAAGCGCATCTCATCCGCCGAAGCGCCTTCGCTGATCGACAACATGCAAATGACGGCCGCGACGCCGAAGATGATCCCCAGCGAGGTGAGCAGCGAGCGCAACTTGTGCAGTCGAAGGTTGTTCAGGCCAAGCAGAAAGGTTTCGAAGCTAAGCAAACGCAAGGGGAAAAAGCCTGCCATGAAGCGTGAAATCGAACGCTTCGAGTTAGTTTAGCGGCACAATGAGCGCGAGCCCAACCGGCGTGGATTCTAACAACGCAAACGCGCCGCCGACACACCCCCATGTCGGTTCTCGTAAGCCCGCGACCCAATCTTCAACCTTCAATCTTCCAATCTTCCAACCCGCCACCCCTAATCGCCGAACTTGATCCCCTGAGCCAACGGCAACTCGGTCGAGTAGTTGATCGTGTTCGTCTGCCGGCGCATGTAGGCCTTCCAGGCGTCCGAGCCCGATTCGCGACCACCGCCGGTTTCCTTCTCGCCGCCGAATGCCCCGCCGATTTCGGCGCCGCTGGTTCCGATGTTGACGTTGGCGATGCCGCAATCGCTGCCGGCTGCGGAAAGGAACCGCTCCGCCTCCAGCAGATTTCTCGTGAAGATGGCCGAGCTAAGCCCCTGCGGCACGTCGTTGTGCATCCTCAAGGCGTCGTCGAATTCGCTGTAGCCGATGATGTAGAGTATCGGGGCAAACGTTTCATCCTGCACGATCTTATGCTCATTGCGGGCCGCGGCGATGCAGGGCGTCACATAGCATCCGCCGGGATACTTGTCCCCATCAAGCTTCTGTCCGCCGTAGAGAATCTCTCCGCCCTCGTTTTTCAGCGAAGTGATCGCACCGAGAAACGTTTCCACGGCCGCGCCGTCGATGAGCGGACCCATGAGCGTCCCGGCTTCGATGGGGTTGCCGATGCGAACCTGGCCATACACGGCGATCAGCTTTTCGACGAGTTCATCCCGAATGGATTCGTGGACGATGATGCGCCGCGTGGACGTGCATCGCTGGCCGGCGGTCCCGACCGCGCCGAACACGATGGCCGGGATCGCCAGTTTCATATCCGCTTCCGGTGACACGATGATGGCGTTGTTGCCGCCGAGTTCGAGAATCGTCCCGCCGAGGCGTTTGCCCACGACCTCGCCGACGCGGTAGCCCATTTTGCAACTGCCAGTGGCCGAGACCAGCGGAACACGCCGATCGTGAATCAGCGCCTCGCCGATGGAGCGCCCCGGGCCGATGACCAGACTGAACAGGGCCGGATCGACTCCGGTGGCGTTGCAGACTTTTTCGGCGATCTTCGTGCAGGCCACGGCCGTCAGAGGTGTCTGTGACGAGGGCTTCCAGATCACGGCGTCCCCGCAAACCGAGGCCAGCGCCGCGTTCCACGCCCAGACTGCCACGGGGAAGTTGAACGCGCTGATGACCCCCACATTGCCTAAGGGGTGCCACTGCTCGCACATCCGGTGGCCCGGTCGCTCGGAAGGCATGGTCAACCCGTATAGCTGCCGCGAGAGGCCGACGGAAAAATCGCAGATGTCGATCATCTCTTGAACCTCGCCGGCGCCCTCGGCGAAGATCTTTCCCATTTCCCACGTGACCAGCGCCCCGAGATTGTCTTTTTGCTCGCGGAGGGCGTTGCCGAGCCGGCGGATGGTTTCGCCGCGGACGGGCGCGGGGGTGGTTCGCCATTTGAGGTGGGCTTCGTGGGCCCGATCAACGATGCGGTCGTATTCCTCGGGGGTCACCTGGGCGACGCTGCCGATGGTTTTCCCGTTGATCGGGGAGACGGATTCGAGCGGCTCACCGCCGCCGATCCATTCCCCGCAGAATCCGCCGGGGTCTTTAGCCCCAATATCGAGTTTCGCGAGCACGTTCTTCATGGTCACTCCTTTTGGGCTTCCGCGGGCGGATCGCTCATGGTTGTGGCCCGTCGGACGCCCCACGGTTACGCCTCGTGGGCTGCGCCGGGCGCCGCCGTTTGGTCGCGGAAACCAACTGCCTGCCAAGCACGCAGGATAGAAGCTGCGGTGTGAGCGTCAAGGAACGCGGGACGGGTCGATGGGGCCATGACGCGATCGATGCGATGCGTACACCGAACCAGAGTCGCTGACGCCGGCTTGCGGACCCACTGCCGCAGTGCTGTGTCAGGCATGTGTTGCCTGGGTGACTCAAACAAATGTAGCCCAGCCGCCCTCGGCTGGGCGATTGCAGTCGGATTAGCGGAGACATTCGGCCGGGCGGTCGCCGGACACAGCGGAGAGCCAGACACACCGGCGGCTCAGACACAGCGTAACCGTTCACAGGGTGGAATCGGCTTTAGCGCTCCCCAAACGGCATTGTGAGGGGCACGTCGTCCCCGTTTCGACCGCCTTTCTGTACCGACCATCACGAAAACCACTTATTCTATAGGGTCTTGACCCCGTGACCGGTTACGACACAGCGGAGGGCCGCTGTGCTCCAGGGGGGGCCGTCGAATCAGCGCGGATGCCGCATCCGTGCACGGTCACGCTTGATTTTGCATCCGGCGCCGGGTGAACGCGGCTTTTTGTGCCGCTAGAAGCAAGAGCGCGAGGATTACAAGACCCCACTGCGAAACCGTCGGCACCACGGGGGATACCACGCAGTCCGGGATGCCATCGGCGTTGGTGTCGATCGTGTCGTCCTCGCCGGGGCATTGGTCGTTGCAGTCGAAGACGCCGTCGAAGTCGCTGTCGCCGTTGTCGTCCACGATGTTGTTGCAGTCGTTATCGCGGCCGTCGC
>JBHHUB010000115.1:0-12976 GCA_046753625.1 Phycisphaerae bacterium | reverse complement strand
CACGGCCCTGTCGTTTCAGCTCGACGATGCCGAAGACGACTTCGGCGTAAGTTTCAGCATCTGGCCCGAGGGGCTGCCCAACGTCGGGCTCGGCTCGAAACGCTTTACCGGATTGGCCACAGGCACGAAATTGAAAAACGACTGAGGCTGTGGCTGCGGTTGCACACGTCCCGTCGCATCCCGGCGGGCGCGATTCGGATCGGGGCATGCCTCGTCCATCCTGAAACACTACACTACGGACATGAAGATCGGTATCGCCACACCCGCGCCGAGCGGATCGACCAAAGGCAACCGCATTACCGCGCTGAGGTGGTCCCGCATTCTTCGTGATCTGGGCCACCGCGTTTGGGTCGCCGATGACACGCCGCGCCGATGCTGGGATGTGTTGGTCGCCCTGCACGCCCGCAAGAGCTACCCGGCCATTCGCCGCTTTCACGCCATGTGGCCTGATCGACCGGTGATCGTCACGTTGACGGGGACCGACCTGTACGGTGATCTCGGTTCGTCGGTGGCGGTGGATCGCGCGTTGCACCAGGCTTGGCGCGTGATCGCCCTGCAGCCGCAAGCCTTACGTATTCTTCCGGCTCCAATTCGCTCGAAATGTCGCGTGATCTACCAATCCGTGCAGCCGCCGCGTCGTGTTCCGCCGCCGAAGACCCGCGTCTTTGAGGTGTGTGTGATCGGCCATTTGCGTACGGTCAAAGACCCTTTTCGCACGTTGCTGGCCGCCAAGCGGCTCAAGAGCGCGTCGCAGGTTCACGTGACGCAGATCGGTCAAGCGTTGAGCCCGGCCATGGAGCGGCGTGCGCGGACGCAATCGCGAATCGAGCCTCGATACACTTATCTCGGTCCGTTGCCGCGGTGGCGGACCCTGCGCATACTTGGTCGGTCGCGGGTGATGGCATTGACTTCGAAGATGGAGGGCGGCGCCAACGTTCTTGGCGAGGCCATCGCGGTGGGTACGCCGGTGATCGCCTCGCGGATTTCGGGGTCGGTGGGGATGCTCGGCGCGCGTTATCCCGGTTACTTTCCCGTTGGGGATACTGCGTCGTTGTCCCACCTGCTCGACCGGGTGGAGACCGATCGGCGGTTCTTAACGTCGCTTCAGCGATGGTGCCGGCGCTTGGCACCGCTGGTTCGGCCGGCCAAGGAGCGCGAGGCATGGCGGGATTTGCTGGCGGAACTTGACAGATAGGCCGTCCCGCACCTTGGGCGTTTACTGAACCCCCGCGGCACTTTCTGCGGGATACACACGCCACTCAGGTCCGCTGGTGCAAGCCTGCGGACCTTCCGCGGCGGATGTCACCTAGCTTGCGCCAGGTGCTCTGAAACGAACCGCCGATTGGGCCACGGAGGCGGGTGGGTGTCGTCTACCGGCTACTGCTCCAATTCGTCGAGGCGGTTTTGCGCGGGGGTAAACGTGGGGTTGAGGTCCAGCGCGCGATGGTAGGCCGCCTTGGCTTCTTCGGTTTGGCCCAGCGCCCGATGTACTTCGCCTAAGACGTAAACCTTGCCCACGTCGTTCGGATCTGCGTCGACCACGCGCTGCAGGTCCGCTTCCGCTTCTCGGGCCCGACCCGAAAGCAGGAGCGCGCGGCCGCGGATGTTGAGCGACTCCATGTCGGTCTTGTCGACTGCGAGGGCCTGATTGGCTGAGGCGATCGCGTCGGCGAACAGGGACTCCGCCAGGTAAATGGCCGCCCGCACAATGGCGATCTTCATGAGATCGGGTTGGAGCTCAGCGGCCCGGTCCAGCATGGCGTGGGCCTCGTCGTACCGTTTTTGCTTGCGGTAGATCGAAGCCAGATTCGCCATCATCATCGTGTCCGTCGGTCGGTAGGCCAAGATCTCTTCGGCAATCTTGGCGAGTCCGGCGTAATCGTTGGATTGGAGCAGTTGCTCGAAGTAGGTTACGAGCCCTTGCGTCGAACCGGCCGCCTGGTGCAACGCCTGGTCGAGCGGATCGCGCATGAAAAACCATTTACCCTGCGGCAGTCGGGTGGCGATCTCGAAGTGCGTCCGGGCTTCGGTACGCGCTCCGATGCGGGCCAGCACGGTGGCAAGATAGAAATGGGATTGGAAATCACCGGGGCCGCGCTGAACCGCTTGACGCAAGTAGCGAAGCGTTTCGTTATTCTTGCCTTTCTCAAGCGCCACGCGTCCAAGCCCGACATAGCCGAGTGAATCCTCGGGTTTGAGCTGTGCGTATTTGCTGAAACGAGCCTGCGCGCGCGGCAGATCCCCGGCTTCCAGGTAAAGATGCCCCAGACGGGCGTGCAGAACGGGATAGTTCGGCTGAAGCGCCTCAGCGGCCGTGAACGTGGCGATCGCCCGCTCGTTGCGCCCCAGCAACTGATGGATGCAACCGCGGTAGTAGGGCCAACGGAACGCTTTGGGATCCGCCTGCTCGGCCAGCTTGAAGTACGCATCGGCGACGTCGTGGCAATCGAGGCTTTCGTAGATTTGCCCGAGCCTACCGAGGTTGTCGGCGGACCGGGTCTGTGCAACCTTGCGCAGCGCCTCGTACAGCGTGTCGGCGATGCGCCCTTCAATTCGCCCCAGGTCCGGCAGCTCGGGCAGGCCGAGCGTGCGGCACCAGGCGGCCAGTACAGCGGGATCAAATCGGGCGACCCGCGCACCGGTTTCGTCGGTGGTGATCGTGGGCTCGGGCGGCGTACGGCGCGGGTCTGCGGAGCGGGGCGCGCGGGCCGGTGTCGGGTCGGCGTCAGGTGACCCCGTTCCGGACGGCCAAGCCAAGTAAGCGAGCCCCGCCATGATAATTATGGCGAACAGGGCGTTGACCAGCCAGGGGCCTCCCGCCGGTGTGGATTCGGCCCGGCGCGGTGGGCGCGCGTCGCTTGCCCGGTGGCCTCGTCGTTTGCGTTTTTTCTTGGTGGCCATGATCCATATCCTGCATTGCGATCGGCGTTGATCGCTGCGCTCATTTAGATGGCGCTTGCCGGAGTTGCCATAGTCGATTCACTGCGAGATCTGTCCACGTCTCTGTTATGCCGCCCACGAAAGTCACGGTGACGCGATCGATGGTTTCGGTGGAGCCGAGCCCGAAGTGGACGCGGGGGTCGCTGCTGGAAAGATAGCCGACGTGGGGTCGCACCTGCCGGACCCAGGTCTTGCCTCCGGCGACGATTTCGATGCGCGCGTTCAGGGCGTTGCGGTTGCCGCTGTTGGGCACCACGTCGAACGACACCCAATGGTGGCCGGTATGCTGTTCGTTGCGCAGCAGCTTGGCCGGTCCGCGGTTGTTGGTGATCAGAAGGTCGACGTCTCCATCGTTGTCGTAGTCGCCGGCGATCACGGACCGGCTCATTTCGATTTCACCGAACGGCAACCCGGAGGAAGGGCTCATATCGCAGAACTTGCCGGTCGCATCGCGACGGGCGAACTGGTTGGGTTCGGCGTAAGGGTGGCCGGGTCGTTGCGGCTCCAGCAGGATGTTGACCGCGCCGTTGGCCACGAAGAGCTCCAGCGTACCGTCTTGATCCTGGTCGAACAGGCTGATGCCGAACCCGGTGTAGGGCACCCCCCAACCGCCCAACCCCCACTGGAGACTGACGTCGTCGAAGAAGCCGCCGCCGTTGCGTAAGGCGAGATGGGTCTGATCGTGGATGTTGGTTACGATCAGATCGAAATCACCGTCGCGGTCCAGGTCTTCGGAGGCGACGCCCATGCCCGCGATGGCGATGCCGTCACGGTTGAACGCGCATCCCGCAAAAGCGGCCTCGTCGACGAAGGTTCCATTCTTTTGGTTGACCCAGAGAAACGCGGGGACCTGATCGTTGGCCACGTAGAGATCCGGCCAGCCATCGTCGTTGAAGTCAACCGCAATCACGCCGAGGCCGTATCCGACGGCTCGGCCGATACCGGCCTGCGCGGAGACATCGTCAAACGTTCCATCGCCACGGTTGTGGTAAAGATGGTGCGCGGCCGGGGCGTGGTAATTGATCGGGCTGCCGTAATCTCGTACGCCGGAAGGCGCGTAGTAGGGGCGTTCGATGGCGGTCGACCAGTTCAAGTAGTTGGCAACGTAAAGATCGAGGAAACCGTCGCGATCGAAATCAAAAAAGACAGCCCCCGTGCCGAAGCCCGGCTCCGCAACGTGCGCCGATTCGGATGCGTCGGAAAAGGAGCCGTCGCCGTTGTTACGCAACAGCACATTGGGGCCGAGCCGGGTGATGTAGAGGTCGATGTCGCCGTCGTTGTCGTAGTCGGCCGCGTATGCGCCCATACCGTACCCCGGCATATCGGCGCCGCTTTCGGCGCTGACATCCTCAAACCGCCCTGCTCCGTCATTGCGAAAGAGGCGATTTCGGTAGGCCTCGTTGGCGGTGCCGATGAATCCGCCTTGAACCAGGTAGAGGTCAAGATCGCCGTCGTCATCGTAGTCGATCCAGGCGCCGCCCGAGCCCATTTCCTCAGGGATATAGAACATTCCCTGTGCGCCGGACTCGTGGACAAAGACGATGCCGGATTCGCGGCCGACCTCCGTGAAGGCGACCGCGCCCACGTCTTGGGTGCGGAGGGTGCCATCCGGCCCCTGGGGCCGCGGCTGGATCGGTGATTCGGGGTGTGGGGATGGCTTCGTGCTTGCGGCACGCCAGATCACGAGACCGGCGACGAGGAGGGCGGCGACACCCAGAAGGGTCGTTGCCCCTGTAGCAGCCCGGCAAGCCGACGGTCGGGCATAAGCGGCGGGTGCGTTACGCCGCACGGACATGGTGTCGTCTCATTTCAAAGCTGGTCGCCATGTTATCCGACACCGCTGCGCTATACCGAGCCGACCGCTTATACCGCAGGAGGGGCGGTAATGGGGCCGCACCGGGCGGGTTCCCAAGGCATGCCGCCGACCGCCACTACTTTTTGGATTTCTTCTTGGTGGTTTTCTTGGCTGCTTTTGCCTTGGTCGTTTTCTTCTTCGCCTTGCCGGTTGCCTTCTTGGTGGTCTTTTTGGCGGTCTTGGCTTTCGGCTTTTTCTTGGCCGTAGATTTCACAGCCTTCTTGGCGGCTTTCTTGGCCACCTTTTTGGTCGCCTTCTTCTTGGTCGCCGTCCTTTTCTTGGTCGTTCTCTTGGTTGTTCTTTTCTTGTCTTCGGGTTTGGGTTTGGCCTTGGGCAGACGAATCATCACGGATTCAGGCTGTTTTCGAGCTTTGGAGTCAACCGCCTTGGCTGCCTTTTTTGTCGCAGGCAGCGATCCCAACGCCTTGGCCGCTTTTTCCTTGGCGGCTTTGATCGCCTTGACCTGCTTGAGCGGTTCGTTGGCGGGAAGGACGCGGAGATCTTTGTAAAACCCCTCGCGATCGACTCGTTCCATCTGCGCTTCGACGTCCACACGCTCGATCGCCTTGAAGAGCGTCAGCACCAAGCCGCCCGACGAGCCGACGAGCTTCCATTCAAAGGGGATGACCTCTTTGACGCCCAGCGGCTTTTTGCCGGTGCTGCCGGCAGGTTTGGCCACGTCGCGGGCGGCCCCGTCCGTACCGACGGGCTTCGCCTCTGGGGCTTTGGGGGTTGTGGGTTTGGTTGCGTTTTCTGATTTGCTGCTGGGCATTGCCACGCCGAAACCATCCTCGCGTCAACGAAAAACCGCGTCCGCGTAAGCCCGGATGAGGTCTTACGGATTCGCACGGAAAAGCCACCGCCCCTGCTGCGCCACGCGGACGGTGGTTCTTAGATTACCCGATTCTCGGCAATCGGCAATGTTCTAGCACAAAAGTCGCAAATGACGCAACCCCTTGTGTTGGTGTCTTTCGCTTCCCTTCGCTCCTTCGATCGGGGCCGGTGGTTCGGACGGTCCGTCGGCGGCCCACGGTCGGATCGGTCGGTGCATAAGCCAACGATCGGCCAGGATTACCCGGGCAGCGCTCCAGCGGCTTGCGGACGCGGCATGGCCCGTTGGCGCAATACGAGAGTCCCTGTGGTCATGACAAGCAGCACCAGTACGAACATGCCCCAGCTTGAGACGGTCGGGATCACCATCGGGCCCGGCTTTGAATGGGTCAGCATGAATTCCGCCACCAAGGGGCCGAAGTTGGGCGTCGGCGAGAGGACGTGTGGACCACCGTTGACCGTCCATAGCTCAGCAGAACCGCCGGGGAGACAGCCGTTGGGATAGCGAATAATCGTGGTTTCCGATCCGGGAAGATTGGTGTCCAGATCAAGCGTGTCGGGCGGGGCAACGGGCGTAAGGCCGCATCCGTTGTATTGCGCCCAGGTTTCCACCGATTGGACGGCTCCGGGGTAGGGGACGTCAAACGCGAATCCGCCGGCGTAGAGGACCGTCGTATCGGCCGTGCCGTGAATCTGCAAGTTGTGCACGGGCTCGCTCGGCGAGCAATCGGCGGGATGGAAGAACGTGGCGCCGGCCACACTCACAATACCGGCGATCAGGTCGGCATGGTCGCACGCCATTCGATAAGACATGAACCCACCGTTGGATAGCCCGGCGAAGTAGATGCGTCGGTCGTCGATGTTGTACTCGGCGGCAATCGCCTCGATGAGGGATCGCAAGTAACCGGAATCGTCAACGGGGGGATCGAAAAAGTTGCAGCAGGCGTCGGTGGCGTTCCAAAATGGGTTTCCAGTCCGGTCGACCGTGCCGTCAGGTGCCGCGTAGATGATTCCGACGTTTTCCGCGACCGACGCGAAACCAAAGAACGCTTCGGTGTCCACCCCGTTACTGCTATAACCATGCAGTAGAATCGCGAGCGGCGTCGCCGTGCCCGGATCGTATGAGGGCGGTACGTGGATCGTGATCGGTCCGCGGCCGAGGTCGATTTGCGAATCGGCGAAGGCCGGGCGCACGAACAGGCCCGCTGCCACGATGAGGGCCAAGCGCTTCAGGACGATGGGGTCGAATCCGTAGAAGTGTATCGCAGTATCCCCTCTCCAACGATGGCAGACGATCTGCCCTATGCCGTTTCAACCCGCCTGTCGACCAGGATAGCACGATAGGCCACGCAAATCCAGCCCGTACGCGGCACGCGCCTCTTCGCGCACGCGGCTTGTCGGATTCGTCTGTTCTGGACCAACGCCGGGTCGGACCTATAATGCCCTGCGCATGACGTTCGACCGCCTTGGCGCCCGTAGCTCAATTGGATAGAGCGGCTGGCTTCGGACCAGCAGGTTGGGGGTTCGAGTCCCTCCGGGCGTGATCGGGCTTGGGGGATGCGGGATCGCCCGGTTTTTTCGCCACGACGATTAGTGAGAGCCCCGGCCAGGGGAGAAGTCGATCAATCAGGCGCCACAGCCATACCAGGTGGTCGAAGATTTTCAGTTGCAGCTTGCCGAAATGTTTGCGGCGCATGATCCGCGCGTTGATGAACCAGGGCAGGACGCTGATCCGATTGAACGTAAACAGGCGTTCGACCTGGAAGCCGACCTGCCGGCACTTCTCGCGCAGCTCGATCTGGGAGTAGCGCCGGCAATGGCCGAGCACTTCGTCAAGCGATCCGTAAAGGTGTCGGCTGCGGGGCACCAGCACGAGAGCCCGTCCTCCGGGCGCGAGCGTTTCGTACATGTGGTCCAGCGCGGCGACATCCGATTCGATGTGCTCTAGCACGTTGAGGCAAATAACGGTGTCAAAAACGCGGCCCAGCGATTGAAAATGGCGCCGCTCCTGCAAATCGACTTTCGCTACGGTGGTGTGGGGCCGCCCCGCGAACTGGTTTTTCAGGAAATCCAGATGAACCGGGTCGATGTCGCTCATCGTGTAATGCGCTCGCGGCATCAGCTTTCGCGATAGATTCCCCAATCCCGCGCCGATCTCCAGCACGTCATCTCCTACCCAGGGGCGAATCTGGTCGGCCATCCAATCGTTGAACCGGTGGGCGGACGAAAGTCGGTAGAGAATGGCATGCCCGTACCGCTCGTCGTAGATGTCGTCGACCATCGAGAAGTAGAGAATGACGAAAAGGGCCTTCACCCCGTCCCACCAGGTGATTTTCTTCCCTTCGCCGTATTGTCGCCCGTGGTACGAAATGGGCACTTCGTAAATCCGACAACCGCGCTTGGCGAGTTTCGCGGTCAGCTCGGGTTCGATGCCGAAGCGGTCGCTGCGAATGGGGATCGACTTGAGCATATCGGTCCGAACGGCCTTGTAGCAGGTTTCCATGTCGGTCAGATTCAGGTTGGTGAACAGGTTGGAGAGCGTCGTGAGCCATCGATTGCCGATGGCGTGCCAGAAATAGAGCACCCGCCGCCGACCGCGGGCCGCAAAACGCGAGCCAAACACGGCGTCGGCCTCTCCGTCCAAAATGGGTTCGAGCAGCGCCGGGTAGTCGGTCGGGTCGTACTCCAGGTCGGCGTCTTGGATGATGCACATGTCCCCGGTGGCCTCGGCGATGGCCGTCCGAATCGCAGCGCCCTTGCCGCGATTGACCTCGTGAATCCGAAGCTTCACGACGTGGCCGTGCTGCGCCGCGATCTGCTCCAGCACCGCGCGACTGCCGTCGGTAGAGCAATCATCGACGACGATCAGCTCGCGTTGGAGTTCCGCCGGCAGCGGCGCCGCAAGCACCCGATCGATCAACGTGGCCACCGTGTAGCGCTCGTTGTAGACCGGAATCAAGATGCTGAGTTTATTGGCGTTCAACGCCGCGTCCTTGCTTTGGAGATTCACTACGCTTGGCACTCGAATCCGGGCTCCGTCATCGGAATGTCCGGTGTACACCGCCCTTGGATTATTATTAAGGAATACGCCCACTTTGGGCATCCACGCCCAACTCGCGAATCAACTTAGCCCACATCTCGGCCTCGCGGAAGGCTGGTGCATAACTCTAACTGCTTGTACTGAAACGAGTAACACTATTTCCACTTTTTTTGTTTTTCCGAAGTCAGGTGGCACGCCAACTGTCTAATAAACCTGTGTGAACGACGACGGTTCCGTGCTTGGCGATAGAAGGTGCATGATGACAGCTCGGCAGGCGAGGAAAATAAGGCGGCGTTGCCAACGCAACAGCCAGTGCCCCGATAGCTGGGGCATCAGCGAGCTGTTTCTGGCTCCGTCGGACGATTCGAAGGCCATCCTTTCGACAAGAGACTTGCGTTTGAAGTACTGGCTTCTGGGGTTTCGGAAGGTGCCGTCGAGCGTGCTGGCCGGGTTTCGGCGCAAGGGATGGTCCTGGTTCGAGGCCCAAGCCAAGTAGCGGCCTGGGCTTCTTTCCGATCGCAGCGCTTATTCGGCGAGAGCCTGCAACGCCGCTCGGGCGTCGGCGTATTGCTCGAACCGCCGTTCCTCCCGGCGAAATTCCGGCGTGTGCGCGTTGGCCCGGCCATGGCGCCAGTCCGAGCCGAGCTTCTTGTGCAACAACTCGTGGTAGACGACGAAGTCGAGCACGTGCGGAGCTACGTCCGCGCAATCCAGGCTGCAACTGATCATTACGGTGTCGTGGATCGCGTCGTAATGCCCGAACTTTCGGCCTGTGAACTGCCGACTCCACTTCAAACGCGGCCGAGCCATCGTACCGCCGAAGTATCTGTGGTTAACGCCGTCGAACGACTCATCCAGATTACGATGCACTCCGCCGGCGCCGTTTTCCTCGCCGCTGAGGGCTTCCAGTTCCGCCAAGACGCCCTGGTACTCCTTGCTTGCTGTGGCCGCGATGATGGGCTCTCGGCTCGTGCCCAGCAGTGCCGCTTCCGCCAGTTGCGCGAACATCGTCGACGAAAAGACCATCATCGGCGTCGGCAGCATGATCTGCGTTCCGTCGCCGTCGTCTCTTATCTTGTAGAGTCCGCGAAGGGGCTGGAATTCCACCCAGGCCGGAGGTTGAAACCGCAGCCCCCCCCGCAGTACGGTATCAAACTCGGTCCGAGCCCGGCCTACGGCCGCCATGTACGCGTCGAAATTCATGCGGTCGGCAAACATGGCCAGCCAACCCCGAGCCGTGCGCGACTGCGCCGTTAGGGCACGGCCCTCGACGCCTTCGTCGTCCAGGAGTCCTTCGATGTTTTGGCTGGCTTTGCGGATCGAGTTGTAGCGGGTATCGAGTTCGCTCGCCGTGGTCGCGCGAGCCAGAAGCCGCAGCATGCGGCGCCAGTATTTTGTTACTCCCGGCAGGCGGACCGACCCATCCGGATCCTTGAGCGCTGCGGCCGCACCCGACGACGCGACGGTTGGTACGGCGTCGAAATCCAGCCCGGAAAGGAACGCGTACGCGCGCCGCGTCGGAGTCGGCAGCTCGTCGGCGTGCGCGCCATGCTCTGCGAGGAGCAAATCGACGTTGCGAATGAACGCGGCCACGTCAGCCTGCAGCACCGTTACGCGCGTTTCGGTCACCGAGCCGGACAGCTCGCGCCGCACTTGATCGGCGAATGCAACGACTCCGGTAATCCTTATCGAGTTCATGACGAACTTCTGTAGCGGATTGGCGCCGGGATTTCAAGCGGGCTGATTTTGATCGCGTTTGGGCAGGAAAAACTCACAATCCGTACGACCCATGTCCCTTGAATCAGGCTGCGGCCGCAAAGGCTGCGTCCCGGACCGTACGTCTTTTGGTTGGCCGGCACGCACCGCGCGCTACGGACATGGATCCGGGCAGGCGCCGCCGACATAACCCAAGCCTTGAAAGCCCTGCACGGCCGCAAAAATGTCCTCGAAGTTGATCACGCCGTTGGGCACGCAAGGCTTCATGTCACCGGCCGGGCTGTAGGGCGTCACGGCTAGAAACAGCAGCACGACCTGCTGCACGTCGGAGAAATTCACGACGTCATTGCCGTCGGCATCGCCGAATCGCCACGTGGTCGCGGCCACCGCCCCCGAGAGCGTCGCGCCGTCGTCGAGTTGGATCGTGTATTCTCGCTGGGGAATGATCTCCAGCCCGTATGCATCCACGTCGCCCCACTGGCCGGGTGTTTGGAACGCAGGTGCCGTTCCCAAGGAGCCGTCGGTTTGCACATATTTTTCAAAACACAGGCCGCCGCTGCCCGCGTTGCCCGCGATCAGGATGGCCACCGGCGTTCCGGAGGGTGTCGTCGGCCTGACGCGAATGTATCGGCATCCCAGGCCCGCGGCGCACAGCCCGGCCTGCGGAATGTGTGCGACCGCACCGGTGGCGGCGTCGCAGGAATCCGTTGTGCATGGATTGCCGTCGTCGATGGGGTTGATCGTGCCCGCGCCCGGCGTGCAGCATTGCGTAGTCGGGTCGTAGGTGGGCACCGACGTGCACACGCCCGCGTCGCAGGTGTCGGCCGTGCAGGGATCGCCGTTGTCGCATTGCGTGTCGCTTGTGCATCCGGTGCATGCGCCGAGGGTTTCGTCGCACGTCAACGCAGGATCACACGGCGTGTCTCCGGCAACACATCCGAACAGGAACGAACAGGGCTCCCGACCGTCGCAAAAAACGCCGTTGTCGCACAGCGAACTGTCGGGAGCATGGACACACGCCCCGGCGCCGCCCAAAGCGAGCGGGTCGCAATAATCGACGGTGCAGGCGTACAGATCTTCGCAGTTGGTCGGCGTGCCGGGGACACAGGTATTGGCGGCACTGCAGGTTTCGAAGCCGTTGCAGAATTGGCCGTCGTCGCAGTGGGCGTCCGTGGTGCATTCGACGGTTTCGAACTGGCGCATCATCTCGTGGTCTTCGTGCTCGAGAATGTGGCAGTGATAGGCGAACCGACCCAGGTAGTCTTCAAACCGCGCGATGACGCGGACGATCCGGTTCGGCGCGACCTCGACCGTGTCCTTCCACCCGGCCAGGTGGGGTGGCGGTGGCACCGGGCTTCCGATCGGAACGACTTCGCCGTTGACCATCGCGAACGCCTGAATGTCGAGCACTTGAAAGCTTACTAGGTGCATGTGCATGGGATGCGAAATGCCCGTTGGATTGATGAACCGCCAGATTTCCGAGGTGCCCAGGACGGGCTGTTCGGTGATGTCGACCCAGGAGAGTCCGTTGATGGCCCAACGGCTGCCCGTACAGGGGTCCGGAACAGTGGACAGCTCAAAATCCCGCACCTGCACGGCGTCTTGCTCGGCGAGTGGCTCGAAGGGGCGTAATGTCGTCGGTATGGCGTTGGTATGGCCGGCCGTGCCGGTAACGACGAACTTCATGACCTGCCCGATCACGCCGACACCGGGCGAGCCGGGATAAGGGGCGGGCGCGCTGTTGGTTAGAAGAATCTCCGTGCCCGCCGGGTATGTGGCGAAATCGAGGATCAGGTCGGCGCGTTCCGCCGGCGCCAGCACGATCTCGGAAAGCGTCTCAGGCGCCGGAAGAAGGCCGCTGTCGCCTCCGATGATCTGAAACGTCGCACCGTTGGATAATGACAGAGCCAGCGTGCGCGCGTTGCAACCGTTGAGTATGCGGAAACGATACTTGCCCTGTTTGACGTTTAGGAACGGCCAGACCTTGCCGTTGACGAGTATCGTGTCACCGAAGAAGTTGCCCTGCCAGGCCGACGGATACTTAAACGAACCGTCAGCGTTGAACGAGCGGTCTTGGATGGCCATCGGGATTTCGAATTCGCCCGAAGGCAATCCGAGACCGATCTCCTGGGCATCGCGAATGATGTAGAACGCGGCCAAGCCCATGTAGACGTTGAGTCGCGTGATGCCCATGGCATGATCGTGGTACCACAGGGCCGCGGGCAACTGATGGTTCGGATACTCGTACACGGCGAACGCCCCGGGGAGGGAGGTGGATTCCGGATAGCCGTCGAACTCCGCCGGCGTGTGGCCGCCGTGCAGGTGGACCACCATCTTCGCCGCATCTTCGGCGCCGTGCGGGCAAAGGTCGACGTCGAGGTAGTGGTTCGTGCGCAGGTTGCCCTGTGCGTCGCGCAGGTCGTTGCGCCAGATTACGGTAACGAGTGCGTCGCGGGTCGCTTCGATTGTCGGACCGGGGTAGGTGCCCCCGGTTGGGCCGTCGCCATATCCCCAAACCGTGGTGGGCGGCAACTCGGCGTGAAGCTGTTGCGTGAACTGGCGCGCGGCGATGTCGTAGGTCGCCGCGCCGCCGG
>JBHHUB010000114.1:0-13066 GCA_046753625.1 Phycisphaerae bacterium | reverse complement strand
CCATGAGCGGCGATGCAACACCGCGTCGCAGTTTTTCGGCAAAACCCGGGCGATATTCTCCTGCAAACCGCCGCCCGTAATGTGGGCCATGCCCGTGACCACACGCTTGACGGGATACCCCCGCAGCACCGCGAGCACAGGGCGAACGTAGAGCTTGGTCGGCCGCAGCAGGGCCGCGCCCAAGGTCTCGCCGAGCCGTTCGTCAAACCGCCGCAAACAACCGCGATCCCGCTTTACCAGCTTGTGGACCAGCGTGTAGCCGTTGGAGTGTACGCCGCTGGACGGCAGCCCGATCATCACGTCGCCGCGGGCGACGCGCGTCGCGTCGATGACCCGGCCGAACTCGACGACGCCGACGCAAAAGCCTGCCAGATCGAAATCGCCCTTTCGATACAGCGCGGGCATCTCGGCGGTCTCGCCGCCAAGCAGGGCGCAATCCGACTGGCGACAACCGGTCGCAATCCCCTCCATCACGCTCGCAAGCTCGGTGGGTTCCAGCTTGTTGACGCCCAGGTAATCCAGGAAGAACAAGGGTTCAGCGCCGCAGGTGATCAGATCGTTCACGTTCATCGCCACGAGATCGATGCCGATGGTGGAAAGCTGCTTAAGCTGGGTGGCGAGCAAGACCTTGGTACCCACGCCGTCGGCGCATCCGACGAGCACGGGCTTCTGGTAATTGCGTCGGAAAAGCTGTTCATCGAAATCGAGGCGAAACAGGCCGGCGAACCCGCCGTGACGCGGGACCAAGACGCGCGGTCCATACGTGCTGCGCATGGACGATTCGAGCGTGGTGACCCAACGCGTGTTGGCGCCCAAGTCCACCCCGGCCTGTTTGTAGGTTAGTTTCTTGACCGCCATCCAGATAACCGTAGTAAGGGGTTGCCGTGCGACTCTACCGCTTTAGGGGTGCCGTAATCTTGTCAGTCCTCGGCTGCCCACAGCCCGTGGCCACACGGTGCACCCGGGCCGCACGAAAGGGAGGTCGTCAGGTGAACATGCGAAGCTGCCCTTGCTCCATCGCAAATTTTTCCACGGGTTCGTCCACGCTCATGGGGTAATCCCCGGTGAAGCAGGCCGTACAGTATTGGTCGGACTCCATCTTGACGCAAGAGAGCATCCCTTCGATGGAAAGATAGTGCAACGAATCCACACCCAAGTAGGATCGAATGTCGTCTACGGAGCGGGTATTGGCGATCAGTTTCTTCTGATCGGGAAAATCGATCCCAAAATAACAAGGGTGCCGGATCGGCGGGCTGGCTACGCGAAGGTGAATCTCCGTGGCGCCGGCCTCGCGCAGGGCGCCGATTTTCAGTCGCGTCGTCGTGCCACGCACCACGGAATCCTCCACCACGATCAAGCGTTGCCCCATAACCGCCTCTTTGATCACCGTCAGCTTCATCTTGACCGCCATATCCCTGGCGGATTGCGTGGGCATGATAAACGACCGCCCGGCGTAGTGGCTCGTCGTGAACGCGCGCCCGTACGGAATGCCGCTGGCCCGGGCGTAGCCGGTGGCCGCGCAGGTGGCGCACGTTGGAACCGGCACTACCAGATCGGCGTCCACGGGCATCTCCTTGGCCAGCGCCCCGCCCATGGCGACGCGCGCCATGTGGACGTTTTCTCCGAAGATGCGGCTCGACGGGTCGGCGAAATAGACCTGCTCAAAAATACAGGCAGCGCCGCGCTTGCCCTGTGGCGGGCCGAAATGCCGGCTCGAAATCCCATCGTCGCTGATCGTCACCACTTCGCCCGGCTTGATCTCGCGGACGAACTTCGCCCCGACCATGTCAAACGCCTTGGTCTCGGACGCCACGACGATCGCTCCGGATCTCATCTCCCCGAGGCAAAGCGGCTTGAACCCCAGCGGATCGCGAACCGCCACAATCCTATCCGGAAAAAGAAGCAGCAACGCGTAGGCACCCTGAAGGTGGTTCAGCACGTGGTTCAGCGGATGCTTCTTGCTTTGATGGCCCGGCTTGGCGAGCAGATGGATGATGACCTCCGTATCGCTGGTCGTCTGGAAGATATGCCCCACCTTTTCGTAGGATCGCCGAAGCAACGCTGCATTGATCAGATTGCCGTTGTGGGCGACGGCGACCTGGCCTCCGGCATAGGAAAAGAGCAGCGGCTGAACGTTGATTTCGCTGCTGGAACCGGTGGTCGAATAGCGACAATGACCGATCGAAACGCGGCCGCGGATCTCCTCGAGCGAGCGCTTGTCGAATACCTGGTTGACCAGCCCGACCCCAGCCTTGCGGAGGAGCCGGTCACCGTTGGTAGAGACGATCCCCGCCCCTTCCTGGCCCCGGTGTTGCAGCGCGTAGAGCCCCAAATGAGTAAGGAAGACGGCGTCGTCGTGACCCCAGACGCCAAACAGACCACAGTGATGACGGATGGACGTCTTAGGCACGGACTTTATGCTACGCCACGCTAGACCCTTCGAAACAACTCCAAGCGGCAGTGTACTCGGCTACGCTTGGCCCGTCAACGCAGCGGGAAGGAGTGCGCGGAATGCCCAGGTGGCTTGAAATACCGCCCGATAGCTTCTTGATCTTCCCAACCCATCCAGACTATCCTATTGCGTTGGGGGGGCGATCGGATTCACTTCCGTTTACCGGTGGCGCTGCCAGAGGAGATGCTGGCCGTTTGAACCGGCTCGGCGGTTCGGTTGTCGGCCGGACGATCGGAGCTGTGTGGGGACTCGGATTCAATCCAGCGTCGTTTGGGCAGCATGGGGGACGCGTATGGACGATTCGCTTAAGGGCCCGATCATG
The DNA here is from genome assembly GCA_046753625.1 of Phycisphaerae bacterium. Classification (GTDB taxonomy): domain Bacteria; phylum Planctomycetota; class Phycisphaerae; order UBA1845; family UBA1845; genus JADFOB01. The sequence continues at coordinate 10,292 of JBHHUB010000114.1, read as the reverse complement.
CATCACCACCACTTCCGATCCGTGCACGCTTGGCTGTGGCTGCTCGCCCCAGCGGTGGCCGCTTGGGGCGCCGTCACACACGCACCCGCACCAAGCCATGCGGACGCTGCCACCGAGGCGCTTCGCCATTCGCGGGTGCCGACCCACTTGAGCACAACGTCCGAGAACCGCCGCCGCGGTTTCAGCACAACATCTGCATCGGGAGCGGGGTCGGTCGGTACGGCCTCCACAAGTCATGTGCTGCTTGATCTCGGCGGCGTTGCTACCTCGGAAGATCGGGCGAGGCTGGCTCGCGCCGGTCTGACGTTGCTCGGTTACGCGGGGGGCGGTCGCTACTTCGCAGTCGTCCCGGACGGGTACGACACAGCGGACGCCCGGGGCGTCGGGATTCAGTCCGTTGTACCGCTCACCACCCCGATGAAGCTACATCCCGCCTTCCAAAACGGCGGTACGCCGGCGGTTGCCATCGTCGGAGGTGTTGAATCCGACCAGATCGAGGTGGCCGCCTACGTTCTTTTTCACGAGGACGTGGCCTGCGAATCCCTCGGCTCGGCGCTGTTGGCCGCCCATGGCGGGTTGGTCCGGTCGATCCTGCACACCATCAACGGACTCGTCGTTGAACTGCCGCGCGCGGAGTTGGAATCGCTGGCCGCCGCCGACGGCGTCTTGTGGGTCGAGCCGCCGTTGCCACGCATGAGCGGCACGAACGATCTCAACCGCACGGTCACACAGGTCGAGGCCGTTCAGACCTTGCCCGATTTCGGGCTGAGCGGCACGGGCGTCAGGGTCATGTTGTACGACGTCGGTGGCGCGTTGGAAGACCATCCGGATTTCGGTACCCGCGTGCGGATTCGGGATGGTTCATCTTCCGCCGTGCATTCGACGCACGTAGCGGGCACGATCGCCGGGGATGGTTTTGCCAGCAGCGGGCTTTGGCGAGGTATGGCACCCGGCGCTGAGATAGAATCCTACGCCTTTGCGCCGGAAGGAGCATCCGGCGCGATCTTCTTGTACAACGATCCCGGCGATTTGGAGGCGGATTACACGGATGCGTTCGGTGTATTCGGCGCGGCGGTCGCCAACAATTCGATCGGAAGCAACATCTGCATCAACGGGTTTGATTGCGCGCTCACCGGCGCCTACGGTGTTACATCCCGGCTGATCGACGCCCTCGTCGCCGGATCGATCGGCCAAACGGTTCGGATCGTCTGGGCCGCGGGCAACGAGCGAAGCTGCGACCGCTGTGGCGGTGCGGGCACGCGGCGGGCGGACGGATACGGGTCGATCCCGCCTCCGTCGGGCGGCAAGAATTCGCTCTGTGTCGGCGCGGTCAACGCCGACACCGGCCAGGTGTCCGCGTTCTCCAGTTGGGGACCCACCGCAGATGGAAGGCTCAAGCCGGACATCGTGGCTCCCGGATGCCAGCTCGGCGGCGATTTCGGAGTCACATCTACGACACTTCTGGGTAGCTATACCACGCTGTGCGGGACATCGATGGCCACGCCGACGGTCACCGGTATTTCGGCGCTGCTTCTGGAGGAATTCGAAACGCGGTTTCCCGGTCGGCCGGCTCCGAGCAACGCGCTGCTCAAAGCCATGCTGAGCCATACCGCGTTGGACGTCGAACAGGTCGGCCCCGACTACCGCAGCGGGTATGGGCTGGTTCAGGCTCAGGCGGCCGTTGAATTCCTCCGCACCGGCGATTTTCTGATGGACACGGTCGACCATGACGAAACCACGGCGCTGGTTGTGCGCGTTTTGCCCGGGACGGCTCAACTCAAACTCACGCTCGCCTGGGACGATGCCCCGGCGCTGCCGTTGGCGTCGCGGGCGCTGATGAACGATCTCGATCTTCGTGTGATCGGTCCGGACGGCTCGAGGTTTTTCCCGTGGACGCTTGACCCCGATCAGCCGGACTTGCCCGCCACCGCGTCCCAGCCCGACCGGACCAACAATGTCGAGCAAGTGTTCGTCGGCGCGCCAGGGGCGGGTCTCTGGTTCGTGCAGATTCACGGTGCGGAGGTGCCCGTCGGACCCCAGGCGTTCGCCTTGTGTTTTTCGACGGGAGTCACATCCGATTGCGACAACGACGGCGTCGATGATGCGGACCAAATCGCGGCCGACCCCGCCTTGGATTGCGGCGGCAACGGCGTGTTGGATGTCTGCGAGCCGGATTGCGATTCCGACGGTGTGGCCGATTCGTGCGCGCTGGCGTCGGGCGCCCGCGATTGCGATCGAAACCTCAGGCCCGACGCCTGTGATCCGCTGCAGGATTGCAACGGCAATGGGGTGTTGGATGCCTGTGACGTGGCCGACGGTGTCGAAGCAGACTGTGACGAGAATCTGATCCCCGACTCCTGTCAGCCCGATTGCGACGCCGATGGTCTGGCGGACGCGTGTGCATTGCTTGCGGGTGAGGCGGAGGACTGTGGCGGCAACGGCATTCCGGACCAGTGTGAAGCGTTGCTCGACTGCAATCTAAACGGTACCGACGATGGATGCGATATCCGCGACGGCGATTCCTTGGATCGCAACGCCAACGGCATCCCGGATGAATGCGAACCGACCGACCGCTTCTGGTACGTGGACGCGGCCACCTGCCCGGACTTTGGCGACGGCAGTGAGTCGACTCCCTTCTGTGCCATCCAAGACGCGATCGACGTGAGCCTCGACGGCCACACCGTGATCATCGCCCCCGGCGTGTACACCGGTGCGCGCAACCGCAATCTCGACTTCGACGGGCGTCTGATCCACATCCGAAGCGTGGATCCGGAAGACGACGCCGTGGTCGAGGCTACGACGATCGATTGCGAATCTCAAGGGCGGGCGTTTTACCTGCACCGGGGCGAAAACGCCACCGCGATCATCGAGGGCTTGACGATCCGCCGCGGCCTCAGTGCGAGCGGCGCCACGCCCGATCCCCTGCGCGGCGGCGCCATCTACTGCAAAGACAGCCATCCGACCATACGCCGATGCCGCATCACCGAAAACATGATCGCCCCCACCATTTTCTCTTCGCTCGGCGGTGCGGGCATCTATTGCGAACGCAGCAGCCCGATCATCGAGCGATGCACGATTACCGGCAACACGACGACCAGCTTCGGCGGGGGCGTCTATTGCTTCGATGACGCGCACCCCACGATTCGAGATTGCGTCATTGCCGACAACGTCGCGTTCGGCGGCGGCGGGGTCGCGGTCGGGCTGAACAGTTCGCCGCTGATTCAGCGATGCGTCATATCGGACAACTTGAGCCTTCAAGGCGGTGCCGGCGGCGGGCTCAACATCTTCACGTTGGCCAGCCCCATCATCGACACGTGTCTCATTGTTCGCAACAGCACCGGCGGCGACGGCGGGGCCGTCTTCACCAGTTCGACTTCCAATCCTCTGTTTACCAACACGACCATTGCCCAGAATCAAGCCGCGCATCTAGGAGGTGCCGTGCGCATGGCGTTTTCCAGCGCCCCGACATTTCGCGGTTGCATCTTGTGGGATAACAACACGGAAGACGGATCGGCGGAAGTGCTCGTCGATACCAACTCGTCCTTCCTGGTGGAATACAGCCTCGTGCAGGGTGGCCTCGCCGGCATCGCGACCGGTGCCAACGGAACCGTGCACTTCGGCGCGGGCAACGTGGAGGCGGACCCGCTGTTCGAGGCGTCCGCCGTCGGGTCGTTCGCCATCAGCGCCGGATCACCGGCCGTCAACGCCGGTGATCCGCACGCGGTAATCCCCGACGATGCCCTCGATTTGGCCGGTGCGTTGCGCGTGCAGCAATGCCGCGTGGACATGGGCGCGCTGGAGTCCGGCTTCCTGACCGACTGCAACGCCAACGGTGCTTCGGATGCCTGCGAGATCGCCGACGGCGTGGCCGAAGACTGCGACGCGGGCGGCACGCCCGACGTGTGTCAGGATACCAGTGCCGATTGCAACGCCAACGGTGTCTGGGATGCGTGCGACATTGCGGATGGTGCCGACGAAGATTGCAACGCGAACCTCATCCCCGACGCGTGCGAGTTGGGCGTGGAGGGGGCATTGGACTGCAACGTCAATGGCGTGCTCGACGAGTGCGATATCGCCGACGGCACCAGCGAGGACGTCAACGACAACGCCACCCCGGACGAATGTGAAACGTGCAAGTTCGACTCGGATTGCTCCGATGGTTTGTTCTGCACGGGAGCCGAAATCTGCACAAGCGGGGTGTGCCTGGCCGGTCCACCGCCGTGCCCCGGTCAGGTTTGTCGGGAATCCGATCAAAGCTGCGTGGCCTGCCTGATCGACGCCGACTGCGACGATGCGAATCCCTGCACGTTCGAGTGGTGCAACCACACCACGTGCGAATCTTCCCTCGTCGAAGGGCCGTGCAACGACGGCTTGCCCTGCACGACGAACGATGTCTGCGTGGATGGATTCTGCCACGGCAGCATTATTGGCGGCTGCGCGGTGACCTACTCCATTCGGGCGGTGGCGGTCGACGGCATCCCGCTGCCCGGCGGGCCGTCCGATCAGATCATGCTTTACAATGCCTCGACGGTGACGCTCGAACTCTTTCTTGAAGGGTGGGACCCGGAAGTCGTTCGACTCTACAACCTCGCCGTAAGCGGCGACGGCTACACGAGTGGAGCACGGGGCACGCTTTTTCCGCTGACCGACCCCAACCCCTCCGCCGGAGCCTTCATCGACCAAAGCCGCGAGGATTTCATCTTTTTCGATCTGGACACGATCGTCGCTGTTTTCAACGGCGATCCCGCACTGTACCAGTGGGGTGGGCTCGTGTTTTTCGGCGAGGATTGCGTCGAGGACAACGGTCAGTCACCCTACTTGGGCACCTTGATCCTAACCGCCTCCGAGGATGCGGCCGGCCTGTTTACCATCTGCCCGGATGCGACCGATGCCAACCACGATGCCAGCCCCGACAATTCCTTCGTGACCAGGTGTAACGCCGATCCGATCGTCCCGGTTGATTTGCAGTGCGTCTCGATTCTGGTCATCGCCGACTGCAACGACAACGGCATCTCGGACGACGAGGACATCGCATCCGGCACCAGCGAAGATTGCACCGGAAACGGTTTCCCCGACGAATGCGAGGCCGACTGCAACAACAACGGCCGGGCGGATAGTTGCGACATTGCCGACGGCGTGGCATCGGACTGCAACGCAAACGCCATTCCCGATTCCTGCGACATCGCCACAGCCCAAAGCGGAGATTGCAACGTCAACGGCATACCGGACGAATGCGAGTCGGATTGCAACCAAAACGGCGTTGCCGATTCCTGTGATATCGCATCCGGCACGAGCGAGGATTGCGACGGGTTGGGCGTTCCGGACGAATGCGAAGATTGCAACGCAAACGGCGTGGGCGACCTCTGCGATCTGGCGGCGGGCGACGAGACGGACTGCAATGACAACCTCGTGCTGGATAGCTGCGATCTGGTCGCGGGGACCAGCCAGGATTGCGATGCCGACGCCGTTCCCGATGAATGCGAGGATACCTCCCTCGATTGCAACAACAACGACGTCTGGGACGCCTGCGACATCATGGTCGGAGACGGCTTTGACTGCAACGCCAACGGCATGCTGGACGAGTGCGATCTGGCCGACGGGGTCAGCACGGACTGTGACGAAAACCGCCTGCCCGATGAATGTCCCGACTTCTTCCCTCGTGTGATCGACCCCACGCGGTTGGCCGGCGTGCGCGGGTTCCCCGTTTTGGGATTCCATGATGACGCGCGCACCGGTGGCAATCTTTCGTCGGTGGGGGACTTCAATCACGACGGCTTCGATGATTTTGTGGTCGGCGCAGACAACGCGGCCGTTGCCAGTCAGGAATCGGCCGGAGAGGCGTACGTCGTCTTCGGTCATTTCAGCCCGTGGCCTGAGACGCTGGACCTCGGTCAGTCGCCCTCCGGCAGTCCGGGGCAAGTGCTCACGATCCAAGGCCGATCGATCGGCGATTCGCTCGGGGTCGGGCTCGGCGGCGGCGGCGATTTCAATGGAGACGCCGTGGATGATCTGCTCGTGGGTGCCTGGGGAGCCAATCCCAATGAAGTCCTGGACGCGGGCGAGGTCTACCTGTTCTTCGGCCGTGAAGACACCGACCAGTTGGGAACGATGTCCCCCGACGATCTCGACGGCACCAACGGTCTGACGCTGCGCGGTGCGGCTGAAGGCGACCTCACCGGGTTGAGCGTTGCCTTCGCCGGCGATGTCAATGGAGATGCCCTCGACGACCTGATCATCAGTGCGCACACGGCCAACGTCGGTGAGCGGACGTTTGCCGGTAGAATCTACGTCGTGTTTGGAAGCACCCTACCTCAATCCACCGCCTTCGAACTCGCTTCATTGCTGCCGGAACACGGGGGGGATGGCAGTCTCGGCTTCGTGCTCAACGGCGTCAATGCCTCGGATTTGGCGGGTTTCAGCGTGGCCGGCGCGGGCGATGTCAATGGCGACGGACTCGGTGATATGCTGATCGGCTCGTTCGCGGCCGGCCCCAACGAACTGGCGTTTGCCGGGCAGACGTACCTGATCTTCGGCCGCCCCGATATCGGTCAGGGGGGCGTGCTGGAGTTGGCGGACCTGGATGGACAAAACGGCGTCACCTTCAACGGGGTCGATCTACTCGATCTGTCCGGGCACCACGTCGCGGGCGCCGGGGACGTCAACGGCGACGGCTTCGACGACTTGCTCAACGGCGCGGTCTGGGCCGATCCGGGAGGGCGCGCGACCGCCGGCGAGACCTACCTTGTGTTCGGCCACGCGGACCCGTGGCCGGCCGTCGTTGAACTGGCTACGCTCCTTCCCGAAAACGGAGGTGACGGATCGGCCGGTGTGACGTTCAACGGTATCGATGCCGGTGATTTCTCAGGGTTTCATTGCGGCTCGGCCGGCGACGTCAACGCCGACGGGCTCGACGATATCGCCATCGGTGCGTACGGCGTGGAGTTGGAGGACGTTCCGCAGACCGGCGAGGTATACATCGTCTTTGGCCGGGCCGCCTCGTGGCCTGCCGTCGTAGAATTGGCGGACCTGCTTGAAGTCGTCGACCCTCCGGATCGCATCGGATTCGTCGTTCGCGGGCAACAGGAAAACGGCCGGCTCGGGTTCGCCGTTGGGACGCTGGGCGACATCAACGGCGACGGCGCCGCCGAGGTCGGTCTGGGGGCGCCGGGCATCTTACGCGACGATATACCCGACGTCGGCGCGATGTTTCTCACGTTTGGACGCCATATCGAGCCGCGCGACTGCAACGGCAATGGCACCCTGGACCAATGTGACATCATTGATCGCTTCAGCACGGACTGCAACGAGAACAACGTGCCGGATGAATGTGAAGGCGCTCACCCGGATTGCAACGCCAACGGCGTCTGGGATCTGTGCGACTTGATGCAGGACGGCGCACCGGACTGTAATGCCAACGGCGTCCCCGACAAGTGCGACATCCTCGACGGAGCCAGCATCGACTGCAACACCAACGAAGTGCCCGATGAATGCGAAGACGATGATCCGTCCGATTGCAACGAGAACGGCGTGTGGGATGTGTGCGACCTGCTTTCGGGGGCCAGCGACGATTGCAACACCAACCAAGTGCCCGATGAATGCGAGCCCGGCGGCCTCAGTGACTGCAACGGCAACGGCGCGTTCGACCTTTGCGATATTGAATCGGGGTTCAGTTTGGACCTGAACGCCAACGCGGTGCCGGATGATTGCGAACCCCACGAGACCATCCACGTCGATACGTCCGACTGCGATCCGGTATCCGGAGGAACCGGCACGCCGGACGACCCGTTCTGTCGAATTCAAGATGCCATCGATAGCGCTCCCGTGGGGGACGACCGCGTGATCGACATCGTCGTTGCCGACGGAACCTATACCGGCAATGGCAACCGGAACATCGTGTTCAACAACGGATTGGAGTCGGGCACGCGCGCGGTGCGCGTCCACAGCGCCAACGGCCCCGGCGACTGCCTGATCGACTGCGGCGGCGTCCTCAGCGCGTTCCTCTTAACCCACGGCGAAACACGGGGAACGCGGATCGAAGGTTTCACGATCATCGGCGCGCGCAAAGGGGCGTTCAAATGCGAGAACGGAAGCAATCCTGTGATCGAAGATTGTACGATCACCCGCAACTTCCGGATCAGCGGCGGCGCGGGCATCCGTTGTGTGGCCAGCAGCCCGCTGATTCGCCGTTGCCGGATCGCCGGAAACACCACCAACGCCATCCAGTGCCGCCAGGGCAGCAACCCGCTGATTCAGGATTGCCTGATTGTCGGAAACGAGGCGCTCAACGGCCCCGCCATTCACGCCCTGGACGACAGCCATCCCACTTTGCTTGGCTGCACGATCGCACGCAACGATGCGTCCCTCGGGGCGGGGGTCTTGGCGGAACCCGGCAGTAGCTTCGATTTCCGCGACTCGATCATCTACGCCAACGTGCCGACTGACGTCATGGGTTTGGGTGCGATTCGTTTCACCGATATCGGTGGAGGTCATGTCGGCGTCGGCAACATCGACGAGGATCCGCAATTCCGTTTCTTCGAAACCGGGTTCTGGACCGCTGATCCCCTGCCCACGCCGCGCTCCGGGCAGTACATCCTGACCGACGCCACCGCGCAGTGGATCCCCAGTGCGCTGGCGGGAGCCTTCGTCAACACCAATCTCGACGGGCAGGTTAGCCTGGAGTTTCCCATCGTCGCGAATACGGAGACCACGGTGACGATTTGGGGGGAGGGCTGGGGGCTCGCGCACGCCGGAACGGAGTACGCGATCGTGGATTACCGGCTCCTAGCGACTTCGCCGGGCATCAATAACGCCGACCTGGCCGTGCAACCGACCGGCGTACCGCGATTCGACGTGGCGGGCGAGCCGCGTGTGCAGCACTGCCGGATGGACATGGGCGCGTTCGAATCGCCGTTTGCCGTGGACTGCGATGCCAACGGGCTGACCGACGCGTGCGAGGCCCTCTCAGGTTCGCTGGCCGATTGCAACGAGAATGCGGTTCCCGACGGTTGCGAGCCCGATTGCGACCTGAACGGAGTGCCGGACCCCTGCGAGGTGTTGTTCGGGCGAGTGCGGGACGTCAACGGCAATGGTATTCCCGACCTGTGTGAGATCGACCTCTGTGATCTCAACGGCGATCGGCACGTCGACGGGACCGATCGGCAAATCATGGGCGACTGTGTGAGGCAGCCACCCGGAGATGACATCCTCTGCCCCAATGTCGACCTGAACGCTGACGGCGCCCTCAACGGCAAGGACATCGAAACGTTCCTGGAGTGCTTCAACGTCTTTGCGGACCCACGCGATCCGCCCGACCCGCCCGGTAGTTTGGGGGGGCGGGCCACTCCGTGATCGCGCCGGAGCCGATGCGCCATGTCCTTCGGGCGCGTGGGATACCCCGTGCTTACCGCCCGCAGCGCAGGGAGGCTATGCGAAACCAATGCCACGGCAAGCCGCCTTGGGTTGTCGCCGAAGGCGGGCGGTGGTCGGTGGTCGGTCACCATGATCGCCGTTCCCACGTTCCAACCAGCCCCGAGCCACCCGACCGGCCGGGCACAGGCAGGCCGTTTTGGGGAATTGACGGGCGCCAGCGGCGTCGCTACGATTGCGCGCCATGACCGCTACGCTTTCAGGTAGACAGTATGGCCTGCTCCACTTGCTCGGGCGCGACCGCGTCGGCATCCTGCAGGATGCGGCCGCCTTCGTCAGCGAGCGGGGCGGCACAACCGAGGAGGGCATCTCGCATACGCTCGGTACCGAAGCGGTCGTGCTCCTCTACGTCTCCGGGCTTGCGGAGCAGCTTGATCGGATCGAGCAGGACACCGCCAAGCTGGGCCAACGGCTCAATCTCCTGTCGCTGTTCACGCGAATCAGAGATGGTTCCAAAGCGATTGATCGCGACGCACTGCCCCTGACGCTGCGCATATCCTCGCCGGATTTCGCCGGTTTGCTGGCCACGATCACGACGTTTTTTGCCGACCACCATCTGCGCATCATCGCCCACCATACCCAACGAACGCCGCTGCCCTACGGCAAGGACTCGAGCACGCATCGCCATCGGTTCACGGTGCTGTTGCCGCCGGAGTTCAATCGCAAGAAATTCCTGGCAGAGCTTGACGAGCTGGCGGCTGGAAAAGGTCTTATGCGCGACGAGATCAGCCATTCCGATTTCTACTAGTGGGTAGAGCAGTCCTCAGGCTGGAGCAGTCCTAGTGCTGCGTCACACCGTAGTCTATGGGTCGTCGCTGCCCGAGCCACCGGAATCGGGCCCGCGAATCAGAGCCCACCGCGCTAGC
>JBHHUB010000113.1:0-13181 GCA_046753625.1 Phycisphaerae bacterium | reverse complement strand
CGATGTCCGGCGACGCGGTGCTCCCATAGATAAATGCCCTGCCAGGTCCCGAGAGCGCAGCGGCCCTTGCCGACCGGCACACTCAGGGCCGACTGGGTCAATACGCTGCGCACGTGGGCGGGCATGTCGTCGGGGCCTTCAGCGGTGTGCGTGTAGATCGCGTCCCCTTCGGGTACCAGGCGGTTGAGCCAGGCCTCGAGATCATGCCGCGCCGCGGGGTCGGCGTTTTCCTGGATCGTCAGACTCGCGGAGGTATGCTGCACCATGACGGTGCAGAGGCCTTCGACCACGCCGGAGTCTGCAACGCTCGCGCGCAATCGATCGGTGAACTCGTAGAGCCCTGGGCCTTTGGTTGAAATCGCAAGCTGTCGGACCATGGTCATACTCCAAGAGAACGGTAAGCCGAGCATGCGCCCTCGCTTGGCTGCCCGGCGATTATCGGGCCTGTGAGCAATCAGAGCCAGCGTATCGCGCAAAACACGCGTCAGCTTCCAAAAAACGCATAAGCCGAAAGAGCTAAGGTCGGTCAACGGGCTGATCGATACTACTTCGATGGTGTTTGGGGGTAGCGCCGAGCGCGCGCCACGTGACCGGTGAGCGCGCATGCCGTTACGCCTGAGGCGTACGGAATGACCGCAATGGCGTGCGGCCATCCCGAGGCGGCGTGGAGGCGCCGAACCGATCGCGAGCGATATGTCATTCGGACTGGGTGCGACGATTGATGATTGAGGCCGTGGACGACAATCGGATTCTCGCAGCGTTTCTCGGTACCGGGCGTACTCGCGGACTGGGGGGCCGGCTCTTCGCGGTTGATCCTCACGCATCGGTTACTTCCCAGGAGGGGGCTTCGCACCAGAGTTCGCAGGGAGCATATCCGCAGCCGATTGACACGTTCGAGTCAGGGCAACGCGCGACCGATGCCGGTGGTGGTTCGGATCGTAGCGTCAGCACCAGCACGGTTTCCGGCAAGGAGCTCACCGAGCAAGAGCAAGCCCAGGTTCGCAAGCTCAAGAAACGTGATGCCGAGGTGCGCCGTCACGAGCAATCGCACCAAGCTGCCGCCGGTTCGGCGGCCAGCGGTGGGCCAAGCTTCGAGTACAAAACCGGACCGGACGGCAAGCGGTATGCGGTAGGCGGCGAAGTTCAGATCGATACGTCGCAGGTCTCCGGGGATCCGCAAGCCACGATCGAGAAGATGCGGCAGGTCCGCCGGGCCGCGCTGGCGCCGGGGAATCCATCCGCTCAGGATCGGGCGGTGGCCGCCCAGGCCCAGGCAGCCGAACGAAAGGCCCAGGCGGAACTGCGGAAAGAGCGTTCAGACTCGGCCACCGCCGGCTCCACCGAGCCGGGTTCCGGTGAGATGACGCAGTCGGCCAGCATTGGAGGTTCGCCGCAACTTCACGACAGCCAGTCATCAACCAGCGAGCCGTCGCGGGCGGCGGGGTCGCCGGTTGGTTCGTCCGCATCTGGAGATCGCCCCGGCCGTGCTTCGAATGTATCGCGCGGCCGTACCGGCGCCTTGGGTGGCGGGTTCGCATACCGCCGGCCCCATGGGGCCGGCGCGCTAATCGACTTGGTGGCGTGATGCCCGTTCCCTGATCCCTCCCCGTTGTCTTTGACCATCGCTCCCGGGGGCACTGACGCTCCGGGGTGAACGATCCTTCGTATCTATTCGATGGGAACCTCTACCGGAGCTGTCGGCGCGAAGCTGGTCGACACGGGGGACGCGAGGCGTGGTTGGCTCGTTGTTTTCCAGTCGGGTCTCTGATCGTTGAGATGGGGCGTTGGTATCGTTCGAATGGCGGCTACAATGCGCGGCGGCTTGGGGCGGTTTGAATGGCTTGAGCTCGGATTACGGAGCAGGAAGAAGCGTACGCTAAAGGAGTGGCTACATGTTGGAGGCGATGATCGAGCTTTATCCGTGGGATCTTCGCGACGAAGGAGCCGATGCGGTGTTGGACCGGTTGCAGGGCGAGGTTGGTCTGACGGGGATCGTGCTTTGGGCGGCGACCCCGCCGGTGTTGCAGATTCGCCGCAGGCCGGTTGAGCCGCGCGTGTTCCGTACGCGCGGCGGGGTGGGCTATCCATCCGATGAATCCCACTACAGCGCCACGCGGCTTGCGCCACCGGTCGCCGATTGGGTGCGCGAAGAAGATATGCTAGCGGAGGTGTGTGAAGCGTGCGCGCGGCGCGGACTCGGTATTCGGTTCGTTGTTTCCGCCGATACGGTTGGAGGCAACCGGGATGTGCCTTCGGACATGGTTACGACAAATGCCTTCGGGTCCGAGTCGCGGGCTCATCTGTGTTTGTTGAATCCGGACGGGCAAGGCTACTTGCAGGCGTTGATCGAAGAGTTGTACGCTCGTTTTGCTTTTTCCTGCTTGGAGTTGGCGGATTTCGGATCGCGATGGGGTGAGGTCGAGGCGGTGGAGATGCCCGGCAGTGGCGAGGCATCGTCGATAGCCAGATTCCTGCTCGGTGTGTGCTGGTGCGATTCGTGCATGGAGCAAGCGCGACGCGACGGGGTGGATGCCGAGTCGGCCAGGGGGGCGATGGCCCATGGTCTGGATCGGTATTTCGGCCAGCCGAGCCTGGGTGATGCGGCGCTGAGGCCGTTGCTCAGCGACGACGGTCCTGTGGGGAGATACCTGCAGTGGCAGTCATGCCGCTTTCAGGCTTGGTTTGAGCGGCTTGAAGGCCGTGTTCCGCGGCGGATTCTGGTGCGGCGGGAAGCAGTGCATGCGGTTGCCGGCGAGCTGACCCATTGCGGGCGGATCGCCGATGCCAAGAGCGTCCGGGTGGATGCAGCAGCGTGGGATGCTGAGGAAACGGTGGGCGGTGGATCCGACGTGCACGTCCCCGCGAGCGTACTGGAGGTCCGGGAGGCGGATCAGGTAGTGGCCCATTTCTCCCGATTGGCGGAGGCCGGGGTAGTGTGCATTACGGCGGGCAACTACGGGCGGATGGCTCCGAAAACGCTTGTTGGCATCCGGCAGGCGGTGCGCTTCGCACGCCGGATCGCGTCGTGATGTGTGGGGGGGCAGGCGGCGGCTTCGAGCCTCGCCGTGCTGCGGAATGCGTGACCGCGCGGGCTCCCAAGTCCGCGGTCAGGCTCATTTTCTGAATCGACGGGCTTTCGAGGCTGCTACACAAACGGTGAAAACGCGCTAGCTGGCTTTGGCTTTTCGGAGTTTCTCGGGGTCGTCGACGATGAGGGCTTCACCCGGCGCCAGCGGGGCGAAGCCGTCGAAGCGGACGTTCGCGGAGCGCCGGTTGACCGCGATGAGTCCGTATTCCAGCCCGATGACGAGTTCGACCATAGTGGCCGCGAGATGGGTGCGGTGGATCGAACGAGCGACAAAATCGGCGCTGCTTCCGGGAATCTCGATCCGCACGACCCGGCCACCGCGCGACAATACATCGGTGCGTGCTTGGGACCGAAACGCGGCGGGCTCGATTTCGATCGCAACGCTTGGGGTGTCGGTGCGCCAGGTGAACCCGGCGCGATCGCTGTAGCCTTCGCCTGGCTCAGGTTGGTGGATCAGTCCGAAGCCGGCGGCGAAGGTCTCCGCCAGTCGGGGCAGCCATCGCGTGTAGCGGGCGTAGGTTTCGCCGCCGTCGGGCAGCACGACGCGAATTCTGTTGGCGGCACAGGATGCCACGTCGATCACCGAGGCCGTGCAATCCGGATCGAGGTCGACTTGGGTTTCGCAATCCGGCGGTTGGTGCGAGGCTTCAAACCCGGCGCGCGGCTCCCAGGTCGCGGCGCACGGAATCCAGGCTATTCGAAATCGGGATGCCAACGCCTCGACATAGGGGCATTCGTGCGGCGCCATGCGGACGAGTTGCTTGAGCCACAGCAGGCAGCCGTACACCGATTCCATGTCACCGGCGGTTAGTCCGCTGCGCAGGATGAGCGTCGGCTTGGGCGTCAGCGGCAAGCCGAAGGATTGGTCTTCGCGGCCGAGCGTGATGATCTGCCGGTCGACTTCGTCGTTGGGGAGGTCGGCGTCGTGGACGGCCACGTTTGAAAACCTGGTCTGCATTTCCCGCAACGCGCCGCGAAACAGTCCGTTGCGATCGTACGGTACGCAAAACTGCCCCAGTCCTGTCACCTGTTGGCCGAGCGCCGAAAGAAGCAGGTGCACTGCGAGCTGCGGCTCGCCGAAGGTGGAGGCCGGCGTTTCAGCCGGATCGGTGTCGAGCACGATCAAGGCGCCGCGGTCATACGTGCTGATCAGGGCGATCGGGCGGTCGGATGTTCTGTCGTTATCGCACATGGAGTTGAGAAGGGTGTCGAAGCGGTGTTTCTTGCAAAAGCTCTTGAACGCGGTCGTCATTTTGAACTGCCGCTGCGCGAAACCGTCGGGCGCCCGGCCTGGCCATGCATAAGGAAAGACATCATCGAGCGCGAACCCCGACGTTGCGAAGTTGGCGAACGCCACCTTGGCATGGATTGGATCGTCATCCTGATCGATCAACCGCCAGCGCAGGTCCAACGGTGCAACGGTTGCGAATGCCGGCAGGGATACGATGACGATGCGATCTCTGGCCAGCAACCGGAGCGCGCCGAGCGAGTGAATCCGGCGCGGCAACGTGTCGTCCGGGAAAATAACGGCGTCGGTGGTGACCGATGCCCGCGTGATGTCGTTGGGCGAAGCCGTCTCGACCTGGGCGCTTCCAAAGTGCTGCCGCAGCAGGTCGGTCATGGGCCGCGACGCCGCACTGGTCGAGCACACGCAAACCGACTTGACGGTTCGGGGGGGCGCGACGGCGAACGCCGGCGGGGGCACGGCGAGTGCGTGGCCGTCGAGATCCAACTCGAGAATGCGGATGAACCGGACATCGAACACGCGGGCTTCGCCTTGCGCGCTGTGGACGCCGATGGTTAACGTCACTTGGTGCACGCCTTCGGGGGCCGTGAAGTATGTCCGTATGGCCGTGGGTTGATCCACACGGCGCATTGGCGGCGTGGCGCGTTTCTCGATCGGCTGATCACCGGCGGCCGTGACGGAAAGCACGACACCGCCGGACGCGTCGCCGACGGCCAGATCGCAGGAGACCGTGGCTTCGAGTCGGTAGTGTTCTCCCGGTTTCACGTTCGCGATTTGGGAAAACGAAGCAGAGCCGGCCCGGTCCGCGATCGCAATTGCGACACCCCCGCTTCCGCCCGATTTCGATTTCGCAGGGAGGCGCTCGAATTGGGCATTCGCTCCCTCGCAAGTCCACAACCAATGTCTCGGGTCGGACTTGCCCAGCGAAAAGCTCGGGTTCTTGATTCTGTTTACTGTGGCCGCCACGTTGCGTTTCCTTTCCCTCGTTTGGTTCTTCCCAAGTACCATCTTACTCGGACCGCAGGCTCTTGGCTCCTGGAGGCTCGAGGTCGGGTCGATTGCCGTGATTTCGTCCGGGACCTGCTGCGCCGGGCAATCGAGTAGGAACATATATCGTCTCAAGGGACGCCTTGCAACGCCGGGGCTTGTGCGATGCGGCCAACACGCGGGGTGTGGCCGAGGATTGTGGCGTACGTTCCACGCGCCCTATAGCTCAGTTGCTGAGTTTTCGCGCCAACGGGGCAGCAACATGTCAGCCCAGGGCGGCGTTGCGCCGGCCGCCGGCTACTTTCGAGTAGGCCTTGAGCCTGCAATCGGGTGCAAGACAGAGACGGCGGCGTCCAAGGATCGCCCGTGTCCCGTTTACGGGGCATCCCTGCGAAGCGGGCTGGCGAGAAAAGGAGCAGGGGTTGGTCACTTCCCGGGCGTAGAACGTCCGGGCTAACGGCCCTTCGGGAAAGACCGCTGAAGCGGTCTGCCAGATGCTAGCCCCCGAAGACACTTCGCCACCACGCTGCACGGTATGACCCACGCCGCACCCGCCAGGATTGCGATGGACCCCCTGCAATCTCGTCCGCCGATCTTGTCTTGCACGCGGTCGCAAGGGTCGGCTGGAACTCTGAATGATCTTCATGCCGGGCCCGATTGCCCCACGCTATGCAGCAGGCTCCACGATGTTGGGCCCGAGCCACCGGGAAGGCCGCCGGCCGAAAAGTGTTCCTGGCCACCCAATCCTCCGCCGGCTTGGTATGATGTTCACTGTGAGTGGTTGCCAATCCATCCAAACCGACCGGGGGCGGCGCTGCGGGTTGTATGTCCATTTGCCGTTTTGCCAGACGAAATGCGGCTATTGTGACTTCTATTCGGTAGTGCTGAAGAATCGGGACACGGCCCCGCTGGTCCGCGGCGTCATTAGCGAACTCAAAAAGCGTGTGGCCGGCTGCGACGGGCGGATCGAGACCTGCTTCTTCGGCGGTGGCACGCCGACCCTGCTGCCGGTCGAGCAGCTCGAATCACTTCTGGCGGCCCTCGCCGGCGTAATCGGCCGCCGCGAGTGGGCCGAGTTTACGGTGGAAGCCAATCCGGGAACGGTTGATAGCGATAAGGCGCGGCTGCTGCGAGACTCGGGCGTGACGCGTGTGTCGATGGGAGCCCAGTCATTCTTTCCAAGCGAATTGGATGCGCTCGAGCGGATTCACAATCCGGACGATATCGCCGTTTCCGTTGCGACGCTGCGCGAGGCTGGGATTTCGCAAATCAATCTGGACCTGATCTTCGGCATTCCGGGGCAGACGCTGGCATCGTGGCAGGCATCGTTGGAACGGGCGGTGGACCTTGGCCCGGATCATGTCTCGGCCTATGGGCTGACCTACGAACCGGGGACGCGGCTGACCGCTCAGCGTGCCAAAGGCCGCGTGGCGGTTTGCGATGAGGGGTTGGAAGCCGAAATGTACGAATTGGGCATGGATTTTCTCGAGCGCGCCGGGTTTGAGCAATACGAACTGAGCAACTACGCCCGGTCGGGGGCTCGCTGTGCTCATAATCTGATCTATTGGCACAATGAAGCCTACCTTGCGGTCGGGCCGTCGGCGGCCGGTTGCGTCGGCGACCGGAGGTATAAGAACGTCGCGGACGTGGACGCCTATATTCGCATGATGGACGCGGACGGATGCGCAGAGGCCTTCCACGAGACGATCAACGTAGCGACCTTGATCGACGAGATCATCATGATGCAGATGCGCTTAAACGAAGGGCTTTCGCGCCAGGCGTTTCAATCGCGCACCGGGCTTGACTTCGTGGCGCTTTGTTCGGCCAAGTTGCGCTCGCTGAAAGAAGCCGGCCTGGTCGATGTTGGCGACGCGCGCGTGGCACTAACGCGCAGCGGACGCCTCGTAGCGGACTACGTAATCACCGAGTTGGCCGCGCATTGCGGAGCGGCCGAGGCATTGCGGGTGGCCCACCTCCTTCCGGAGGTGGGGGAGTCGATGATCGTGACTGACTGACGCCGGCGTTCACCGACGATCCAAGGACACGGGATCATGCGTCCGTGATGGCTGGGAGCTGAATCCGAGTCGCGCCGGTATCATCGTGTCCCCCATGTTCAATAGGACATGGGGGACCCCGTCAGCATAGTACATGGGGCACCCAATGCAATCAAAGGCATTCGGCGGGCTGCCGGCGATAGGTTAGCAGGTCGGTCGAGGTTAGCGTTGCCGACCCAGCGAGCGGCGTTAAGCCGAACTTGTGGACGATCTTCGCGACCGGCTCGATCCAGTAGTCCCGCCAGCGGTTGTTTCGATCCAGGACGAACAATACGCGCGGCGTTTGGATGCCTCGCTCTTGGCACACGACGGAAATCCAGCGATCGAGTGTTGCGGTATCCTTGGGGATGGGCAGCGCGGGAATGTTCGTTTCCAGTGCGATCCATTCATGGAAGTTGCTGATGACGATGGTGTTGTCATCCGCGCGGTTTGTGATCTCCTGATACACTGCGGCCGCGCCCGGCGAGAAGCAGTTGGCCCATTGGCCGTAGGCGCTCGCTTCCCGCTCGGCGCGGACCCAACGCTGATAAGGTCTCGGCCACTCCTGCCGGACCTGCCACGACATGAGCACGACCAGCGCCAGCCCGATCGCGGCGCGCGGAACGCGCCAGCGTAAGGCAAGTAGCGGCGCGACGAACAGAAGGAAATAGATCGGCTTGGCGGCCAGGTAGTAGCGATCGAGAGAGACGTAATCAAACTTGGCGCCAAACAGCGTTGTCGCCAAGATCAGCATGACTACCAGAGTGGCGAGGGTTGAAACGCACAGCCCCACGGCTGGTCGCGCGGCAAAGCGCGATAGGGAGGCGCGAACGGTTCGATTCAGGGCGACCGCGATAAGCAGGACCATCGGCCAGATGGCGAAGGCCCAGTGGCTCATCCATCGGTGGGCGTAGAATCCGAACTCGGTCAGCTTCCACCACGCGGTCGAGAGTAGCGCGGGTGAGAAATCAAACCCGACGCGGTGGCCGAGGTTGAGTTGCTCGCTCGCGGATGCCCCGGCGCCCATCGCGCGGTTCAGCACGAGTAGTGCGGTTATCGGCATCGCCGCCGCAACGGCAAAGGTGACGCATCCCTTAAGCCCCGGCGATCCGCCGCGCAGCCCGCGAATCAGCAGGAACACGCCGATGCCCGCCGGGACGAAGATGGAAGCGTATCGAATCCAGAATAGACTCCCGGCGAGCAAACCCGCCGTGGCAAGCCAGCCGAAAGAGGCATCGTTAGATACAAAGGCTTCACCCGTCGAGCCTTGGATGGATTCGTCGTGGGTGGGCTCAGTTGCGGCGAGCGATCGAGGACCAGCGTCCGCGCGGGCTGAAGCCCGCGGCTCGGGATCCCATACAATCGGGTTCGATCTGCCTGGCGCGATCCCTCGCAGCGTCAGAAGCAGTACAATCGGAATCAACGCCACGACGATGGCATCGGTGGACGGGTTCACCAGGGCGGCCGTGGATACCGCACAGGAAGATGCGACCAGCGCCAGCAGCACCCCGTTGATGCTTCGTGGTACGCAACGCATGGCCAGGGCGAACCATCCCGTCAGGGCGGCCGCACAAACCAGCACCGAGATGATCCGACAGGCCTCAATCGTCGATACGCCCGATAATATGCGAACCGCCGCGATCATCAGCGGATAACCGCAAGGCCATCTTGTCAGAAAGGCCCAGTCGGTTTGCCACTCCCAGGCTTGGTGCGGAGCGACCGGCGGCGTCGTGGTCAGCCCATTCCCGGCTACAAAGCGATCGGCGGCCGTGAGCAGGTAGGCGTAGTCGGATTCGATCAGAGGTGGAATGCTGCCGCGGCCGGGCAAGTAGAACAGCGCGCCGGCCAGCAGCCCAAACGCGCAGCCATACTTGGCGATCGGCGATCTGAGCAGGCGAAGCGCTACGCGCGATCCGAGCTCGATGTTGACGGTGCCATCCGAACGGCCCGCCGCCACGTCTGGTCTAACGGTACTGGTCATAGCGGTTTTGATTGGCATGTCCGCCAGCATAGCTGGGCTCCGTAACGATTTCGGAAGGATCGGCACGCAGACTCAGAGCCGCCGGCGCCAGCCTGCGGACCCCAGCACCGCCCACCCATAGGAGGTCACCGGGCTCGCGCCCCGGTGCTCTGAACCGTGCCCGCGGCTGATTTCCTCACACGCCACTTCTCGGCCGAGGCCGCGCATTATCGGTCCTATCGACGCAAGTGGGGGCTTGGTTGAGCGCGCGGAGGCGAGAAATCCGGCGCTAATTGCGTCAAGTAGCCCGATAACTTTTCCGACGAATCCCAGAGAGATTAGACGCATGAAGCTGACCATCGTGATACCGGCCTACAACGAAGAGGACGCGATCGCCTCGACGATCCGGCGGTGCCTCGACGCGCGCAGCCACATCATCGAGCGATCCGACGTGGATCAGGTGGAGATCGTCGTCGTCAGCGACGGGTCCACGGATCGGACGGTCGAGATCGCCGCGACGTTCGACGAGGTTCGCCTCGTGGTCTTCGAGCGGAATCGCGGATACGGCGCCGCCATCAAGAAGGGTTTCGAGGAGGGGACCGGTGACGTCGTGGGCTTCCTCGACGGCGACGGCACGTGCGATCCGAAGTTCTTCGCGACGTTGTGCCGCGCGCTGAGCGAGGAGCAAGCCTCGGTGGCCATTGGATCACGCATGGGCGCACAAAGCAAGATGCCGCCGATCCGTCGCCTGGGCAATCGCATCTACGCGTTGATTCTTTCCGCGCTGAGCAACAAGATCGTCAGCGACACGGCCAGCGGCATGCGCGTGATCCGCCGCGACGTACTGCGGCATTTGTACCCGTTGCCCGACGGGCTCCACTTCACGCCGGCCATGAGCGCCCGCGTCTTAATGGATCGACACCTGACGATCGTCGAGCGGCCGATGACCTACGAAGAGCGGATCGGCGAATCCAAGCTGCACGTGCTGAGCGACGGCGTCCGCTTTCTGCGCACCATTTTGGCCATGACACTCATGTGGCAGCCCGCGCGGCTGTTCTTCGGTGCGTCGGTCGTGTGCCTTGGGCTGATGACGCTGTTGGCGATGCATCCGATGGAGATGTGGTGGCGCGACGGGCGGTTCGACGAAGACATGATCTACCGGCTGTTGTTTTGTTCGCTGCTCGGCACGGTCGGCGTAAGCTTGCTTTCGGCATCGGCCGTCGCCCTCAACATCGCCCGGCTGGTGCATTCGCGCCCGACGCATCCGTCGTTTGTCGAAATCCTTGTGGAAGGGTTGTACGGCTTCGGCGGGTGGTTCACCACCGCGCTCGCGTCGCTGCCCGTGCTGATATGGCTGATTGGGCCGGGCCTGTGGAGCCGGATCACGGACGGGGTCGTGACGGTGCACTGGTCGCGTGTGGTGCTCGCGGGGCTTATTGTGTTCGGCCTCATCCAGTCCATGGTAACGGTACTTATCACGAACATTCTTCGATACCACACGCAACGCAAGCCGCAGCCATACCTCGAGTTCGGCAAGAAGGCGGCGGTCGATGTGACATGGGCTCTTCCCCGGCACAGGCATGAGTCGCCGGAAAAAGAAGCACGCGCCGTTTCCACCTGATCCGATTGGTACGCCATTCGACTGCCCCAAACGCCGTCTGCGCCGTCAAGCAGCCGACGCGATCACGAGCATGGACCACCGATGGCCATAAGCGCAGCCGGAGCCGTTGCGCGCCATCGCCACGAGAACTTCGGTTGCGGCGACGACGACGTTGGTCCGCCGTCTCGCGTTGGGTTGCAGGAATTTCCCTTGACTTTCTCCCAGAATGTCCCATAATCTATAGGTGGTCGTAGCACAATGGAGCATTCTAAGGAAAGGGGCGGCCTCTCATCTATAAATGAAAACGGGCGGTTCCCCGACGCTCGATCCGGTTCCGGCGGGGTTCCCCGAGTGCCAATTTCGGTGACTTGCGCCGAAAGAAGATTCAGATTCAGCGCGCGCCGGGCGCAGATGTCGCTAATAACATAGGAACCGGTTTTTCTTCGGAAGACAAGCAGTTCGGTTCGTCATCGGAGGGTGAAGGCCCGGATGGCCGGATCATTGTCCTGACAGGCAACAGCGTGGTGTCTGCGGACTCCTGGACACCAGGATGTTTCGCCTCCACGCCTATGCCGCGCTCGCGCCGTTTGCGCTGAAGGTACGCAGTCGTCTTCGATCGTTTGGGAGCTAAGAAACGGGAGGCACAAAGATGCGACGAAGAGGAGTGAAGGACGGATCTACGAGATCATTCACGAAATCGACGAAGACCGCAAAGCCGACAATCGGGATCAGGCGAGAGGGGTTCGCCCGAACGGCCTCTGTTGCCGGAGTCCTGCTCGCTGTGGCGGGTGTGGTTGGTTCTGTCGCCACTACCATGGCGGAGACCCCCAAGCTGGCGAATCCTATCCCCAACACGCCAGCGGGCGGAACTCCGCGCGCCTGGGAAGTTGGGGTTCCGGATTCCACATATTCCGTCGTCAATACCCACGACGGCAACCTGGTTACGACGATTCCCATCATCGGCTGGTCCGGCAAAGGCCCAACCTTCAACATGGTGCTGTACCACAACGGACTCTCCAGCGGAGCCTCGCTTACGGAACCCAACTTTGGCGCCGAGCTTGGGCGTGGTTCGTCCATGGCATACAGCGCCCATCTGATTGTCGACGAGGGCGTGGTCACGTTTGTCGCTGATGACGGAAGCAGAGATGTTTTTGTCCGCGACAGTTTCGTTGGTCCCACGGGCGGGCCGATATGGAAGGCCGCGCCGGGCGTCTTCAATGTGCTTACTCAAGAAGACGGCACCTGGATACTCACGCATAAGGACCAGTCGTATCATGTGTTCGATGAGGAGGGCAAGCTCAAGAGCGTTGTCGATGCGCTCGGCTATCAGATTGGCATCTTTCGCACTGAAAACCCCCTTGCGATGATCGTTATTCACGAAGGGGCATCATTTCTGTCACAAACGCGGCGCTTGGAAATCCACAAGGAGGTAGTGGGCGAGCACATCGTCATCAGCAAGATCGTGGATCCGATCGAGGAAGGCGTCGACCTTCCCATTAGGCGAAGTTGGGATCTGGACCACGATGCCTCCGGGCGATTGACGACCATAACCAATCCCATGGGCGGGGTCATATCCATTGCGTACGATTCGAATGGGCGCATCACCGGTATGATCGACCAGCGAAAGACATCGGCGAATCCTCCCGAGCCTGACCACGAATACACGTTTACCTACGCCGGCAGCCGCGTTGCCACCGTTACGGACCCGACCGGAGCCGGCGGCACCACCGGATTGACACAGACTTTCTCCACGCATTTCGACCAAGGCGCCGGCGAGCGCACCATGACCTATACGGATCGCCAGGGAGCAGCATGGAAGTACGTGTATGACACCGCAACCGGTATGCTCAGCCGCACGATCAGTCCGTTCCAAGAGACGCGAGTGTACGGGTTTGACGCCCAACGTAATCTGACGCTCTACCGCGACCCCCTCGGCAACGAATGGACGCAAACCTACGACATCCGTGGCAATCTTCTGACCGCCGCCGACCCCCTGGGGCATCTGCAATCCTGGACTTACGACGCCTTGAACAACCTCACCTCCGCTACGGATCAGCTTGGCCATGAGACAACGCTTCTATACGAAGATCCTTTTGGGCCGACGCTGCTAACGAGCGTGGTTGAGCCGCAGACGGAATCCGATGAATCCGCCGCGGTAACCACCATCTCCTATTACCACGGGCATCCAGACCAACCCAACGGCATGATAGCTACCGTCACCGACCCCAATGGCGTACGTACGACGTTTGAATACGACCAATGGGGAC
>JBHHUB010000112.1:0-13185 GCA_046753625.1 Phycisphaerae bacterium | reverse complement strand
TGCCGCCATGTAACGTACCGCATCGGCTTCGCCACGACCGCCCTACCACGGTCGGCGGGCTGACCTGGCCTCGCGAGACGGAGCATCACCGTATCGAAATTCAGCGGGCGATGGAATCGGTCCCCGAGGTGCTTGCCGAAGCGATCGACGGGTTCGAACGCATATTCGGACGCAGACCGGCCGGAGCCTTCGCCAGCGAACAAACCGAAGATGCGGAAACCGTGATCATCGCCTGCAACACCATGGCGCGGACGGTCAAGAATGTGGTCAAGGCGCGGCGCGAGCGCGGCGAGCGGATCGGCATGGTCCGGGCGAAGATGTTTCGCCCATTTCCGCGGGAAGAACTGCTGACGGCGATCGGCTCCGCCAAGCGTGTCGGCGTGCTCGATCGCAACCATTCGCCCGGCTCCGGGGGCATTTTCTGGCAGGAAATCGCCACGACGCTGCGCGAGCGGTCGGATGTGCTGCTTCAGGATTATCTGGTGGGTCTGGGCGGCGGGGACGTAACCCCGCAGATGATCGAGGAAATCGTCGACGACCTGAACGATCGATCTGAATCGGCGGCCCCGGTTTGGAAGGAGATGAGCGTATGAACACGACCGCCACGACGGAGGCCAAGCCGTATTGCGACTACCTGTTGCGGCCGGGCAACACGAACTGCGCCGGATGCGGTATGTCCATTGGTCTGCAATGGCTCGATGAAGCCCTCGGCAGCGACAAGCCGACGCTCGTGATTCCGGCCTGCTGCGGCATTGTGACGGCCGGCGCCTTTCCGACCAGCGGATACGGCGTACCGACCGCCGCGTCCACGTTTGCCAGCGCGCCGGCGGTCGCGACGGGCGTGTCCGTAGTGGCCGCGTTGAATGGGGATACCCATCCCACCATCTGCTGGGCGGGCGACGGCGGCACCTACGACATCGGCATCGCGACGCTCTCAGCGGCGGCCGAGCGTAACGAGGACATCATCTACATCTGCTACGACAACGAAATCTACGGCAATACGGGCGGCCAACGCAGCAGCGCCACCCCGGAGGGCGCCGTTACGACGACCACGGCCACCGGCAAGGGCGAACGCAAGAAGGACATCATGGCGATCATGGCCGGGCACCGCATCCCCTACGCCGCTACGCTTTCCGTTGCCCATCGGGAGGATTTCCTGCGCAAAGTGCGGATCGCCCGATCCGCGAAGGGGTTTCGGTTCCTGCTGATCCTTTCGCCCTGTCCGACGGGCTGGAAATCGGAGCCGGAGGAAAGCGCGGAATTGATCGGCACGGCCGTGCGATGCGGCCTGTTTCCGCTGTATGAGATTTTCGACGGCGTCCGCTACCGCATCAACGAGCGGCCGGATGGAACGTCCGTCGAGGATTACGTCAATCGGCAGCGTCGCTACAAGACCGTCGCAGGCGATCCCGCGCGATTGAATGACTTCATCGACGCTCAGTGGCGCTACCTGAGCGGCATGGCCGAAGCCTTTCCCGCCGAGGAGGCGGACGGGGACGTGTGAGCCAATCGGCGGCGGGCCTTTCAGAGCACCGAGGCGCAAGCCCGGTGACCTCTTTTCAGAGCGGGTGCCCCATGTCCTTTTGGACATGGGGGAGACGATGATCTCGCGGTCACCAGAATCTGAAGGCCATCCGGCACGGACGCCAAAACACAGAGCCTTGGATCGTCGGCAAGAACAGGCGTTAGTTGGTCACCATCGTCGGCTCCCCCACCTCCAATTTTGTTCTGACCGGGGACATAGGTTACACCCGTACGGGGACATGGGTAACACATTTTATCGTCTTCATCCCTCGCTGGGCACACCCCCGGCTGCCGGGCCGGAGAGAGCGGAGCGAACGGAGCCCTCGGCGCATGAGTTGTGCACCCCGCGAAACTCGCTACATTCATGGGGCAGCCGACAGCGTCGGCCGGTCGCCAAGACTGCGGTGACAATGGACGTCGGCGGTAGGCGGACGACGGGTTGATCTTGACGTGGCCTTTTTTCGCATCCATGAGGTGAGTGAGCAATGATTAAATTCGGTCCAGGCAATCTGCGAATTCCCAAGTTCGAGAAGAAAGTC
Source organism: Phycisphaerae bacterium (assembly GCA_046753625.1). Taxonomy (GTDB): domain Bacteria; phylum Planctomycetota; class Phycisphaerae; order UBA1845; family UBA1845; genus JADFOB01. The sequence continues at coordinate 11,122 of JBHHUB010000112.1, read as the reverse complement.
TACGTCGTAGCCGGCGGGATGACGGATTTTCGCAAACGGTATCCCGAGAAGAACTCGTCGCAGCTATGCACAGAGGCCTTCCGCATGGCGGTCGAGGAGAACGACCTCAAGGTCTCCCCAGAGGAGTTCCGGCGGAAGGTCAACTGGTGTGTCTATTCGCAATTCGCCGATCACTTCGGCGATCAGTTGCTCGCGGCATCGAAGATTCACGATTACTTGGGTTTCGATCCCCTCGGCAACATTGAAGTCAAAACGGGCGGAGCCACCGGCGGGTCGTCCGTCCTGGCCGCAGCCCAAGCGGTGGCCTCGGGCTATGCCGACTGCGTGCCCGTGGTTGGCTGGGAACGGATGGACGAGGTCTCCACCAAGGTGGGTAACGCGTACATCGCCAGCGCCGCCTGCAAGGATTTTGAGAGCGAATTGGGCTGGATGTACGCCAGCTACTACGCCTTGATGGCCCAGCGTTACCAATATGAAAACGAGGTGCCGCGCGAAGCCCTCGCCAAGATCGCCTGCAAGAACCACGAATACGCCATCTACTCGCCTTATTCGCAAAACCCGGGCAAGTTCACAGTCAAGGACGTGCTGGAAAACGACATGGTCTCCGATCCACTTTCGTTCTTGGAGTGTTGCGTGATGAGCGTCGGAGCATCGGTGTTGATTCTTGCGGATGAAAAGGTCGCGCATGAATTGACGGACCAACCGATCGAGCTCAAGGCGATTTGCGGTGGTACGCACACGCTGCGGACGGCCGATCGGCGCGACATGCCGATTTTGCTGCTGCCCAACGAAACCGAGGACACCTACAAAGAGTTCTTCAACAAAAGACGCAGCGAATGGCCCGGATTCAGCTCGTTCCTCGCAGCGCGTACGGCGGCGTACCTCGCCTACAACATGGCCGGCATTCACGATCCGGTGGAAGACTTCGACCTGCTGGAAACGCACGATGCGTTTACCATCAGCGACATTCAGACGTACGAGGACATCGGCTTGCGTCCCTACGGTCGCGGCCGGGAATTCATCGAATCGGGCGACGCCTACTTTGAAGGGCGATTGCCCACGAACCTGTCCGGCGGGCTGATCGGCACCATGCATGCCGTCGGCGCCACGGGCATTTTCCAAATCGTCGAATTGCTGTGGCAGCTTCAAAACAAATGGGAGAAGTTCCACGCCGACCCGGAGCGGTGGAGCAAGTACGGCAAGAAGAAGCCCGCCGAGTTCCGCAATTTGCAGGTCAAAAGCGCCAAACGGGCGTGTGCGATCTCCCACGCGGGCACGGGCAGCCATGTAACCTGTTCGATTCTACAAATACCCTAAATCCTTCAAGAAAGAGGAAGTATAGCGATGGCGGTGACACTCAATGGAACGACGGCGGAAATCCTCAATGAGGATCCATTGGTAATCAAGAACAAGAAGGATTGGTACCACATCCACAGCTACGGCGGCTGGGGCAAGTTCTTCCGCGGTCTGACCCAGGGCAAGCTCCTCGCGACGCGGTGCACGAATGACCAGTGTGAAGAAAAACGTCTCTGGTTGCCGCCGCGGTGCGAGTGTCCGGACTGCTGGCATGAGATGGCGTGGGTCGAGGCGCCCACCACCGGCACGATCTACACGCATTCGACCGTGCTCTACCCCGGCGCCCCGTTTCGCGCGTCCACCCCGTGCCCGCTAATCAGCGTGGAACTCGAGGGCGTCTGCACGAAGTTCATGGGCTATATGAAAGAGGGCAAACCGGAAATCGGCATGCCCATCAAGGCGGTCTTCGAAACCGAGAACCCAACCAATACGATCCTCGACGTTGCGTGGGTTCCGGCGTAGCGGCGCCCCGAACGCAAGCTGCACGGTCGGGTGGCCCATGTCCTATGGGACATGGGGGAGCCGATGATCTTGCGGCCACCAGGCATCGAACGCCACCGGGCAGGACCGCCGCAGCGCGGTGGCTTGGGTCCATGGCGGAATCAGGCGTTATTCGGTCGCCATCATCGGCTCAGTACACTTGTGTGTTAGCACTACAGAGCAAGGTCATTCGTACCGCAGGCTTCCAGCCTGCACGAACGCGATGACGATGTAGGCAGGATCCCTGCGCTACGGCGTCAAGGCGACTTTGCGCTGTAGTGTTAGCTGCTCTACGGACCGGCTCCGGCGAACTCCACCTCGCCGCTGGTCGTTAGTGTGTGGCCCGTGCGGTAGTCGACGAATTCCGCAGAGACCAGCAACCGCCGCGACTCCGGCAGCCGGACATTCGGCGGAAAAGGGCACTTCAGCGTGTAATGCCCCGTCCCGAACTTGCCGTACCACGCTTGGGACAGCGACCGGGCATCGGCGAATTGATACAACCCAACGCGGCGCGGCTGGCTCAAATCGCTGTTGTCCAGCAGTTGAATCGTGATTCGGCCGGGCGCTTTGACGGCGTCGCCATCCGCGTCGATGAGCCGGAGGTAGACGTTGATGCCATCGTCACCGGCCTTCTTGTCGTAATCGGCGCCTCCGGTGAGCGGTGCGAAGGCGATTTCCACCGGCGCGAACAGATCGGCGGGCCGATCCGGCGCAAAACCCGTCAACGCCTCAATACGACGGTTCAGGGTGGCGATTTTCGCGTCCCGATCGGCGAGGGCGCGTTCCAACTGCGTGATCTGATCCCGCTGCTCACGATGTTCCAACTTCAGCTTCGAAATCCCCTGTTGGTTGCATCCGCCGCAAAGCAGGATCGCGAGGCCAACCGCGCAAGCGCGGCGGATCGCGGATCGGTGGTTCGACGCCTCCATCATGGTCGGTGGTCCTTCATCATCATCGGAGCTATAGCCTACACGCGACCCGTCGGCAAGCCGCGGTTGCGTCGTCATCCGGCACTACACCATCCGCTCGGCGAAGATCTTTTGCGCGGCCGCGATCCCCGACCCGATGGTCACGCCGAATCCCTGTTGAGCCAGTGCCAACTCCATGGCGGATAAAACGCCGAGCGTATCAAAGGCATCCACGTAGCCCATGTGCGAAAAACGTACGATCTTGCCCTTCAAATCACCCTGCCCTCCCGCGATCTGAAACCCGAAGCGCTCCCGCATGGTTTTGCGCAGCTTGGGCTCATCCACGCCGTCAGGGAGCACCATGGCGGTCACGGAATCCACTGGATCGGCTGCGTAGGTGTCCATGCCCATCGCCTTGGCGGCCGCCCGGGTAGCCGCAGCCAGAGTGGCCGTCTCCGCCCAAATCTTTTCGAGGGTACGTTCTTTCACGCCCCGCAGAACATGAAGCGCCCCGCGCACGAGCGTCACCGCCGGGGTATAGGGCGCGTCCCAGGTCTCCAGGGATTTCCGAAACGCCTTCAAATCGTTGTAAAGCGTCGGCGTGGTGCCGGAATCGATGCGGTCCCACGCACGGTCGCCAATGGCGGCGAAGCCCAAGCCCGGCGGCAGCATCATCGCTTTCTGCGATCCGGTGATGTAGGCGTCGACGCCCCACTCATCCATCTTGACGGGAATCGCCCCGACGGCCGTAATCCCATCCACGATGAGCAGCGCGCCGCGCTGCCGCGTGAGCCCGGCGATCCCTTCAACATCCGATAGCGCGGTGGTCGAGGTCTCGCTGTGTACAACGATGACCGTGTCGATCTCGCCGTCGGCGTCCATCGCCTTTTGGATGTCCGCGACTTTCGCGCCGTGGCCCCACGCGATCGGCAAAATGGTGTGCGCGATCCCAAACGTGGCGCATACCTTGCCCCAACGTTCGGCGAACTTCCCGTTTTCGACCACCAACGCTTTGTGCCCGGTCGGGCAACAACCCACGATAGCCGCCTCGGCGGCCGAGGTGCCGCTGCCCGTCAAGGTCAGGCAGGTGGCCTTGGTCTGAAACAGGTATTGCAGCAGGCCGTGCAGCTCCTTGTGCATTTCGCGATACCAGCTCGTCCGGTGGTGTTTCATCGGACGGGCCATTTCGAGCAGCACGTCCTCGGGCACCATAACCGGGCCGGGCGTCAGCAAACGTTCTTTTTTCATGATTCCGTTCTTCCTGCCATGATGTTTCGCTAAGCGCGGCCCCATCGGCATGGTACCGACCCGCGATTATAGGCCATCCAGAAGAACGGGCCAGCACGTCACGATTGGCTTACGGCTGATGGCTTACCCGGCGTGAAGCCCGTGCGGTGCGTCGCGCGGACTGAAGCCCACGGCTCGGGAATGCGCGACCCTGTGGAACACCCGCCCTCGGGTGTGCTTCCGCACCTCAGCATCCCAGCCGAGGGCGGCTGGGCTACTCGTGAACGCGGTGCGCCGCCTGGGCTGAAGTCCGCGGCTCAGGCGTTGGCCAGCGCGAGGCCCACCCCCAGGGACGCGTTGGTGGGATCGATCTCGAGCCCGCGTTTGAAGTCGGCGATGGCGTCGCTGACCTTGCCGCGTGCGAGGCTTTGCCGGCCACGGAGGTCGTATACCCCGGCGAGATCCTGCCCGTAGGAAGCGACCGAGCGATCGGCCTTGAAGGCTTGTTCCAGGAAACCGATCGCGCGATCGTAGTCGAGCGAATCCCGAGCCGCGAGCCCGATCTTGTCGGCAAGCTGTCCGACTTTAGTCCGTGCCAGCGCCAGCTCCGGATTGAAATCCAAGGCTTTGGCGAAGGCGTCCAGCGCCGTGGTGTCGGCGCCGGCAGCGTCGAAATGGGAACCGGTGTTTAGGAATTGCGTGGCAAGGTCCTTCCGGAATGGCTCATCGGCCGGCGCGTTGCGCGCCGCGACCTTGAGATCGGGCAGCGCGGCGTTGAATCGCCCCCCGGAGACGGCGTTCCTGGCGCGTTCCAACGCAACCCGTGAGCCGGCTTCGCCCAGCCGGCTGCTATAGGGGGCGAGCCCCCTCGCCTCGTGCAACGCGCCTTCCGCCGCCAAAAGCTGGCCCGAGTCAAGCAAGCCTTCCGCCCGCGTGATGTGGGCGTCGGCCAGATCGAACCGATAGGCGGCGTTGGCGGGGGCGATATCGACCGCTTTGGCCAGCTCGCGAATCCCCCGCTCGGTCCGTCCCGACTTGTCCAACGCGCGACCTAGAAGATTGTGCGTCAGACCAAGATTGCCTAGCTGATCGACCAGGGATTGCGCCTCAGCGATCACGCGATCGATCTCGCCGGGTCCGGCCGTGCGGATGGCTTCTTGAACCGCCCCAATTTCAGATTTGGGCTTCCGCGCCGCCCGGAATCCTTCCGCCAGCGCGAGAAAAACCTCAGCGTTATCCGGGTTTCGCGCGGCGAGTTGAACCAACAGGCCGATGCCGTCGGCTCGCTGACCGTCCTGTTGAATCTTGCGCTTGGCGAGAGAAAGAACCTCCGCGTCGGGGCGTTGCAGCACGCGGGCGTTGTTCAGATCCGATCGGGCCTGAGCGTCGTGCGGCGCCAGTGCGACGATCTTCTCGAACGTGCGCTCTGCGGCCTGAAGGTTGCCCTCGGCTCGATCTGCAGAAGCCATGACGCGCAGGGCGGCGACATCAGTGGGATCGGCTTCGAGGAATCCGGCGACCAGCGCACGGCCGGTGTCGGTGTCGCCGTTATCAATCAGGGCGGCGGCCTCACCGAGCGTTTGGGCGCGAACCCGCTGTGATTCGGCCAGCGCGGCGTCCGCCGCCTCGAGCGCGCCGGCCTGTGGGCTCAGCTTCGCGCCGAGGACGTTGTACAAACCGGCGGCGAAATCCTCTCCACCGCCGCCCAAGACGAAGGCCGATTGGCTCGCGCCGCCCGTACGCCGACCGCCGACCAGATCGACCGTGCCGCTATTCGGCTTGCCGCCGATAAGCGGCGCCGGCGGAACTGGCCCGTTGGCGCGCAATGATGTAATGGCACGAATGGCCACCATCCCCTCCTCGAGATTAGAAACCGGCTGAAGTTTACGATTCGAGCGGGGGCTGCGTCCGACCCCCAGCGAACCCCGACGACGGGGCAAGTAGCGCGTGACACGCATGTTGGCACGTCCGCGAAGCCACGCGGGTTGAAGCCCGCGGCTCAAGTGGTTGGCGAGCCTCGTCGCTCATGGTGGCGGGTGTAACCCTGCGCCAGTACGCGTCAGGTGGCAATAGGTGCCGAGAACTCGACACGGCTGGAATCGCCGCCGGGGGTTATCGGAACCTCCAAGCGAAGCGTGGCCGGGATGCAGACCGCTTGATCGCCGGAGATGCAATAGGCCAGGCTTGCCTTAATCTGCCAGGAGGCGGGGAGCGAAATAGCGGAACCGGGGACGCTTAGACCGATCGGCATCGCGGTCGAATGCCCCGTCCGTTGCGCCAGGGTCTTCCCGTCGGCCACGACCTTTACGGACCATGGCGCATCCGGGCTGATATGGGCGCCGTCCGGCAGATCCACCGCCAACTCAACCTCGATATCGGCCCCCGCGCGAACTTGGACCGGATCACAACGAACGTAATCGGTAGACTCCGCGTTCTCAGTCCGCGGCGCACGCAGCCCATCGAAGATGACTTCCCGCCAGGCGCCGGTATCCAGGTTGATCTTGACTACGCGGTGGTTGTTGGTGTCCGCCACGAACAGATTGTCCCCAGCCACCGATAGGCCGCCCGGTTCAAAAAAGGCCGGACTGCCCTCGTTCGCCGTGCCCGGCTTGCCCGAGCCGAAGAGCGTTCGCACCGATCGTGCGGCCAGGTCCACCAGCTTGATCTTGTGGTTGTAGGTATCGGCCACGACCAGCGACGCGCCCCACGCGTCCACGCCGAGCGGATGTTGCAGCTTCGCGGCCGGATGAGTCCCGTCGACGTCACCAAACGTAAACAAGCCTTCGCCCATGACCGTGAACACCTGTTCGAGATTCATATCGACGCCGCGGATCGCGCTGACTTCGCTGTCGGCGAAGTAGAGCCGGCCGGCGAGTGTGCAGATGCCCGACGGCTGGGCGAGCGCGGCCGTTTCCGTCGGACCGTCCACGAGATTCTCGCGGCCCGAGCCGGCGAAGGCCCGGGCAAACCCCACGGGCATGTCGATGCGCCAAATCTGATGGGTGCCCGCCATGGCCACGTAGAGCGTCGAGCCCTCGATCGCCAGATCCCACGGGGAGTTGAGCCCTTGCTGGGTGCCCATCAGCCCGCCGGCGCGGTCGTTGCTCATTTCGCCGGTGCCCACGACGGTTGTAACTTCATAGGTGTCTAGATTGATGGCTCGAATCAGGTGATTTTCCGTATCGGCGACGTAGCAATTCCCCTGGCCCACGGCCAACCCTTGCGGGTGATCGAACGTGGCGGACTCGGCCGATCCGTCATCCGCACCGGGCTTGCCACTTCCCACAACGTGCACGACTTCGCAGGTGCCGCGCTCGTCGGGCAACGTGGCGACGATGATTCGATTGTGATTGGAATCAGCAACGTACAATCGATTGTTCGCCGCATCCGCCAAAATCTTGCCGGGGAATTTCAGACCCGACACCGCCGGCACGCTTGCCTCGCGGGTAAGATCAAGCGGGGCTTGGGCCAGGGTTCCGTCCGCCTTGCCGGACGCGAGGGCTTGCGCGATAGCTTGGTCGATGGCGTCGCGATTCCCCTCACCGGCCGCCACGCCGACGACGTGGCCGTCGGCACCCACCACCACCAACGTGGGCCAGCTCCGCGCGGCGTAGCTCCGCCAGATGCGCATGTCCTCGTCGATGACCACCGGATGGGCGATTTCATAGCGCAAAATGGCCGCCCGAATGGTTTCGCGGGAGGCCTCGTTGCTGAATTTGGCGCTGTGCACGCCGATGAAGCAGACCGGCTCATCGTGGTATTTTTCTTCGAGACTCTTGAGGTCCGGCAGGATGTGCATGCAGTTGATGCAGCAATAGGTCCAGAAATCGAGCACGACCACCTGCCCGCGCAGCTCGTCGGAAAAGCGCAGCGGCCGGTCCGTATTCAGCCAGCCCAGCGTCGTTTCCAGCTCAGGTGCGTGCACTGCCGACATCGAAGCCCTTTCCTGTATTCTTGGTTTCTTGGTGGCGAGCTTCCTTGGATCGACCACCAGGGCGCTACGTATCTTGATCGTGCGTGTCGATGTCCAGCGGCGCGTGCATGTGTTCCGTGCTTTGCGGCTTGGCGAGCACGCGGTAGAAGCAGAACGATAGCAACGCCACAACTGTGCCGATCGAGCCCACCATAATGATCCAACCCGCCGTCGTCATGATGCCGCCTCCATATCTCGTCCGTGTTCGCCCGAGGCCTCACGCGCACTCCATCGCTTGCTGGCCAGGTAAATCAAAATCCCCAAGAACACCGTCACCCCCACGATCAGGTATACCGCATACTTGGGCACGGTCTGCTCGCGCAGGGTCTTGATGTACTTCGGAAGATTGTTCTCGTCGAAACACCATAGCGCGAAGATGATCAGCAGGTAGGTCGGCGAGATGTACTTGATGACGAACTTCCAAATCGCGGGAATCTTTAATTCCGCACCGCGCATGGCTTCCTGGTAACCCCGCTCCACGCCGAAGACCCACGAAAACACGATGACTTCGATCGTAGCGAGGACGAAGATGAGAAACGTGCCTACCCAGAAGTCCACCGTATCCAGCGCGGTGAGGCCTTTGCTGAAGTAGAGAATGAACGATGCACCAACAAAGGTAATCATCCCGAGCAGCGTGACCGACGCGCGGCGGCCGATTCCCAGCCCCTCTTCCAGGAACGCGATCGCCGGTTGCAACATCGAAAGTGAACTCGTAATTGCGGCGAGGAACAGCATGAAGAACCAGACGAACCCGAAGAATCGCGGCCCGGGCATGTACATGAATACGGCGGGCAGCGTGTTGAATCCCAGGCCGAACGTCCCACCGGTCGCGCCGGTGGCACCGAGAAACATATAGGCCGCAGGAATCGTGATCAATCCACCGAGGCAGACCTCGAAGAATTCGTTGGTGGAAGCGGCCGTTAACCCCGAGAGCACGACGTCGTCGTTGCGGCGCAGGTAGCTCGAATAGTTGATGATGATTCCAAACCCGACGGACATGCTGAAGAATATCTGCCCGGTCGCGGCCAGCCAGGTGTCCGGATTCATCAGGGCCGCATACCACGCACCGCCATCGCTGCTTTGCGGGTTCCACATGAAACCCAGGCCGTTGATCACGTTTTGATCGGGCATGTCGGGGTTGGGCGTGCCCAGCGTCAACACCCGGATGAGCACGATGACGGCGCAAATCGCCATGACGGGCATCGCGCGTACGCAGAACGCCTCGATGCCATTGTTCACGCCACGAAAGATGAGGAAGAAATTGAGTGCGAACGTGACGGCACACAACACGAGCAGCGGGCTCGCGCCGCTTTCGAATACGGCGCCGTCGACCCCCATGCCGACAAAGTGATTGAAAAACTTGGTGCTCTGGGCCGCGTACTGCGACGGATCATCGCCGAGGTTGATGGTGCCCGTCAGAAAAGACCAAGCGTACCCCAAGCACCAGGCCTCGATGAGCACGTAGTACATGTAAATGACTACGGGGATGAGGATGCCCAGAAGGCCGATGTAGCGATAGCGCGGCTTGCCGCCGAGCACGCCGAAGATCGCCGGGGCGGAGTTGTAGCCCTTCTGTCCGCCAAACCGGCCCATGGCCCATTCGGCCCAGCAGATCGGAATCGCCACGAGCAGCAACGCGACGAAGTAGGGAATCATAAACGCCCCGCCGCCGTGCTGCGCGGCCTGTCCCGGAAAGCGCAGGAAATTGCCCAATCCCACGGCGGAACCCGCAACCGCCAGAATGACACCCAACCGCGTACCCCATTGCTCTTTGCGTTTTCCCATGTTGCTGCTGTGCTCCCTACTGAACTCAGCTCGCCATCGGACCCACATCCGCGCGACAAGACCTGGCGATACGTTGGAATCGTGACTCTTCGATGGCCACTCGCCGCCGATTGGCTGATTGCTCGCCCGAGATAGTACCCGATCATGGTTTGATGACAACGCTTGCCCGAGTCGGCGTTGTGTTCTATGCTCTTGCCCTTTCTTGAGGTTTCCAGGCGGGCCGAACCCCCATCGAGCCGCCATTGTTCCCGAAGCGGAGTTGCGCATGGCTGATTTGCAGCAGTTCGCCGCCGATTTCGTCGGCCTGGTCTGGTCGACGCCTCTGTTCTATCTCCTGCTTGCCTGCGGGTTGATCTTTTCCGTAGCCACCAAGTTTGCCCAATGGCGCATCCTCACACACGGGTTGGATTGCGTGCGCGGTCGGTTCGACAATCCGGAAGACACGGGCCAGATCAGCCATTTTCAAGCGCTTTGCGCCGCGCTGTCCGCAACCATCGGGCTGGGCAACATCGCCGGCGTGGCGGTGGCGCTTTCGCTCGGTGGGCCGGGCGCGGTGTTTTGGATGTGGGTCGTCGGGTTGTTCGGCATGGCGCTGAAATTCGCGGAGTGCAGCTTGTCCGTCATGTACCGTGACGAACGCGACGTGCCTGATCCGAGCGCGCCCGCCCTCGTCGAAGCCGACGCCGAATCGCGCACGCTGGAATACGAAGGCGAGCCGCCGCCGGATCGGAATGTCAGACCAACGGCACGAGGAGAAGTGCGCGGTGGACCGATGTGGTACATCCAAAAAGCACTCGTCGAACCGCTGAGAAGCCGCGGCAACGTGCTCTGGCTGGCGTTCAAGATTCTGGCCGTGCTCTTCGCCATCTCGACCATGCTCAACTCCTTCGGCGGCGGCAACATGTTTCAGGGTTGGAACGTGGCCGACATGCTCAGCAAGCATTTCTCCATTTCCGTGTACCTCTCGGCCACGGTCGTGTCGGCGCTGGTGGCCATGGTAATCATAGGAGGCATTAAGCGCATCGGCGCGGTCGCCTCGAAGCTGGTGCCCTTCATGTGCGTGGTGTACGTGGCCGGTGCCCTCTACGTGATCGCCATCAACGCCGAACACATTGCATACTACCTTTCGTTGATTGTGCAATCCGCGTTTACGCCGGTGGCGGAATCCGGAGCGTGCACGGGCGTTTCGGTCTGGATCGCGTTTCAGTGGGGTTTGAAACGCGCGTGCTTCTCCAACGAGGCGGGGGAAGGCTCGGCCGCCATCGCGCACGCGGCCGCCAAAACCGAGGAGCCCGTCCGCGAGGGCGTCGTCGCGGGCATCGGCCCGTTTGTGGACACGATCATCATCTGCACCATGAGCGCACTGGTGCTGCTGATGAGCGGAACCTGGGAC
>JBHHUB010000111.1:0-13261 GCA_046753625.1 Phycisphaerae bacterium | reverse complement strand
GATAATACTCTGTTTCCCCGCATCCGGTGGACATGGGCCCTGCCGGGTTACTAGCGGGTGCCCCACCTCCTTTTTTGGAGGTGGGGGAGCCGATGATGGTGACCGACTGACGCCCGTGCTTGTAGCCGATCCAAGCCTCCGTGCACTGGTATCCGTGCCGGTTGGCCTTGAAATCCTAGTCACCGCGAGATCATCGACTCCCCCATGTCCAATAGGACATGGGCCACCCGGTGAGAGGGCATGGGTCTGCCGGGCTATTTGCCTTCCGCCCAGTTTCGGCCCCAAGCGATGTCCACGACGATAGGGATGTCCAGCGGGAGGGCGTCCTCCATTCGAGCGCGAACCATCTCAGATTCCTCGGCCACGGCCGACTCAGGCAGCTCGAAAACAAGTTCGTCATGAACCTGGATCAGCATTTTGGCGTGGTAGCGACCGGTCTTGAGCTCGCGGTGGATGTCGAGCATGGCCCGTTTGATGAGGTCGGCGGCCGAGCCTTGGACGACCGTGTTCACGGCGATTCGCTCGCCGAAGCCGATCTGCTGACGGTTGCGGCTGGTCAGTTCCGGGATCGGGCGGCGGCGTCCGAGGATGGTTTCGGCGTATCCGAGCTTCTTGGCCTTGCCGATGCACTCGTCGATGAAGAGGCGGATGCCCGGGTAGCGCATGAAGTACATGTCGATAAAGGCCCGCGCCTCGCCGACGGGCATGCCGACCGAGCGCGACAGGCCGAAGGCGGTCTGGCCATAGATGATTCCGAAATTGACCGCCTTGGCCGCGCTCCGCTGTTCGGGTGTGACCTTGTCCAGCGATACGCCGTTGACACTGGCTGCGACGGTTCGGTGGATGTCCTGGCCGCTTTCAAAGGCCGCCACGAGCGCGGCATCTTTGCAAAAATGAGCGAGCAGGCGCAGTTCGATCTGTGAATAGTCGGCGGCCAAGAGGACACGATCCGGCGCTCCGGCGACGAAGGCTGAACGGATGCTTCTTCCCAGCGGCGTGCGGATGGGGATGTTTTGCAGATTGGGATCGCTGGAAGAAAGGCGCCCGGTGGCCGTACCCGTCTGATGAAAAGAAGCGTGTATGCGCCGGGTTCGCTCGCAAACCATCTTCGGCAGCGTATCGACGTAGGTGCTCTTGAGCTTGGCGATTTCACGGTATTCGAGCAGCAGCTTGGGAATGGGATGGTCGGTCGTGTCGACGAGGGATTGCAGCGTGGCGGCGTCGGTGCTCCGGCCGGTCTTGGTCTTGCGGGTTACGGGTAAGCCCTGCTCATCGAACAGGACGGTAGCCAACTGCTTCGTGGAATTCATGTTGAACTCGTGGCCGGCGGCGGCGAATACCTTGAGCTGAAGGGCGTCGAGTTGATCGGCCATCCGCTCGCTTTGGGCGGCAAGCCGCGTCGCATCGATGGCCACGCCGTGGTGCTCCATCTCCGCCAGTACGGATACCAGGGGCATTTCCGTTTCTTCAAAGAGCGATTGCACGTGGCCGTCTTGGATTTTTGGGGCGAGTAGCTCGTACAGACGCCAGGTGTAGTCCGCGTCTTCGGCGGCGTAGTGCCCCACGCGCGTCGTGTCCACCTGGTCGATCGTGATTTGCTGCTTGCCTTTGCCGATGAGATCGGAGATCGGAATCATCTCATGGCCCAACAGGGATCGCGTCAGGTTGTCCAGCGAATGGGAGTTGCGAAGCGGATCGACCAGGAAGCTGGCGATCATCGTATCGAAGAACACGCCCGCCGTTTCGATGCCCGCTTGGCGCATGACGAGCAGATCGTACTTGAGGTTGTGACCTGTTTTGCACGTGTTGGGATTCTCGAATGCCGGCTTCAGTGCGGCCACGACATCCGAAATCGGGAGCACGGGCCCACCGATGCCGCGCACCGGGATGTAGGCGGCCGCGCCGGACTGCCACGACACCGACACGCCCACCAGGTCCGCGGCGACGGGGTTCAGCCCAGTCGTCTCCGTATCAAACGCGAAGCGCTCCTGCTTGGCCAGTTCGGCGACGAAGGTCTCAAGCAGCTCGGGCGTGTCGATCAGTAAATACGCTTCTTCCGGGGCGCTCGGAGCGGCGCGGGGCGCAGGTGATTCGACGCGGGCGTTGCCGGGCCGGTTTGGGCCGGCGGGTTTTCCGTTGATCGCAGAAATCTGCTCGGCCAGGCGGTTCATCTCGAGTTCTTCAAACAGCGGGAGCACGGACTGCGCATCAAAATCGGCAACGCGGCAGGCGGTAAGATCGAAGTCGAGCGGCGCATCCCGGCGGAGCGTCACCAACTGCCGTGTGATCGGCATTTGATCAGCAAACGCCTTCATGCGCTCGCGTGCCTTGGGGGTCAACTCGTCTGCATGCGCGAGCACGTTTTCGGCCGTCTGGTATTTTACGATGAGCTTGGCCGCGGTCTTGGGGCCGACGCCGGGCACGCCGGGAATGTTGTCCGTGGCATCGCCGGTGAGCGTTTGAATCTCGACCGCCTGCTGCGGCGTGTAGCCTTTTTCTTCAGCCAGCCAGCGTTCGTCGAGCACCTGATCCTTGGTTGGGTCGAACAGGCTTACCCCGGCGGAAATGAGCTGGTGCAAGTCCTTGTCGCGGCTGACCAGGTAAACATCGATGGGCTCCGTCTTGAGCTGCTCCGCAACGGTGGCCATCAGGTCGTCCGCTTCAAAACCCGGCATGCGCAGGATGGGGATGCCCAAGGCGTCGACGATTTGGGCGATGCGATCTACCTGTGCATGCAGCGCCTCCGGCGCCGGGTCACGTTGGGCTTTGTACGCGGGGTCGATGGCCACGCGAAAAACCGATCGATCATCGACATCCATGGCCACGGCCAGGTAGTCCGGCGATTGATCGCGGATCAACTGCAGGAGCATCTGGAAGAACACATGGATGGCGCCGGTCGGCTCGCCCGACGACGTGCTCAGGCCTTGCGGCGCGCCGTAGAACGCGCGGTACATCTGGTAATGCCCGTCGATGATGTAAAGCGTCTTGTTCATGGGTTCGCGGTCGCGAGGATACCGGGACGGAACGATCCGGCCAACCCCACGTAGCCCAGCCGCCCTCGGCTGGTCGATACAGGTGGGGAGCATGGATAGGGCGACACACCCGGGGGCGACACACCCGGGGGCGGGTGTGCTACATGGGCGCGACGCCGCTGATTTGAAAGGAAAGCTGTTCCAACTGGACCGACAGGTCGACCGACGAGACCGCCACGTCTTGGGGTACCTTGATCGTGCAGGGCGCGAAACTGAGTACGGCGCGGACGCCGGCTTCGACCAGCTTGTCCGTCGCCTGTTGGGCGGCCGAACCGGGCACGGCCAGGATGCCGAACCGGATGGACCTGGCCTCGACGATCTCGGGCATTTCATCGGGGTGGCGCACGCGCAGATCGCGATCGGCCCCGAGCAGGGTGCCGATCAAGGCCGGGTGGTTGTCGAACACGGCCACGATTTCAAACCCCCGCTTGGTAAAGCCCTTGTAGGAAAGCAGGGCACGCCCGAGATTGCCCGCGCCCATCAGCAGGACGTTGGCGGTTCGATCCGTGCCGAGAATCTCGCGCAGGCGGGCTACCATCTCCGGAACGCGATAGCCCACCCCGGGTTGGCCGAACTGCCCGAAGTGGGCCAAATCTTTGCGAATTTGTGCGTCGGAAATGCCGAGTACGGCCCCGAGCTGTTTGCTGGAGACGGTTTGGGAATCGGCGGCGTGGATGATTTCAAGTTGCCGGAGATAGAGACAGAGCCGCCGCACCGCGGGAAGTGGGACGTTGTCCGGTCTGTTCATCAATGCGTCTTCTTGTTTCGCCGCGCGTGGGTGATCCGTTCGGCCGGTCCGTAGGGGGCAAGATAGTCATCGAGCGTGCGAAGATCAAGCGGTCGGACCAACGGACCAACGGAGCAGGGGTGCATGACCCAATCGGCGGCTGTGATCGCACGCTGAAGGCGTGCGCTGAGGTAGCCTGAGGCAAGCGCAGCGCCGCCCCCGGACCGCCCGACCCTGACATGTTCGGCTCTTCCGTGAGATGCGTGCGGCATGGGGCCTGGCCGCACCGCTCCAGGGTCGAATGAGATGCGTTGTGCGATGACCGTGGGTCCGCCAGGAGCGGACCAACGGCTACTATGACGCAGCCTTTCAGGCTGCAGGAAAAAACGGCCTTCCATCCGCCGGAAGTGTCATGCACCCGCGGAGTGGCAGAATCACACGTTTTGCCGCACCGCCGCTGAGAAACCAACGGGAAACCGAGGGGAAACCGACTTGGTGGTAGCCGGGGCTTGACATCGGGACGGCGCAACGGTTACTTTCCGATCGCTTGTGCTTCTTTGGTTTACCGACGGATTCCGGGCGGCGCAGCATGGCCGTGTAGTTCGTCGCGGCGTAGTCCCGCCGTTTGAGTAATAGTGCACGGGCGGCTATCGTACAGAAACGGCGTCGTGCGGTAAGAACTCTGCTTGATCCAGCCTGATAGGGGCAATTGTACCTATGCGGAATATGCTTGTACCTATGTTGATGTCGGCCTGGTTGGTCGTGGTATCGTCGATGGGCGGGGGGACCGCTCGGGCTCAGACGCCTGATGACGACGTGATCGACAAGATTCGTGGATTGGCGAGCATTCCGACCCCGGATCAAGATCGGGTTGATCGCTGGCTCCGTGCCAAGGTGGAAGGGATCAGGCGGTCGGGGCAGCCGATCCCGGCTGAGGGGTTCGCCACCGTGTTCGCCGACTTCAAGAGCAACTTTCAGAGGTCCGGTGATTCGGATGAGTTCAATGCGTTGTTGGCTTCGAAGCTAGCGGAAATCGCAGCGGCGGAGCTCAGTCAAGGCGAGGCGTCGCCGGTGCTGGCGTTCGCCCTGCCGCGCATGATGGTTGAGCTGAACCGCATGGAGACGGTGCCGGGGCTCCTCGGCGGGTTGAAGGCGAAGTCGGCCGTGGCTCGCCTTATCTGCGCGCAGGGGCTGGCCAAGCTTCGCTCGGCCATCGCGGCATCGGGCGAGCAACTGCCGGATGTGGTGGCTGCTCTGCGTGCGGCGGGGTTGGCGGAGCAGGAGCCGGTCGTGCTGGCCCGCATCTATCTCGCGCTGGCCTATCCCGCCAACTCGGTCGATGTGGAGTCGGCCTACCTGGATATTTTCGACAAGCGTCTGGCGTTTCGACGGGGACCGGCCGAGTTGGCGGACGGCGCCGAAGTCGAGGCATTCGAATATTTCCGCACGAGCGGTGTGCTCGATCAACTGAACGAAGAACAGCAGGCGGCCCTGGTTAAACGCCTGGCCGTATTCCTGAGGCTCGACGCCCAGCGGTACAACGATGGACGCTTGGCGCCTCCGAAGGATGGCAATTCGGTGGATTTCGCGTTCTCGGAGCGAGACGTTCTCGAGCGTATGCTGATCGCCAACGAGGCGATTTTGGCTCGCGTGACCAAATCGTCGAATCGGACGATCACCACCGAACTGGGCGGCGGAGGATGGAAGCGGCGTCAGGCGGTGCTCAACGCGGCGTACGGTTGGATCGGCGACCCGGTGACGAGCACTACGGGCGTTTTGAATGCCGCCCCGTTCGGCGTGGAATTGGGCGCTCCGTAGCCCCCTCGGGTGCTTATGCTGCTGGAGGGCAGGGGGCCGCCGTTAATGTGTAGGGCGGCGGTGGCGCCGCCCGACCCGGATGCAGCCCTCTGATGCTGCGAATTGTGGTACCTATCTTCCTGGCCGGCTCAGCTTTGTTGCTGGGATTCCTGGCGTTGGGGGCTGCGACGCCCCGCGCCGATTTCACCTACGTCAATCCTTCCGGGATCCACACCTTGGACCCGGCACGCATGAGCTGGACGACGGATTTTCGCGTTGCGCTCAATCTCTGGGAAGGGTTGACGACGTGGGATCCCGAGACGCTGGACCCCGTGGGGGCGGCCGCCGTGTATCCGCCCGAGGTGACCGACGCGGGCGCGACCTACCGGTTTAAGATTCGTCGCGATGCCCGGTGGAGCAACGGTGATTCGGTCACGGCCGATGATTTCGTGAGAGGTTGGCGCCGAGGCATGGAGCCCGGTACGTCGACGGATTACGCGTTTCTGTTTGCCGACCACATTGTCGGGGCCGAAGCGTACATGCGGTGGCGGACCGATGTGGCCGCGGCGCTGACGGCGCTGGCTCGCTTGCGCCAGGGATGGGCGATCGAGGGCGAGGCCGCGCGTGGTCTTTTGACCCGGCCGATTCATCCGCGCATCGAGGCGTTGGCCGTCGAGGTGGGCGTACCCACGTTGGACGAGCCGAACGCGGCATGGGGTAAGGTTGCCCGTCGCTTGAGCGCGGTTGGCGTGGATTACGACGCGCTCTACGACGCGGTTTGGGACACCTGCGTAGCCGAGTTCGACCGTCGATTTGCCGACGTCGGCGTTGAGGCGACGGCGCCGGATCGGCTGCAGGTTCGGTTAGTGCGGCCGACAGCCTATTTCTTGGATCTGACGGGGTTTCCGGTATTTCTTCCCTGCCACAAATCCATCGAGCGCTTTCGTCTGCGTTTTCGCGGCGGCCCGATGACCGAACAGGGGCTGGTCGTGTACGATCCGCAATGGACCAAGCCCGGCTCGGGCGATCAAGACGTGGGGTTGATCACGAACGGACCGTATCGGCTCACCATGTGGGCGTTTAAGCGCCGGGCCCGGCTGGAAGTGAATCCGCATCATCGAAACGCAGGTCGGGTTTCTTGCCGGACGGTGGACATGGTCGTCTACGAGAATCTGAGTGCCGCGCTGATGGCTTATGAGGCGGGCGACGTGGATTTCCTCCCCGACCTGAGTGTGCCCTACGAGCATGAATTGGTTCGCCTGGCTCAATCCGGAGCCCGCTCGGATTTCCATCTGGCGGAGGTGATCGCGACGTACTTCTTCAACTTCAACTGTGTCAGCAGCACGGTGGCGGGCGTGGATAACCCGTTTGTCGACCCGCGCATCCGGCGCGCGTTTACGCTGGCGGTCGACCGCGAGCAACTGGTTTACGATGTGCTCAACTGCGGTGATCGTGTGGCGCGGACCTTTGTTCCGCCCGGCACGATGCAAGGCTACCCATCGCCGCGCGGGCTCGGGTATGATGTGGCGGCCGCACGGCGATTGCTGAGCGAGTGCGGATTTGCCGACGGACAGGGGTTTCCCACGGTCGAGTTGCTCTACCCGCCGCGCGAAGAGTCGATCTGTCAGGCGGTCGCCGGGATGTGGGCTACGGGTCTGGGCGTACGCGTGGCACTTCGATCGATGGAGGGTAAGGCATTTGCCGAGCAGAAGGCCAACTTTCATTACATGGTGGCGCGTGGAAACTGGTATGCGGACTACCTGGATCCGACAACATTCCTGGATTGTCTGGCGAGCGGAAACGGAAACAACGACAGCGGCTATTCCAACGCGCGTTACGATCGCCTGTTGAGGCGGGCTCGCGACACGTCCGACGCGTCGGCCCGAGCGGCGCTGCTCGCCGAGGCGGAGCGCCTCGTCGTCGAGGAGGATTGTCCAATTCTGCCTGTTCTTCACGACGTAACACCGATCGCGTTCGGTCGTAGGGTCAGCGGGCTGCACGCCAATGCGCGGTTGTGGTTTCCCTTTCAGAACGTGGCGGTGGCGCGATGATGCGCGTCGTGGTTCGTCGCTTGCTGCTTGGCTTGTTGACGGTTGCAAGCGTCTACACTTTGACCTTTCTCATGGTTGTGGTGATTCCGGGCAACCCGTTTCAATCGGGTGATAGAACTATGGCGCCGGAAATCGTGCAGGCGCTGCGCGCCCGGTACGCCATGGACAACACGTGGCTTTACTACTGGCAGTTTCTTGCCGGGGCGGTACGGCTGGATTTCGGTCCGTCGTTTACCTACAACGATTGGACCTGCGGACAGATCATCGCTTCGGCGTTGCCGATCTCCATGACGGTGGGGTTGTTGGCCATGCTGGTGGCCGTGGTCGTCGGTGTGTCGATCGGTACGCTCGGTGCGGTGCGTCGCCAGGGGGTCTGCGACGTTGCCGGGTTGGGGCTGGTCATGCTTGGCGTGTCCGTGCCCACATTTGTGACCGGTTCGCTCCTGCTGACGGTGTTCGGGGTCTGGCTGCGCTGGGCGCCGGTGGGGGGCTGGGGGACATGGGCCCATCTGCCGCTGCCGGCCCTGACGCTGGCGCTACCTTATGCGGCGTACATCGCCCGACTGACGCGAGCCGCCATGATCGACGCCCTTTCGACCGACTTTGTACGCACCGCGTTGGCCAAGGGGGCGACGCGGCGGCACGCGGTTTTGAATCATGCGCTCAAGGTGGCGATCTTGCCGGTGCTCAGTTTTCTCGGGCCAGCCACGGCTCAGGCGATGACGGGCTCCTTTGTTGTGGAAAAGGTATTCGGCGTTCCGGGATTGGGCCAGCATTTCGTCAACGCGGCGCTGAATCGAGATGTCGGCCTGATTATGGGAACGGTGCTCGTGTTTTCGACCGTGCTGGTCGGGTTCAATCTGACTATCGACCTGCTGTACGCGTGGGTGGATCCACGGATTGCGGAGGCGGTGTAAGGGATGGGCCGGGAATCGAGCGGGACAAAGCGGAGGCAACGGCGACCGCGCGCTCGGGTCAACCGGTCGGCCGTGATCGGCGGGTGGGCGTTGTTGCTGCTGGTGCTCGCGGGGGTTTCGGCGCTTCCCTTCGCCGTGCGGTGGTACAACGTGCAAGCCTTGTCTGCCGCGATCCGGTGCCCGCCGGCCGGGACGCCGCGCGTCGGGTTCGATGTGTACGAACGGCATGAGGCGCGGGCGGGCGCTTCGAAGCCTCCGGCGGGGGCTCGTGTGGCGCATCGCCTGACGGGCTGGTTCGGGTACGACGCATTGGGACGCAGCCTGTTTTATCGTGTGCAGGCCGCGACGCTGGTGAGCCTGGCCATCGGATTGGCGGCCGCGGGCGTGGCGGTGATCGTGGGCACGCTGTGGGGGGCGGTATCGGCGCTGGTGGGCGGCCGGGTCGATCTGGTGATGATGCGGGTCGTGGATTTGCTTTATGGGCTGCCGTATGTGCTCATGGTGATTCTGCTTCGCACGGCGTTGGCTCGGCCGCTTGACTGGCTCTTCGGGCGAAACGCGGTCGCCGGAAATCTTGCATTGCTGTTTCTGGCGATCGGCGGGGTGAGTTGGTTGACGGTGGCCCGGGTCGTACGCGGGCAGGTGCTCTCGCTGCGCACACGCGGGTTTGTCGATGCCGCCCGCGCGGCCGGGGCGGGGCGTTGGCACGTGCTGCGATGGCATATCCTCCCCAATCTGGTTGGTCCGGTGGTCGTGTGCGCGACCATGGTCGTGCCTCAGGCGGTGTTGCAGGAATCGTTTCTGAGCTTTCTGGGCATTGGGATACGGCCTCCGATGCCGTCGCTGGGGCGTCTCGCTGCCGACGGCGTGGAGGCGGTTAATGCGTTTGTCAGCTACTGGTGGCTGCTGGCGTTTCCCTGCGGCGTTCTGGTGGTCATGCTCCTGGCACTTACACTGATCGGCGACGGCATTCGCGATGCTTTGGACCCCAAATCACGAGCGGCGCCGATCGTGTAGTTTCAGCTAAGGGGGCTGGGCTACGCGGCATGCGCGCGCATCGTCAGGCGGGCGTGGCCGGCTCGGGTTGCGGTACCTTGATGTGGGTGAAAACGTCTTCGTATTGCCGGCGGAGGTAGTCTTCGGGGGCGCCGCCGCGCAGGTGATTCCAGGGGAATACCTCATCGGCTTTGCGCTCGCGATGGGCATACCACGCGGGGTCGATTCCGGTAGACTCAAACGCGCGATCCCAAATCTGGGGGTTGAAACATTCGTCCCATCCATCGAAGCGTGCGCCGAGCCGGAACGCGGTTTCGATGGTATCCGCCAGGCGTCGATCGCCGCGGGCGAAGACCGCTTCGAGGATGGAGCGTTCGACATTGTGTGTCTTGATCCTGACACTGCTGCGGCGGCGACCTCGTGCGTGTGGTACCAGGTCTTGCAATCGGATGCGCACGTCGTGGAAATAGTCCGCGGTAGGTTGCGCCGCCCATTGAAACGGCGTGTACGGTTTGGGCACAAGCCACCCGACCGAGGCGTTTACGTTGGCTGGTCCTTTGCCGAATTCCCGCCGCGCTTCACTGACCTGTTTGCTGAGATCCGCGATGCCCTCGACGTCTTCGGGACGTTCGCCGGGGAAGCCGCACATGAAATACAGCTTAACCGTTCGCCAGCCGGCCTCAAACGCCTGGCGAACGCCGTCCAGCAGGTCGCCGTCGGTAACGGTTTTTCTGATGGCGGCGCGCATGTCGTCGCCGGCGGCTTCGACGGCCATGGTCAGGCCGCCCTTGCGCACGGAGTTGACCATCCATGGGATGTTTTGAAGCATTTTGTCGACGCGCAGCGAGGGCACGGAGATGTTGACGCGCCGTGCCGCAAACTGCTCGTTGGCACGCACCGCCAGCTCTTTGAGGTCGGGATAATCGGCCGTCGAGAGCGACAGCAGGCCGAACTCATCCATGCCCGTGGCAGCGTACATTTCCTCCGCCATGTTCAGGATTCTGTCGACGCTGCGCATGCGCAGCGGCCGCTTGGTGTATCCGGCATGGCAAAAGCGGCATCGCTGCGGGCATCCGCGCATGATTTCTATGGCAAAGCGATCGTGAACGACCTCGACGTAGGGCACGATCGGCTTGAGGGGAAACGGCGCGTCTTCGAAGTCAGGCGTCTGACACCGAACGAGTTTTTGCGCGATGCCCGATTCCTTGGCGTCGATGGATGCGATGGTTCCGTCGGGATGGTACTGCACTTCGTAGAGCGAAGGCGCGTAGAGCCAATCAAAGCGGCGGGCCAGCGATCGAATCATCTCGCGGCGGGGCAGGCGATTCGCCTTCATCTCCCGCGTGGCGTCGAGGATGGCCGCCATCGAAGCTTCGCCGTCGCCCAGCACGACCAGGTCCAGAAACGGCGCGACGGGCTCCGGATTGTCCGCCTGAGGTCCGCCTGCAATCACCAGGGGGTGAGTGTCATCTCTTTGGCATGAGCGAAGCGGAACGCCCGCCAGATCCAGCAGCGCCAATACCGACGTGAAGGCCATTTCGTATTGAAGCGAGATGGCCAGAATATCGGCGGAAGCCACCGGCTGTCGCGTGTCCCAGGTGAACAGCGGAATCTTCTTGTGGCGCATGATCGCTTCCGCATCGCCCCACGGACAGAAGACCCGTTCGGCGCAGCAACCGGGAGTTTGGTTGATCAGCCAGTAGATGATCTGGCAGCCCAGATGGCTCATGCCGATGGTGTAGGTATCGGGAAACGCCACGGCCACGCGAATCTCGGCCCGCGCCCAATCTCCGGATTGGGCCAGTTGATTGATCTCCTGGCCGATGTATTGCCCCGGCTGCTTCACAAAAGGAAGCAGTTTTTCGCTGATCATACTATGGAGGGAAGACGGGTAATGCATCATTCTTGTGCAATCGCAAAAAACTGTTATCCCTTTGGGCTGACGCAGGTTAGCAGCCTTTGGATATGTTTCAATGGGCCGGCCCGCATCTGGCGGCGCTTGGGGCGGGCGGTGGCGCCTCTTATCGGGCCGGAATTTTGGAGATTTTTGTTGCGTAATGGGTTGGGTCGGTGTAGGTTTTGGTAGGGAAGAGACGTTTTTTCCGGACGCGCATAGGATGCACGGACCACTAAGAGAGCGTAGCGCAAGGCGGCGGGCTTCGAGTCTCATTGAGATACTCGTTGTCGTGACGATCATTGCCATGCTGTTCGGGATGCTGTTGCCGTCGCTGAAGCGATCGGTTTCGCTCGCGAATTCCACGGTATGTCAGTTCAATCTGCGCGAAATCGGCCAGATGCTGCGCGTGTATCGCGCGGAGTACGATGGTTGGCTTCCGGTGTCGAACCCCATCCAGACTTCGGTCGTGGCTCAAGCGCCGTCCGAGCCGGACGTCTGGTTCATGCGGCTTTACCCCGATTACCTTGGGGACCTTTCTTTCCTGAGTTGTCCCGAGGATCCATTCCGTTTCCGCATGGAAGAGATCGCCCACAGCTCGGATCACACCGAAATCGCCGATTACGCCAGTTACGGCATCAACGGCTTTATGATGACCGGCGGGAAGGGTATGCTGGCTCATGTTGAGCGGTTCGAGCCTTCGAAGCCGGGCGATACGATTCTGCTTTCGGATCTCGGACCCGATACGATTCATGGTAGCGCCCGCGGTGGGGGGGGCGGCATCACCGACGGCGGGCATGTCCGGAATCAAAGTCTGCTCGCATGGGGTGATGGGTTCGACATTTTCGAGGGCATGTCCAACCCGTGGCTGACCACGAGGCACAATCGGGGCTACGGGATCAACATGCTTACGCTTGGGGGCGGGCTTCGCCGCGTGCGCACGGTCGATCAGTTGAGCCGGCCCATTCTCGATCACTACGACGATTGTGACGACGGCGGATGCACGCTTTGTCGCGAGCTTCGTTTGTATCACTATTCGTTCGCCAGCGATCGCCTTTTCTGGTACACGGGTCCGTTGCCGCGAATGGCCCGAACCAGCCTGGGGTCGTAAGCCACGGCACGCCGCTCTATCCGACGCAAAGTCCGCATTGTTCGCCGTCGCGGGATTCCGCGCGCTGCGGCCGTTAGTTTCTTGCTTGCGGTGGGGGCAGCGGTCTTGGCCTACTTAGCCTTGCGCGATGGTAATGCCGAGGAGCCGGTTCCGCTAGTGCGCTCCACCCTGCAAGGCATGCAGCTCACCTATCGCTGTCCTCGAAAGCACACGATGCGCTTGCCCGCCCGCGAGGCCCCGTATCGGTGCACTCAGTGCGGGCAATGGGCGTTTCCGCAGGAGGTGTATCGATGTCCGATCCACGGACTCTTTCGGGCGTCTTTAAGATTCGCGCGGGACGAGCACGGTCGGGTGAAGGTTTCCGAGCTTCGTTTGCCGGGGCAGGCGTGGCGTCCGGTCTCAGCGGGCGTGGCGTGCCCGCAGTGCGGCAGGAAGCTGACGCGAGAACCGCAAGATCCACTCGACGCGCGCATCTCCAATAGAAATCGGGGCGGGTAGTCGGCGGTTCGCCTGGATGCGCGGATTCGATGTGGCGTGCCATGGGCCGGCCGGCCGGGCGTGCGTATCGCTCGAAGCCGCTACGCTCAACGGGATTCGCCGCACGGCTTGGAGTAGTTGCTGCATTCGAAGAGCTTTCGACACTGGTGCTTTGACACACCTAAACTTTCGGGTTCGTTACGAATCAGAGCCGCGGGCGCCAGCCCGCGGACTGGTCCCACCGCTAGCGCGGTGGGCT
>JBHHUB010000110.1:0-13653 GCA_046753625.1 Phycisphaerae bacterium | reverse complement strand
CGCCCCGTAAACGGGGCACGGGCGATTCTTGGACGCCGCCGATTCTGTCTTGCACCCGGTTGGGCAAGATTAGAGATTAGCGGTTGCAGATTGAGGAGTGTCGGTTAAAGGTTGAAGATTAACGGTTGAAGGTCGGTCGGATGCCCCCACCCGAGCCGTGGGCTTCATGCGCGTACGGCGCAAGCGAACGCATCCGGCTCGGAGATGTCGGAAATGCTTCGAGGATACGCAAGCCTAATCGAAGCGAAGGTGCCTCGCGTGAGCGGGCGGTAGATTCTGCAGCACGGTCTGCCTCGCGAACTGATAACGACGGATGTTTCGCGAAAGATAGGCCGAAATGACGCGGCGTCGCTTGCCTCTGATGCCGGGCGTTAGCCGACCCACGGCCTTGCGGATCGCGACGTACTCAAAGTAGCTCATCACCCCCCCAGGTCGCAGGCTCTTGCGGATGACGCGCAGCACATCCTTGATGTCTCGAAGCGAAAACGCGGTGAGCGGAAGCCCTGAAATGACAAAGTCGTAATAGTTCTCCCGGTCCAACTCCTGAATCGGCATCTGATAGAGACGCACCCGCTGCTCGCCGATTGCGGCCCCAAAACGATCCTCCGTCAGGACCGTCCGCTCCAGGATGCGCGCAAAGTCAGGCCTGATTTCGCACACGTGCAGTTCATCCTCATCGCCCAGTTGAGAGGCCAGGTACGATGTCACCGGACCCGTACCCGCACCAACTTCAAGCACCCTGGCCGGGCCGTCGTACTCGCGATACGGGCGGCTCAACGCCTCAGCCAGGGCGCGCGAACTCGGTGCCACGGCGCCCACGCAAGTGGGTGCGTGGAGGTAGCCTTTCAGGAATCGCCATTGGTTCGACATGGTCCCCATGATGCTCAACACTCCCGTACCACTTCCTACCCAGCAACCATATCGGACCCATGGAGCACAGCGACCCGCCGCCGTTTCCTGGCACGCGCCCGTCCGATAACCGAACCCGCCCAGCCGAGGGCAGCTGAGCCGAAGGTTGCTCAGTCCGCCCGTCAAGACAGGCTCAACACCGCAGGGTCAAGCCTTCAACTCGGCGTTGTGGACCATAGTACGGCGCGAAGATCGCTTAGGCCACCCCAGCTTACGCAGCATGGACGCCCCGCCAGATTGCCCCAATCCTTAACGAAGAATAATTCTCTTGGATTCTGCCCCAACCGCCGATTATACTAAAGACGGATCGAAGCCGCTTTCGGTGTTCCGTCTGATCCAAAATCGGGTGGTTCAGCCGGCCGAAATGCTTCGACGAGCGCCTCCGAGACCATTCCCGAGTCGCGCCTTGTTGAGGGCGCGCGCGTTTGAAACGCAGCGGTGTCGGAAGGCGGGCGATGTGCCTGTGAACGACGGTTCGCAGGGGGACCAGGCCGGCAATGGTCTCGCGCAAGCGACCTCGGCGCCCCCGTTTTTGAGAGGAGGTGGTTTGTGGATCATGGTATAAAGTGTGTGCTGCCGTAGGGTAGCAGACGTGCTGCTTACGGCAGCCTTAGAACTTGCGGCCCGTTTGAGCCTTCGGCCCAAGCGGGCCGCACTTATGCGCGGACCTGCGGTCGTGCCACATCTGCGGAGTGCGCGGAAACGTCCTCAAAACGGCTAGACGCGAGACGCAACAGTGATAAAGTGCTCATGGTAGTGGGTGCGTGGCCCGATCGGCGACGTGCATTCTTCAGAGCACCGGCGCGAGCCCGGTGACATCCTACGCGGTTGGTTCCCGGATCGCCGATCTCCTGATCGGCATGGACGGTTTGGACATGAAGCGTGCCAATCGGGAGATTGGCGGTGCCAGGGTCCGCAGGCTAGCGCCGGCGGCGCTGACTCGGCCTCCCCATCCCACCGATGGTATCCCGAACACCGTGGTACGGTGCAAGGACGATTCTGGAGTGGAACATGATACGAATGCGCTTTTCGCGGCGGCATTTTCCGGCGTCGCGTGCCTTGACGATTCTGTTGACGATCGGCTGCTTTAATCCGGCGGCCTTCGCGGCGACCGCGGGTCCGCCCGACGCGAAAAAGAAATCCTCGCCTGCGCCCACCGCGGGCGCAACGGCTAAGGAAGACCGATCCGCATCCGGCACCGACGCCCCTACCGAGGCGAAGCCGGGTTCGTCCAAGAAGGTCAGGGTTGAAGATGTCCTGGACGGCTACGTCGAAGCAACCGGCGGCAGAGACGCGTACGCGAAGGTCAAGAATCGTTCCAGCGTGGGCACGTACGAAGTGGTTGGCCAGGGTGTTGTGTTCGATCTAACCATCATCGAAGGGCGACCCAATTACCGCTACACCTACATGATCGCTACCACCGGGCGGGATCCCGTCGAATCCGCTACCGACGGCACGCGCGCGTGGGCCAAAATCGGTCGGCTTCCCGCCAAGATGAAGGAAGGGAAGGGCAAAGCCCTGGCGATCCGCGCGGGCTATTTCGATCGCATTCCGGACTGGCGCAAGATGTATACGGCGGCCCGATTCGGCGGCGTCGTAACCATCGACGGCAAGCCGTGCTACAAACTCGTGCTGACGCCGACGGTGGGCCTCCCGGAGACGCACTACTACGACATCGAAACCAAGCTTCTCGTCCAAAAAGAAGAGCAGTTTGAGAACGGCGGCGACATCATGACAACGAAATTCAGCGACTACAAAGAGATCGACGGCATCCTTATCGCCCATCAAGAGCATATCGACTACGCCGGACACCAGAGGTTGAAGACGCTGAAGAAAATAGAGCACAACATCGACATCCCGCCGGATCAATACGACCCACCGCCCTACCCCGATCCGAGGTATTCGAAGTAGTCTCTCTTCTCGCAACGACCGGGCACCCGCGGCCCACACCCGTGGGTCGGTGTGCCGCGCCCGCGCGTGAAAAACAGCTTTGCGCCTCAACCTGTAAGGCGCAAAGCCGTCGTCATGCACGCGGTCTTCGTGGTGCCAATCCGCAAACTCGAGCGGCTCGTGCTGCGTCACACCGTAATCTATGGGTTGTCGCTGCCCGAGCCACCGGAATCGGGCGTGCGAATCAGAGCCCACCGCGCTAGCGGTGGGACTGGTCCGCAGGCTGGCGCCCGCGGCTCTGATCCGTAACGAACCCAAAAGTTTCGGTGTGTCCAAGCACTAGTCGGCGTCTCGAATCTCAATGCGGACCGTACCGTCCGGGCTTGCGACGTTCAGATCCCCCGCGAGTTCCTCGGCGAGCTGATCCGCACCATCACCCTCACCACCCACGCGGAACTGCAAGGCCAACTCCCGACCTTCGCCATCGTCGGCGGCGATTGAAATCGTGCCGTTCTCATCAACCGAAACGCTGAGGTCGAACTCGGTTAGATCGATCGGGGGCTCGGCCAGCAGAAATAGCTGCCGATCGTCGCCCTCCGGGTCGACGCCCATGTAGAGCCGCGAACCACCGCCTTCATCCGACGCGATCGCATAGAGTGCGTGGTCGACGCCGGCGGCATCGGTCCAGTTGCCAACGGGCTCCGCGTCTCCGAGCACTTCCCAGTCAACGGGCGTCGGGCCGGATCCATTGCACTTACGAACCACTTTGACACACTCACCATCCTCGGTGCCGTCGCCGGCCGTGGTTACGTTGATCTCGCGCATGTGCTCACCGTTCTCGCCTTCGGTGCTCTTGACGGTAACGTCGGCCGTACCACCATCCGCCGTCTCGACTCTAAATAAGGCCTCGCCATTGGAGGCGATATCAAACTCGGTCGTCTCGCCATCAACTTCGACGGTGACATGCATCAGGCTTAGAATCACCGAGGAGGTCGCGTAGGCACCGCCGCCAACAACCAAAACCAACATGGCGATCGCAAATCCGCGCGTTGGCGTGAACCGCGAGCCGCCGCTTCTTCGATCGAACTCTTGCATGAGTTGTTTCTCCAAATAGGGATCGTAGGAATCCGCAGACCAGGATTGCGTCCGCAGCGAATCGAACACCTTGTCGACAGGATCGTTGCCACGATTCATTGTTGCATTCTCCCATGAGGCAGGTACTGCCTCAGCGCGTCACGTCCGCGCGACAGACGCGACTTGACCGTTCCCGTTCGACAGCCACACACCGCGGCGATGTCCGTGATGGACAGGCCCTCGATGTAGTGCAAAACCAGGATCGCCTGATATTTCGGAGCCAGCTTCAGTAGGGCCGCGCGCGCTTCGTCCGCACCGGCTGCCGCGTCCGGAGGAGCGATTCGCTCGTCAGCCATCGGCGTATCGAGCTGCCGGACCTTCTGCTTCCGCGCTCGCCGGGCCCAGCGATTTACGCGATTTGTCGCGATGCGGTACAACCACGATCGAAACGGCAAACCGCGATGACGGTAGCGGTAGAGGTTCTGCAACGCGATCATGAATACGTCGGCAACCAAGTCGTCGGTCAGGTGGCGATCACCAACGCGGCGGAATATGTACCGCCCGATTGTCTGATAGTGGCGGCGGTAGAGCGTCGCAAACGCGTCGCGATCGTGCTTCGCCCGCCCCACGAGCTGCCGCTCACCGTCAATACTGATCGCCTCCTGAAAGACAGGGGTCTGGACTGCCCATTCCATAAACACGCTCACTTGCGGCAAAAAACCGAAAAATCAGTTCCCGTACACCCCTATATAAGACTCAAGACGCTTGAGCGGTTCCCGGCAATCTCAAAATATATCAGGAAAAAAGCAAGCCGATCGCTAATGCGAGGCGCGAACGCGCCCCGCGGCCTCGCAACGCGGTCACGGCCGATTCCCGGCGGAAGGATGGATCAAGCCGACCACAACGAACGTGCCCGGCTAGTTCTTGGCCGTTACGACCCGAAACGGTTGGGAGGCCTCCACTTGTCCGTTGCGCTGCAACGTGAAGACCCAATCGCCCGGTACGATCTCGAGCGCCCCCGTCTGCCAGACAAACCGCCAGAAACTCAGCGCGGGCGCATCGGCGTCCACGGTTGCCTCTCCGGTGAGTACGACGGCGCCGAGTGGTGTGGTGATGCTCGCTTCCAGAAAATCGCCGGCCTCCAAATTGACCAGTTGCACCCACCCCAGCACCACCGGAGACGTCAAAGCAACCAGCGGCGGTGGAATACCGACCTGGCTCTGACACTCATCGAGCGAAAAGCAGGACGCGTCCGTGACTCCAATATCGGTAACAAAAAACGTGTCGCGCAGTGTGAATTCGATCTGATCGGGAAAGCTGGAAAGCACACCGTCAAATACCACGAGTTGAAACGCCACCCGCTCGATGCCATCGTCGGGCTGAACAAAGAACATGGTTTCCGCACGCGTCGGATCAGCGATGACCGCCGGTGGCCCCGACACTTGCATCCACAGGTATTCAAGACGCGCACCGCTCGGCGAGAAGCTATCCGATCCTTCCAAGCGGTTGTCCTGAAAAAAATCGATTCGGTCCACGGCCGGCCTGGCCGCCACCGCCGTCGGTCGCTGCGTCCGGTCGATGGGCGGTGAAATCAGAATGCGACGCGTTGCCTGCCCCTCGGCCCCTCCGGTACCACTGATCACACCCAGGAAAAATGAGCCGGACAACGTCGATGGGAAACGGAACGGGTGCGCGAACGTACCGTCGTCGGCCACATCCGTTAGATCGCAAAAGACGGTTTCGGAAGTCTCCGGATCGACGAGTGCTACGCAGACCCGCGTATTGCCGTCGAGGACTTCGCCGCTCACCAGGTAATCCGTCTCGCTTTCATAGAAAAACGCCGGCGGCAAATCACCGGTCAGCACGATGTTGTTGACGGCGAAGCTGTCCGCCGGCAACGACGATGGGACAAATGCATCCATCGTTTGCAGATTCAACTCGTTGGCGGACGTGACCTGATCGCCCTCGATGGCGACGCCGTCGGCGCTGTCCACCTCGAAAAACCCGCTGGGCGTACTCTCGTTGTCCACGCCGAGCGCCTCGTAGTGTAGATGCGGGCCTGTCGAGAATCCGGTGTTGCCCGAATAACCGATCACCTGCCCACGAACCACGTCCTGGCCCACCTCAACAAGCGCCCCCTCGAAATCCAAGTGCACGTAGGTTGTCTGCAAACCGCGTCCGTGGTCCAATCGAACGAGGTTGGCGAAATCCGTCTCGCTTGGAGGAAGCGTCGAATCCGCCTCCCGCTGGTTGCCCTCGACCACCTCGACGACCCGACCGGCCGCCGCCGCCAGCACCGGCGTACCCACCCGCATGGGGAAATCCCAAGCGAACGCCCCTTCGTGGCTAAACGTCCCGTTGTTGCTCTGGCCCACCCGCCGGGTCCGCTGCGCAGCCCAGGGGAGGAAAAACCGCGGCACACCCCCTGAGTCTGAAGACCGAAACTCGGCGGTCACAAACAGGTCGTCGATCAAGGTTACGACCACCGTGGAGTCGCTGCTTTCGAAATCGCCCGTCCAGCCGGCAAAGACAAATCCGGGCGAGGGAATCGCGCGCAAGCGGATCGTATCACCGACCGCACGACGCGTTTCACCCGCCGGCGGCTCGGTAACGCCGCCGCCGCTGACACCGATGGCCAGCACAACCTCATCCTCGACTGCCCGCACCACCGTTAAAGTAAGGCTGTCCCCGGCGGATCGCCCACTGCGGTCCACTACGCTGAGGCGCACGTCGTACACACCCGGACTGAGCTCGACCTCGGTGGTGCGCCCGGTCCCTGCTATCGCCCCATCGATCCGCCATTCGAATCGAAGCGCATCCCCGGCCGGCAGCGACGCCGCCCCGTCCAAGAGCACGGTTGCAGTCTCAGCACCGCCCGTCGATACACTGGCTGATGTCCTGCTCACGTCCGCAATCGGCGGCGAATCGCTCGGCGTATCAACCGCGTTCACTACGCCGGGATCACTGGAACCGCACGACGCCGCACCGACCGCACCTATCAGGCTCATCAGCCATATCGCCAACCCGTCGCGCCTCCTCCGAGGAAGCGACCGCCCAGGGTGGACGCCACCCGCATGCGCGCCCCACTTCGCGGCAATCTTTCTCCTACGGCAATCTATTCGCACTTGATCCCGAGCTCGCTGAGTCGCCATCTGATCATCCGGTACGCGCCTTTCATTCCAGCAGTGGGCCTCGGCCCGCGCCCTGAAGCCCGAGACACGAAGAAATGAGCGAAGCCCGGCTGACCTTAACCGCTGCCCACTCCCCGCCAGGACGCACCCGACACACCCTATCATCGGAGACCTCCACTGTCGGAGCAAACGCCTCCGCAGGTTCGGCCGTGTTACTCGATCCGCCGCACCACAACCGGGCCAGCGAGGTCGACTCTGGCCAAAAACGCCATAATATCCATTCTCACTTTAACTCATACGCTGCATTGGGCGGAAACCCGCATTCAAGGAGCGAATTCGGCCTAATCGTCAAGAGAAATCCAGTGCCGCTCCGATAAGTAGCATCAACGCTTATCGGCATTATTCAACGGAATCAGGGAGTCCTCGAACCATGAATGATCGTGAGCAAGCTGAGGTGCGTCGCGCCACGGCCCAACAACGGACCCCACCCGGTCAGCCGGCGACCGTGCGCATTGAGAGCGGCGGGATCGGCCTGTTCCCCAAGGACGCACCGGTCGGGCCGCTTGATCTGCATCTCGAGGCCACCGGCCCCGACGGAGTGCTCTCTGTATGGCTCGTGGATGAATGGTGGACGGAGGTAATCACCCACCTGCCGCATCCGTCGGTCACCATTCACATCGAGCCCACGCCCGATGCCTTGATTCACCCGGTTGTGTTGTATCAATTGGCCATGCTGCGGCGGGTTTGCCCGCAATGGCGTTTGGTGGGCCACGCCTATCGCGACGACCTGCTTACCGATGAGGACTTCGCCGCCCTCGCCAAGAGCCATTATCATGAAGTGCGTTTCGTTGACGCCTCACGGCCGGGCCGTCCCGTTGCCGATCGCTCGGCCGGTACGGCTGATCTTGCGGAAGTCTTTTCGCGCATCCGCCGGCTGGCTGCCGGTCGCGAACCCCGTCATCCGACGCTTGTGCGGGTACCCGCGCCCGCCTTGAAATCAGCTCCGGCGAGCCGTCCGGCCGCTCCGCACACCAATCCGTCCCGCGCGGACGCGCCGTTGCCGGGGCGGCGCGATAGCGATTGCCTGCAACCGGTCGCCAAGAAATGACAGCCGGCCGCCGGAACTCGGTTGCGTCATGCTCTGATTGCGGCACAACGCGGCCATCAAACCGTGGCCGATGGACAGTGGCGTGCCAGGGTACAGTTCGCGCAGTCGGGCTTGCGGGCGACGCAAACCAGGCGGCCATGGCGAATCAGCGCGTGGGAGAGGTAGATCCAACTCTTCTGCGGGATCACTTCCATAAGATCTCGCTCGATCTTCACGGCATCCTTACCGTTCTTGCTTCTCCATGTAAGTGCCAGCAATGTGGCAATTCGACCCACGTGCGTGTCGACCACGATGCCTTCGCTGATGCCGAAGAACGTCCCGAGCACGACATTGGCGGTCTTCCGGGCGACCCCCGGCAGGCTGACGAGTTCTTCGATGGTTTGCGGGACGTTTCCGCCGAACGCCTCAACGATTCTCGCGCAGCTCGCCTGAATGTTCTTGGCCTTTTGCCGGAAAAAGCCGGTGGCGTGCACGATCTCCTCGACCGCCTCGCGCGGCGCTTGGGCGATCGCTTCAGCCGTCGGATACTTCTCAAAAAGAACCGGAGCGACCTTGTTGACGGTCTCGTCGGTGGATTGCGCGGAGAGGATGGTTGAAATCAACAGTTCGAGCGAACTCTTGTGATTCAGCGCGCAGTCGGCGTCCGGATACGCTTTGCGCAACGCGGCCAGGATGCGACGCGCGCGTTTCTTCTTCTCGGCCAGCGGTTCTGCAAAATCGGCGTTCGTCAAAGTCGAATGTCTTTCCCTTCGAAAACAGGGCGCAGCTAGGACGGATGTCGGCTGCAAAGATGAAGATTCGAAGGATTAACGATCACAAGGTTGGAAGGTTTGAACGTTTCGGATTCAGAGCCGCGGCTTCAATCTTCAATCTTCAATCCACCCTCCTACTCCCTTCGTTTAAGCACCGGCCGGATCGGAGGGTTCGACCCACTCGACGAATCCATCCTCAAAAACTCCTTGCTTCCAGATCGGCACTTCCTTTTTCAGCGTATCGATGAGCCAGCGACAAGCGGCAAACGCCTCGTTTCGGTGCGGACAGGCGACGGCGATGACCACCGACCGCGCCCCCACGGGCACGATTCCGATACGATGAGCCAGCGCGACTTTCCCCGCGCCGAACCGCTCGAGGGCGTCCGCGGCGAGTTGCTCAAGCTGCTTGACCGCCATCGTCTCGTACGCTTCATACTCAAGGTGCATCAATGCCCCGTGCCCGGCACTTTGTTCGCGACGGGTACACCCGATGAACGTGCAAATGCCCCCGAGCTCCGGATCGCCGCCCACGAAATCGAAGACGCGCTGCTCGGAAATCGGACCGACGGCCACTTCGACCGAAATCCGCGGATCACTCTGTCCCCCGGAAACCGGCGGGATGATCGCGATCTCGTCGCCCGCCTGGATAACGTGTTCATCCGAAACAAACGACTCGTTCACGGCGATCCGTACCGTCGGGAGATAGGCCTTGAACGAAGGAACCGCTTCCGCAATCGCAGGCGCCAGGTCGGCGACCGTTGCACCCGATGCAACCGACAATTCCAGTTCGCCCACACCCGCCACAGCGCGAGAAGGCCCCAAGAAGATAATCCGAATCTCAATCATGGTTCACTCTAGTCTTGACCGCCGCCGGAAGACTCGTGCGCGTGCCCCCCAACGACCTCATCGCCATTGACTCGGACACGCTATCAGCCGTCAGCCGTCAATCGTCGTTTAAGCGCCGAAGACACCCTTGGAGCGAAGGTGCCCCGAGCGTTTCACTGAAAGCTCCAGACCGTTTCCGATCGGAACGTACGCGCTGCTGAAATCCTCGCGGTCGCGAATCCATGCAACGAAGGCGGCAAGTTGTTCCGCATGGCTGATCGTGTTGTCGGTCACGACGACGGCACGGTCGCTCAGTCGATCCGCAATTCTTTCGATGTAGGCGATGCAGTTTTCCTTGTCCGCGTCGCTCAGCACAAAGTCGATGGGGCCCTCGACGCCCGGCAATGCATCGATCGCGTCATCTTGAATGGTTTCCACAACCGCGGCGAGCCCGGCCTGTTCCAGGTGCGAACGAGCCGCTTGGAGCTTTCGTGCATCCTTGTCGATCGTAATGAGGCGCCCCCCATTCTCCGAGATGGCGGAAGCAACCCACAGGGTACTGTATCCATAGCCCGTTCCGATTTCGACGCCGCGTTTGGCTCCGGTAGCTAGAATCAACGAATGCAGGAACGCAGCGGCATCCGGGCGCAATGCATTGGCGTCCTCCGTGGACTTGACGAAGGATGCCAAACGCTCGATGTGTTGTCGGGTCTGTTCTTTCAATACTCGAACTCCCATCCATAACAGCGGCGAACCGGCCCACCAGGTACACCGCTTGATTGTGCCGGCAGGCCGGCGACCCTATGGTTCAATACCACATAGTCGCCCGCAGCCGGGGCGGCTTTGCCACCGCCAACCGAATGCGGCCCAACCGCACAGATTATCGCAGAAATGGCTTGCCGAGCAATCGCCGGATGGTTGCGAGTTGCCCCGCATGAAACGCTTCGTGGCGGCTGCAATGGGCTACGGCGCCGGCCTTGTCGGTGTAATGGGGGTGCGGCGCACCGTTCAGGCCGAACGCCGGCTCGGCCAGCAACGTCTCGCTCATCCCCTTGATGGCGGATACCGTCTCGGCATGCACCTCATCCATGATTTTCCGGATGCGCGCTGCCGGCGGATAATCATACTCCGTGGGTGACTTCACATCGCCGCCGATGGGAAAGTGCTTGAGCACATCCTCTTTGAGCACGCCCGAATCGAGACAGCGGACGTGCACCAGCAAATGCTGCGCGACGGCCATATGTCCGCAAAGCCAGAGTGCATGCGGCAAACCCGGTCCCGGCGAAAAGACCCAATCATCCCCGTCCATGTCGGCGAGGAGTCTCAACGTCCAATCCCGCGTATCGTCCACCTCGCGGGCGAGCCAGGTTGCCAAGGTCATGCGATCATCTCCCATACGTCAAACTATTCCACGGTCAACGTCGGCGCAGCCTGTTGCTCACTCTTGATGCTGATCTGCCCTGAAGCGGCTGCGACCACTTTGTCGGTTGCCTCCACCACATAATCGGGCGACTGTGAAAAGTGCTTGTCCGGTGTTCCCGCGTCGCAGTATTCCCGAATCCTGGCATTGAGCGGAATCTCACCGAGAAACGGCACGCCGAGCAGTCGCGCGGCGGTGGCCGCCCCGCCGTGGTCGAACAGCTCGTCACGATGACCGCATTCGCGGCAGATGTAGTAGCTCATGTTCTCAATCACACCCAAGCACGGCACATTGAGTTGCTCGTACATCTTAATCGCCCGCTGCGCGTCGATGATGGCGACATCTTGAGGCGTGCACACGACGATGGCGCCCGTCAGGGGAATCGATTGCGCCAGCGAAAGCGGCACATCGCCGGTGCCCGGCGGCAGGTCCACGATCAGGTAATCGAGCTCGCCCCATGCCACGTTCTCGAGAAACTGCTTGACCACGCCGTGCGTCATGGGTCCGCGCCAGATCAGCGGCTTGTTCCGATCCACCATGAATCCGACGCTCATGATCTTCACGCCGTCGGCCCATGGAGGGACCATCATGTTGTTGGCCACGGTCGGCGTGGTTCCCTCGATCCCGGTCATCGTAGGAATACTCGGGCCGTAGACGTCCGCGTCCATCAGCCCCACCGAAGCCCCACTTCGCTTGAGCCCGTAGGCGAGCATCACCGCCACCGTGCTCTTCCCGACCCCGCCCTTGCCGGCCCCGACGGCCACGATATTCTTGATGTTGGGCAGCGTCGTCGCACCCGGGCGGCTCGATCGGACACACGAACTCCATTCGATTTCAAGCCGCGCAACGCCGTCCACCGATGCCATCGCCGCCCGCACGTCGGTCTCGATCTGGTCCTTCAGCGGGCAGGCCGGCGACGTCAACTCGATGTGCAAACGCACCGTGCCCTCCGAAATGTTGATCTCCTTGATCATGTCCAAGGCAACGAGGTCGCGATGCAATTCCGGGTCCTTGACCGTCCGGAGAACCTGCAAGACATCTTCATTGGTCGGTGTGCTCATACGTCTCTAGTGCTCCAATTCGACGGACCTTGGGAGTCTCCTCGGCGACGAGGAGCAACTCACGACCGTCCGCGGCAAATATAGCACCTTTTTGGTAATCTTTCCATGGAGCGCACGAAAAGGTTTCCGGATTGAATCCACGAGGGGCTCAGACGGACTTGGCGGGCCTACCGGTTCGTACGGCTCTAGCTCGTTACCAGCGTCAGGCTTCCTGTGGCCTGAGCGCCCTTAGTGTCCGTAATCGTAATGGTGATTTGGTGCCGGCCTGGCGATACATTCCCCGTCCGCCAAAGGTAGCTCACGCCGGAAGAATCCCCACCCAACGCCGCCACGAGCATCGACTCGCCATCAACGCGCCACTCTATGGTTGCCAGACCCGCATTCGCGGTTACCGTCGCAGAAACGAGTACATCGCCGGAAACGCGCGCCCCGTCGGCAGGAGATTCAAACGCCACGCGGCCGCCCCTGGAGCGCGTTCTGGAGAACTCGACGAACACCGTCTTCGCCTCGGAAGCATTACCCGCGAGGTCTGTTGCGACAAAGCTGAGCTTGTGCCGACCCGCGTTGAAACGGCCCGGGTCCATCACGAAGCGGTACGGAGATCGCGTATCCGTCCCCTGCGGCACATCGTCCACAAGCAGGGACACATCCGCCACGCCCCAGGAATCCTCGGCCGCAACCGACGCCACAAACCGCCGAGTCAAAACCGAGGCGGAAGCCGGCCGCGTGATGTCAACCGTAGGCGGGGTATGGTCCGGAACGAATGCAATGTTCGCCGCCGCCGCGACCGCCGCTCGGGCGTCCACCGCACCGTGGCCGTAGATGGAGTCCCGCCCCGCGACACCGAGATCCACCGCCGTGTCCGTAATCACCGACGAGATCGTAACGGGGCGAAGATCCGGATTCACCGACCAGGCGAGCGCGGCCACACCTGCGACGATCGGCGCGGCGAACGACGTGCCGTCCGCCGCCGCGTAGCCGCCGCCCAGCGCGGTGGAACGAATGGCCGTACCGGGCGCCACGACATCCACAAAAGGGCCTCGATCGGAGAAGAAGGCCAGCGCGTTCGTGGCGTCGGTAGCCCCCACGAACAAAGCTTCCGCGTAGCCCCTAGAGGCCGTCGTGCCGCCGCCGTTGCCGGCGCTGATGACCACCAGCGCCCCGAGATTGAAGGCCTGGTTGACCGCCGAACGCACCACCGCATTGGACCAGAGTGGGGCGAAACTGACGTTGATCACTTTGGCCCCATGCCCCGCGGCCCAGAGGATTCCGGCCGCCACATGGCGGCTCGTGGCCTGCCCGTCCGCATTGGCCGCACGCACCACCATAACCGGATTGGCCCAGGTAACTCCTGCCACACCTATGGCATTGTCGGTGCTGGCCGCCAGCACGCCCGTGACCTGCGTACCGTGGCCGAACACGTCGAAGAAGTTGTCGTTGTTGTCGTATACGTTCCACCCATCCACGATCCGATCGACAAGAT
>JBHHUB010000109.1:0-13692 GCA_046753625.1 Phycisphaerae bacterium | reverse complement strand
CGCGCCGCGGTGTTGGCTGACTTCGCTGGAAGCCAATCGGTATAAGCTCTCCAACAGATAGGCTCTATCGGGCATAGCTCTAGTCGTACCCAGTTGTGTTCGCCGCATGGTAAGCGGCGGCTACTCATAGCGGACTCGCAGTCCGTTACATTGGACTCACTTCTGAATTCAGGAGGATAATTGAATGGCGAAAGCCGCCACCAGCAAGACTCGCACCACCAAAAAGCGAGCTGCGTCCGGCAAGTCGACGACTGCCGAAACAAAGAAAACCAAGGCTGCGAAGCCACCGGTCGAGGAAGCACCCCCGGCTGAGATCGAAAACGACACCGACACCTTGCCCATCGACGCGGAAACGCATGCTAAGTATGAGCAGATCAAGCGCGGTGACATCCATATTACCCAACTTCAACGCATGACGGTTCAGGAGTTGCACGATGTCGCCAAGTCTGAAGGGCTTGACGAGGTCACCGGCCTGAAGAAGCAGGATTTGATCTTTAAGATCCTTAAGGATCGGATCAATCGCGATGGGCTCATGTACGGCGAGGGCGTCCTCGAGATCCTGCCCGACGGGTTCGGTTTCCTGCGTAGCCCCGAATACAACTACCTCCCCTGCCCGGATGACATCTACATCAGCCCGTCGCAGATCAGGCGGTTCGGCTTGCGCAACGGCCACATCGTGGCCGGGCAAATACGACCCCCCAAAGAGTCGGAGCGATATTTCGCACTCCTGCGCGTCGAAGCCATCAACTTCGAAGACCCCAACGCAGTCACCGAGAAAACCAACTTTGAAGATCTAACCGTGCTGCATCCGGAGGAGCGGCTCATTCTCGAGACCGAACCCTCCGAGTTGAACATGCGCGTCGTCGACCTGGTCACCCCGATCGGCATGGGGCAGCGCATGCTGATCGTAGCCCCGCCGCGTACCGGAAAAACGGTGCTGCTGCGGAAGATGGCCAACGGCATCGCCCACAACCATCCCGACACCTATATTTTTGTTCTGCTGATCGACGAGCGGCCCGAAGAAGTGACCGAAATGCAACGGAGCACTACCGCCGAGGTCGTCAGCTCCACCTTCGACGAACCGGCCTCACGTCACGTACAGGTGTCGGAAATGGTCGTCGAAAAGGCCAAACGCTTGGTTGAATTCGGCCGCAACGTGGTCATTCTGTTGGATTCCATCACCCGGCTCGCGCGGGCCTACAATACCGAGGTGCCCCACTCCGGCAAGATCCTCTCCGGTGGTGTCGACGCCAACGCACTGCAAAAGCCCAAGCGATTCTTCGGCGCCGCGCGGAACATGGAAGAGGGTGGTTCGCTGACGATCATCGGTACCGCCCTGGTCGATACCGGGTCCAAGATGGACGAAGTCATCTTTGAAGAATTCAAGGGGACCGGCAATGCCGAGCTGCACCTGGATCGGCGTCTGGTCGATCGGCGCGTCTGGCCCGCGATTGACGTCGCGGCCTCCGGTACGCGCAAGGAAGAACTGCTGCTGGATCCCAAGGAGCTGGAACTGATCTACCGCTTGCGGCGCGTGCTGGCGGATATGAACCCGGTCGAGGCGATGGAGTTGCTGCGGGCCCAACTGCAAAAAGTGCGGACCAACGCTGAGTTCCTGATGACCATGAACCTGGCCTAGGGCCGCGTCACACCTTAATCTATGGGTTGTCGCTGCCCGAGCCGCCGGAATCGGGCGCGCAAATCAGAGCCCACCGCGCTAGCGGTGGGACCAGTCCGCGGGCTGGCGCCCGCGGCTCTGACGCGTAACGAACCCGAGAGTTCAGGTGTGTCAAAGCACTGGTGCCGCGTCATGGCTGATGTGACGGTGTACCCCGCGTGGCACAGCGGCCCTCCGCTTTATCTGGGTTCTCCGGAGTGTTGGGGCAAATCAGCCGAGGGCGGCTGGGCTACACCCGAGCCGTAGAGCGTAACGCTGAGCCAGCTAGGAGCTAACGACCATGGATGTGACCATCAAGTACTGCGGGCAATGAAACTACCTGCCCAAGGCCGCCAGTTTGGCGGAAGCCATCAGGACGCAATTCGGTGTGGATGCCACCCTGATCGAAGGGTCGGGCGGCGTGTTCGACGTTCGCGTGGATGGGTCGCAAATCTGGGACAAACAAACGGTCGGGCGGTTCCCCGAGCATGAGGAAATCCTGTCCAAGATGAAATCCATGGCCCATTGAGGCCGGTCCGACCTGCAAGAAGGAGCAAGGTGACGATGAGTGGCACGATAACCTGGCTCGGTCACGCGACGATTCGGCTTACGCTTCCCGATGAGCGGGTGATCCTCATCGATCCCTGGCTGACCAAGAACCCCGCCTGTCCCGAGCCGCACAAAAACGTCCCCCGGTGCGACCTGCTCCTGCTGACACACGGCCACTTCGACCATATCGCGGACGTCGCCCGCATCGTGAAGCAACACGACCCCACGGTGGTTGGCAATTTCGAGCTGTGCAGCGTGCTGCAAAAGCAGATCGGTCAAGGCCGGTTTTCCGGGATGAACACCGGAGGAACCCAGACGGTGGATGGTGTGGCCGTTTCGCTGACGCAGGCCTTCCACTCGTCCGGCGTCGATTCCCCCGACGGCCCCATTTATGCGGGCATGCCCAACGGTGTCGTCGTCCGTGTGGACGGGCTCGCCACGGTGTACCACGCCGGCGACACCGACGTCTTCGGCGATATGCAGCTCATCGCGAAGCTCTTTGAGCCCAAGGTGTGCATCCTCCCCATCGGCGACTTTTTCACGATGGGGGCCAAGGGGGCGGCATTGGCGGCGGAAATGCTCCGACCCGAGGCCCTGATCCCGGTGCATTACAAGACGTTTCCCATCCTCGCTCAGTCGGCGGACGCGTTCCGCGAGGCGCTGCCTGCCGAACTGAACGACAAGGTGCACACCCCCGACGTCGGCCAGCCGATGCAGTGGACCGGCGAGGGTGTGGCCACGTAGCCCACCATCTACCCCGCGCCGGCGTGCACCCGCCTGCCACCACCCATTGCGGATCTCGATGGCAGGGGAACGCCCGGCGGGTGCCCCATGTCCTTTGGACATGGGGGAGTCGATGATCTCGCGTTGGCCAGACTTCGAAGGCTACTCGACAGACGCCGCGCAGCGGCGGCCAAAACAGCGTTACACAGTTACGATCATCGCGTCACCCGTCAGACGCCGGGCCGCGCGGCGTCGCCCGAAACCCGGTGTTAGGCGGTCACGATCATCGCGTCCCCCAACCTCCAAAAGGAGGTGGGCCACCCGACCAACCGGCTCCCGGCGCTGCGTGACGTCAGCGCACATTCCGGCTGATCGCTGACGGCTTCTTAAACACCCCCTCAGTGATCTTGCTCGCCGAAGCCGGGGACTTCAATCTCCCGACCGCAGTAGGGACATTCCTCGATCCCGCCGGTGTCCTCTTCGCAAAACCACAACGTTTCGCCGCAGCCGCCGCACTCGGCTTCCATGTTGGTCCGCTCCGCCAACTCGTCTACGGCATCGGCCAGTTCACCGCGCGAAGCGAGCAGCTTTCCGGCAAGATCGGCCTGCTGTGATCCGAGCACGACCACCTCGATGCCGGCGGATTCTTTGCGAAAAAGCCGTGTCGGTGGAAGACCGCTGAGCCCAATCGTGTTTCGATCGCTAACGTGCGCATCGATACCGTGAGACTCAAGGAACGCGACAACGACGTCGCCTTCCTCCACGGTCGAAACCGTCGTGACGCAAATCAGATCTCGGGCCATGACCTTTGCACACCACGGGACGCGGTGCGGGTTGAAGCCCGCGGCCCCGTTGTTTAGGCGGACCATCCAGCACCGTCAAGCTACGGACACGGAGCCGTGCACACCGTGTCCAGGTAGAGCACGCCCTGAAACGCGCCGACATCTTTGAGGATGTCGGCGAAGTTGACGGCCCGATCGGGTTCACAGGGATCCAGGTCTACCGCTTCCTGATTGACGGTGCTGAAATCGCCCTGGAAACCTTGGACGACAAGCAACACATCCTCAAAATTGGCGGTGTCGTTCTGGTTCACGTCGCCCCAGACCCAGGTGCTAACGGTCACGGGTGGGGAAAGCAGATCGCCGCGCTGCGTCCGAACCGAGTAGGCCTTGCTCGGTATGATTTCCGGCCCTGATACGTAAACCTTGTCCCAGTCGGCGGTCGCTTGAAACAAAGGCGTCGCGTCGAGCGTGCCATCGGCCTGAACGTACATCGACACGCAAGCGACTTGGGCATCGTTCGCATCTCCTTCGACCCGGAAGGCCACCGGTTGCGTATCGGGATTCGGCCTCACGCTCAGGTACCGACCACCAACCGCCTCCACGGTGGGCGCCAGCGGCGGTGCCACAGCACAATCGCTTTGAATGAAGACGCGCCATCCCGTGCACAGCCCCATGAACATATCGAGGCACCCGTCCTGATTGATGTCCAGGAAGGCGAAGTCGTGCGGGTCAACATGAAAATTCTGGCTGTCGGCCGCGGTCCAGGGATCGGAAAACGCGCCATTTCCGTCGTTTCTCAGCAAGGCGAAGTCGCTGGAGCCGCCGCAATTCTGAATGTCGACGTCGATGGGCGCCACGCCCATATCGAGATCGCCGTCTCCGTCGATGTCGGCCGCCTTCGTGTTCCCGCCGAACCCCGCCGTCCTGGGCGATGGGGATGGTGAGGCAACGGCGAAGTTGATGTTGGTATTGGGTGTCATGCTCGTGGCGAGCAACACCATGTCTTGCACGTCGCCGACATTGAACACGTCGAACAGGCTGTCACCGTTGAAATCGCCGATGGTAAACATGTAAGGTGCGCTGTTGGGGAACTCCTGCGGCGCAAAGTTGTTGAACACGCCGCTGCCGTCGTTGAAGAGCACGCCCATCCACGTACCGCCGAACGGAGGCACGCCATACAGCGTGGAAATCTTCACGATGTCGTTGTCGCCGTCATCGTCCATGTCGTGGATCTCCACCGACGTACCGAAGGCCACGTTGGCCAGGTCGCCCAGTCGGGCGCCCGTCTCGTTGGTGAAAAACCCGTTGCCATCGTTGATGAACAGAACGTCCCGCGTACCGCCAAAAGATTTGTAGTTGGAAAAGTACAGGTCCAGCGCGGTGTCACCGTTGACGTCTTCCCCCCACACGGCGCAGAACTGCAACACCTCGACATCACCCGGCGTGGTGATCGTGGGAAACCGGGTGGCGGATTCATCTACCAGTCCAAGCCACGCGCCCATAGCGTCGTTGCCCAGATTTCGGTAAAAGCGAGGCTGCTCGCCGAACGTGTTGGCGATGACCACGTCCGGCCAGCCATCGCCGGTAAAGTCGTCGATGAACACATCCCTTGAGTCGGTGAACTGGCTGATGAACCCCGGCGCCGATTCCACCGTCCGGTCCACGAGCACGCCGTTTTCGTTCATCAGAAGCACATCCTGACGTGCGCCTGGATTGGAAAACGGAAGCTTGCGGACCACGATCACGTCGGACCAGCCATCCATGTTCAAATCGGCGGTGGCGATGTCCTTTTCCTCGCCGTCGTTGCCCCCCACGGTCGATAGAGCAAGCCGCGTACTGGTTTCATCGCCAAATGCGACCCATTGGCCGCGAGCGGACGCAGCCACCCCCAACATAGACGCACCCACCACGCCACACGATACCGCGATTCTAGCTAGAACACTCCGTTGGCGCATGGCTTCTTCCTTTTGCAATTGGATGTCTGTTCTGCCGGCACTCCTCGAACTGGGGACATCATCCTAG
This sequence comes from Phycisphaerae bacterium, assembly GCA_046753625.1. Lineage (GTDB taxonomy): Bacteria > Planctomycetota > Phycisphaerae > UBA1845 > UBA1845 > JADFOB01. The sequence goes on along the minus strand of JBHHUB010000109.1, from coordinate 7,959 downwards.
CAGATACCGGACGGTCCGGTCAAGGAACGGGTGCCGGGCAGCCACAATCCGCCACAATCATCGCGCCGCCCCCAGACCGAGCGCCCGCCATGCCACCATGCCGCCAGCCCATCGACCCGACCCACCCATCAAACCGACCGATGCGCAAGAGAACGCTGGATCACTACGCTTGGTCCAGCGCCTGATCCAGATCAGCCAGTAAATCGTCAACGTCCTCGATGCCCACGGAGAGGCGAACCAGACCGTCGGTTACACCGCGTGCTTCGCGCGTCTCCTTGGGGATGGAAGCGTGCGTCATAATCGCGGGATGGCAGCAGAGCGACTCCACCCCACCGAGCGACTCCGCCAGTGAGAAGACGTTCAACGATTCGCAAAACCGGATAGCGCGCGTCTCTTCCTTGAACACCATGGTGACCATGCCGCCGCCCGCGGACATCTGCCGCCTGGCCAGTGCACGGTCAGGATGATCCTCCGCGAACGGATAAACCACCGACGCCAGCTTGGCGTGGCCTCGGAGCGTGTCGGCGACTCGGGTCGCATTGTGGCAGTGCCGCTCCATGCGGACGCCGAGCGTCTTGATGCCGCGCTGCTGGAGGTAGCAATCGAGGGAGCCGGGCACCGCACCGAGAGAATTCTGCAGAAAAACGATGCGCTCCAGCAGCGCCTCATCCCGGACGATCACGGCGCCCCCGGTCACGTCCGAATGCCCACCGATGTACTTCGTGGTGCTGTGGGCTACATAATCCGCCCCCAACGTCAGCGGCCGCTGCAAAGCCGGCGTGGCGAACGTGTTATCGACGACGAGTTTGGCCCCGACCTCGTGGGCGATACCCGCAATCGCCTGGATATCCAAGCATCGCAGCAACGGATTGGTCGGCGATTCGAGCCAGATCATCTTGGTTCGCGCATCGGCCAGATCGGCGAACGACGCCGGCGACACGTCGTCGGTAAAGACCGGAACGATGCCATAGGCCTCGAACACGTGCTTCATGACGCGAAACGTCCCGCCGTAAACGTCGGCGTAGGCGAGCACCTGATCTCCGGGCGCCAGCGTCGCCAAAATGGCCGACGATGCGGCCGATCCGGACGAAAAAGAGGCTGCGGCCGATCCTTCCTCCAGGGCCGCCAAGCACGATTCCAACGCTTGGCGCGTGGGATTCTGACTCCGTGAGTACTCGAACCCTTTGTGCTTTCCCGGCGACTGCTGCGTGTAGGTGGTCGTCAGGTGGATCGGGGGCACCGTGGCCCCCGTCAGCGGATCGCACTCCTGCCCAACGTGTATCGCCTTGGTGGCAAACTTCCAATTCAACCGATCGCGCTCGTTCATAATGATCCATTCCTCACCTTGACGCTGCACCCTCGTGGGCGCCCAACTCGACCAGTGCGGCCCGCTGGACGGAAACCGCCGTCGCTGAAACGCAAACCTTCCGCAACACCCCAAGCCCGATAACTCGATCCGAAGGCTCGCTCGGCTCGCCCCGATTCTGCCCGACGGCGTCATTGTACCGAGAAGATGCCCCAGGTCGAACGAATCGTCGGTTGAAGGCGGGTGGCACTGGCACCAGGACGGGCACGGCGATTCCCCGCCAACCACACCGGCCGGCCGACCACATCCGGCGAGAGGTTGCCGGAGCGGGCTCCGCTGATCCGAAAAGACGTCGGCCCTATAGCTGCCCGCCTGGACGTCTTGGAGAAGCGCATGGTGGTCGTCGAGCAGGACCGGACCGGCACCCTGGGGAATTGCAATCTTTGACTGGCTTTTTCGTACGGCCTAGCCGATACCTTTTTCGGATCGCAAGGGTTGTATTGGGACTTAGAACTGAATAGGATTGGGCGGCGATGGAAGCCGTTAGGTATAGTTGATTCGTCTCATGAGCCTGTGCGACAGTTTAGCGGAAAATGCCCTGACGGCCCTCCGGATCAAAGATCCGATTAGGGTATCCCCGAACCAGACGGTCCGCGAGGTGATTGGGGCCATGCAGCGGGCCGAACGGGGCTGTGCCGTCGTAACCGAGCACGACAAGCCCATTGGGGTGTTCACGGAACGCGACATCGTTACGAAAGTCCTCGGGAACAACACCGCCTTCGATACCAAGATGGCCGACGTCATGACGCCACGGCCGACGGTCATTCGGGATGGGTGCACCTTGGCGGAAGTGATCCACGTCATGCACGACGGCGGCTTCCGTCATATTCCGGTGGTCGATGCGGCCGGTTTGCTCACGGGCGTCGTTTCGGTGCGGGGAATCGTCGAGTATATGGTGGAGCATTTTCCGGCGGCGGTCTTCAACCTACCCCCGGATCCGAACCAGAAACAAGTATCCCGCGAGGGGGCCTAGCGCCGCACCAAGCACCCAGAAGGTATGGGTGCCGGCGGCGGTCATACGGAGCCATTAGTGCCATGGTCGTTGCGACCCAAACATCAGACAGCAGTCAAGGCTCGAAAAGAGTCGTTGACCGGGAAGCCATCACCGTTCGTTTTTGCGGTGACTCGGGTGACGGAATGCAGCTAGCCGGAACCCAGATGACGGACACCTCCGCCATCTTCGGCAACGACGTCAGCACGCTGCCCGACTATCCGGCGGAGATTCGCGCCCCGGCCGGAAGCCTCGCCGGCGTCAGCGGTTTCCAACTGCACTTCGGCTCCAAGAAGCTCCGTACGCCCGGCGACAAGGTCAACGCGTTGATCGCCATGAACCCGGCGGCGCTCAAGGCCAACCTTGCCGATCTGGAGCCCAACGGCCTGCTGGTCGTGAATTCCGACGCGTTTTCCAAGAACAATCTGGCCAAGGCCGATTATGAAAGCAATCCGCTCGAGGACGACTCGCTGCGGGGCTACCAGCTCTTCAAAATCCCCATCGACAAGTTCAATGCGGAGGCATGCAAGGAAAGCGGCCTGACCAGCCGGACGGCCGGTCGCTGCAAGAACTTCTATGCCTTGGGCGTGGTGTACTGGCTCTACGGGCGCCCCATGGATGCGACGCTGCGATGGATCGGGCAAAAGTTTGCCGGCAAACCCGAGGTGGCCGATGCCAATACAAGCGCCCTGAAGGCGGGTTATTATTTCGGCGAAACCGCCGAAATGTTCCCGGTGCAATACCGCGTCGCGCCCGCGACGATCGAATCGGGAGCCTACCGGCGCGTCAGCGGAAACGAAGCCACCGCCCTGGGATTGGTCGCCGCCGCGGTGATCGCCAAGAAGCCGCTCTTTTACGGAAGCTATCCCATCACACCGGCGAGTGACATCCTGCACGAACTCGCGAGGCTGAAGCACTTTCAGGTTCGCACGTTTCAGGCGGAGGACGAAATCGCCGCGGTGGTCTCCACGATCGGTGCTGCGTTTGCCGGCGCCATGGCCGTTACCGGGACAAGCGGGCCCGGCATGGCGCTCAAAACGGAGGGCATCGGCCTGGCCATCATGACCGAGCTCCCGATGGTCATCGTCAACGTCCAGCGTGGCGGCCCCAGCACGGGCTTGCCTACCAAGACCGAGCAGGCGGATCTGTTTCAGGCCGTGCTCGGAAGAAACGGCGAAGCGCCGCTGTGCGTGCTTGCCGCGTCCACCCCCGGGGATTGCTTCGACATGGCCTTGGAGGCGTTTCGCATCGCCATCGAGTACATGACGCCGGTGATCCTGCTGACCGATGGCTATCTGGCTAACGGGGCCGAACCCTGGCGCATTCCGGACATCGACTCGCTGCCCAAGATCCAGGTCGAACACCCGAAATCGAGCAACGGCAAGGTGTTCGAGCCGTACGCCCGCGACGACAAGCTCGCTCGCCCCTGGGCCATTCCCGGCACGCCGGGTTTGGAGCACCGGATCGGCGGACTCGAGAAGAAAGACATCACCGGCGAAGTCTGCTATGTCCCGGAAAACCACGAGGACATGATCCGGACCCGACAACGGAAGATCGATCAGATTGCGGACACGATCCCCGACCTCGAGGTGTTCGGCAAACCCAAAGGCGAGCTCTTGGTTCTGGGGTGGGGTAGCACGTACGGCGCCATCACCTCGGCCGTCGAGAACTGCCAGAACAAGGGCCTGGATGTGTCCAGTGCGCATTTGAAGTACATCGCGCCCTTCGCCAAGAACCTGGGCACCGTGTTGTCCGGGTTTAAGAAGATACTGATCCCCGAAATGAACCTTGGACAATTGCGGTTCATCATTGATGCGCATTTCCGGCGCGAAACCATCGGATTGAACAAGGTCGTCGGAAAACCGTTCGCGGTTGGGGAAATTGAAGCCAAGATTGGCGAGTTGCTCTCATAAATGGATACCATGGGCATGACCACCGAACCGAAAACCATCGCACTGACCCCCAAGGATTTTGGAAGCGACCAGGACGTCCGCTGGTGTCCGGGGTGCGGCGATTATTCGATCCTCGCTCAGACCAAAAAAGTTCTCGCCAAGATCGGGGCGGCGCGTGAAGACACGGTGTTCGTATCCGGGATCGGCTGTTCCAGCCGGTTTCCCTATTACATGAACACCTACGGTTTTCACTCCATCCACGGACGCGCCCCGGCGTTGGCTACGGGTATCAAGTGTGCCAACCCGGAACTGGAGGTCTGGCTGATTACCGGCGACGGCGACGGCTTGAGCATCGGGGGGAACCACCTGCTGCACACGATTCGCCGGAACCCGAACGTCAACATCCTCTTGTTCAACAACCGGATTTACGGCCTGACCAAGGGGCAGTATTCGCCAACGTCACCGTTCGGGAAGAAAACCAAGTCTTCGCCCTACGGTTCGTTGGACTTCCCGCTCCATCCCCTTTCGGTGGCGATTGGGGCGGAGGCAACGTTCGTGGCGCGCACGATTGACGTCAACGTCAAACACCTGGCCCACGTCTTGGAGCGAGCGGCGGAACACAAAGGTACCTCCTTCGTGGAGATCTATCAGAATTGCCTGATCTTCAACGATCGGGCGTTCGATTACGCCAGCGGGAAAGAGACCAAGGACGATGCCACGCTCTACCTCGAACACAGCAAGCCGCTCGTGTTCGGCAAAGAGCGAAACCGGGGCATCCGCCTCAATGGAATGGATCCGGAGATTGTGGAACTCGGCAACGGCATCACGGAGGACGACCTCCTATTCCACAACGAACAACAGGCGGAGCCGAGCCTCGCGTACCTCCTCAGCCGCATGCACGCGCCGGATTTCCCGGAGCCCATGGGCGTCTTCCGGTGTGTGCAGCGCCCGACGTACGAAGGCTTGCTGATGGATCAAGTAGACGAAGCCATCAAGCTCAAGGGGACATCCGACCTGCATGGCTTGCTTCACGACGGCGAAACCTGGGACGTCAAAGACACGGGCGCCCCGGCCAAGAGCTAGAAAAGCGGCGACCTCAGCGCATCAAGGCCGACGCAGGCCCACGGACACGCAACGGGCGCTGCCTCGATCATGGGTCCGAGCCCAATCACTTACGGAGTCAGGCGAATGTCCAACATGACCGATGTGCCGGCCCCCCTCGAGGGCGATCTGCCGTACTACGATGATCCCCGTCAACAGGATGAGATCGAACAGATCCTCTGTCAGACGCCACTGGCCGACCTGGCCAACCACGATTTCGTCAGCGTCGCCCCGCACTGCACCGTGCGCGAAACGCTGAGCCGCTGGCGCGGGGCCGGGGACCACTGTGCGGTCGTCGTCGAAAACGAAGAAATCGTAGGTATCTTCACGGAACGCGACGTGCTGTGCGGCGTCGCCGATGACTTCGAGACCCACGCGGACATGCCGGTCAGTCGGTTCATGACCAAGGCCCCCGGTACGCTGGAAGGCCACATCCCGGTAGTCTTCGGGTTGAATCGTATGACGGTCGGCGGCTTTCGCCACATCCCGATAACCACCGACGGGAAGCTCTCCGGCTTGGTCAGCACACGCGATTTGTTCGCATTCGTCGTTCAGCACCTACCCAACGTCAGCGTTGGGCGGCATTGAGTGGCGACGGTTCCGACAAACGCTCGCGTACCTCGCTGAAACGATCGTGGCACTGCAGGAATCCGTCCACGATGGCGGGATCGAAATGCGCCCCCGACTCGGCGCTGATGATCGCCACGGCTTGCTCGTGAGGCTTGGCCTTCTTGTATCGCCGCTCGCTCGTGATGGCGTCGTAAGCGTCGACCAACGCAATGATCCTCGCCGCGAGCGGAATGGCGTGGCCCTTCAAGCGACGCGGATACCCCGTACCGTTGAATCGTTCGTGGTGGCAATACGCGATGTCGATGCACAGACGCAGCAACGGCACGGGGTTCGCCGGATCGAGCGCTTTGGAAAGTACCCGGCGACCGATGTCCGTATGCGTTTTCATGATTTGGAATTCCTCGTCCGTGAGCTTACCCGGTTTGGTAAGGATGTCGTCCGGGATGCCGACCTTGCCGATGTCGTGCATCGGCGCCGCTTGGACGAGCAGTTCGACAAACTCATCCGTGATTTCGCCGGCATAAGGACCGGACCGGGACAATTGTTCGGCCAAAATGCGCGCCATCACGGCCACGCGCTCCAGATGTCGGGTCGTTTCCTCATCCCGGTATTCGGCGAGATGACCCACCGTCTGCAACAGGATCTTCACCGACTCCTTCAGACGATGCTGACGCTGGATGTTGTTGAGCGCAATCGCCGCAGCATCGGCAATCGAGCGCACGCATTCTATTTCTTCCTCCCCAAACCCTGAATTATCTTGCTTTTCCGTGACGTTGAGCACGCCCAGGACACCATCGTCGGTTTGCAGCGACGTCGAAACCAGCGGGGCGCTGAGGAACGGCTCTCCCTCGCCGGACACGGAATAGGTCTTGGCGGTAAGCATTTTCCCCGTGCTGTACACGCCTCCGGCGAAGCCTTCGTCTGATCCCAGCGTGATCGAATCGGCCACCGAAGGGTCGATGCCGATGGATCGCCCGTGAACCAGGCGCTCGCCCTCGCCGTCCTTCAGAAGAATCGAGATCCGTTTGGCGTGCGTGAGCTTTTCGACCGACTCGATCACCAGGGCCAACACCGCATCTTGATCAGAGGCCCGGTTCAGATCGCGCATGAAATCGTAAAGAATCTGCAGCCGTCGGGTTTTCTCGTCGACTTCCGCCTCCAGCGCGGTGTTGAGCTCGTCCAATTCCTGGCGCGCCGCCGAAAGCTTGAGCACCGTATGGACCCGCGCGATTAACTCGGTAATGTCGAAGGGCTTGGCGAGATACTCCTGGGCACCCGCCTCCAACCCCCGAACCACGTCCGCACTCCCGCTGCGTGCCGTGAGCATGATGATGGGAATGGACGACGTTGCCGGGTCGCCCTTCAGTGCCCGCGTCGCCGAGATGCCGTCGAGCTTGGGCAACCCGACGTCCATGATGATCAGATCGGGCTGCTCCTGCTTGGCGGCTTCGATGGCCGCCAGGCCGTCGGTAGCCTCGCACACCGCGTAGCCGACCGCACGGAGATGCGTGGTAAGGACGAAACGCAGTTGCCGCTCGTCCTCTACGAGAAGAATGGTTTCATGTGGCGCTGCTGGCATAGGATCCACCCACGAACACGGTGAAGCTGCGCGAGCGATCCGGGCAGTCTTCACCAATGCATCGGCTAGAAAACGGAGCCCCACCACGGAAACCAGGGTCCGCGTACCGATGCGCATCGCCGGACGTTGCGGTGTTCTCGGACCTGATGCACCGGCACCGGCCGCATGGCCGCCCGCGACCGGGAGCACCTCTTGTCGCGCTGCCTTCAGAGCACCTGAGCGCAAGCCTGGTGACATCCCCTCCACGGATGGTCCGCGGGCTGGCGCCAGCGGCTCTGAGTGGCGCAGCCATGCCGCCAATCGTGTCACGGAGCCGGATCAAAACCCGCTTTCGCGCAAATGTTGACGTCCGAAAACGTAAGGCTATATTCGGCTGCCGCACGAGTCCCCGTGGCACAATTGGATAGCGCGTCGGCCTCCGAAGCCGAAGGTTACAGGTTCGAACCCTGTCGGGGACGGT
>JBHHUB010000108.1:0-13729 GCA_046753625.1 Phycisphaerae bacterium | reverse complement strand
TACTCTTGCCGTGATCGATGTGGGCCACGATGCTGAAATTGCGAATTAAGCTAAGGTCCGCCATGGACGATCGGTTTCCTTCCGCCGAGAGACTCCCGCGATCCCCACACACGGGCGCGCGATCCGAGCCACGTAGTATAGTGAAGTCGGTTGAACCTGGATACGAGCGGGAAGACCCATTGCCGGCGGAATGGGTGACCCATTGGATCGCTTTTCGGCGCCCGTCGCCCCAACACCCTTTTACAAACATCGACGGATTCTATATCAGCGTCCGTAGCGGCGCGTGTTAGACTGTAGTGTGGATCCACAAGGTTTTCGGTCTCGGCGGTTATCGGTCATGCTTCCCATTTGTCCCCAATGCCGGCAAGACAACCCCCCCGGCTCGCGGTTTTGCGGGGCTTGCGGGCTGGCGCTGCCGGTCGACGCCCGGCGACGCACCTTCCACCAGAACCGGGGCGGGCTTTTCATCGCGGCTGTGATCATCGTAGTCTGGCTGGTCGCGGCCGGTCCGTCGCACGTCATCCCCAAAGTGGTGAACATCTGGCCCCGCGTGCTCCAGAAGGTCTTCCACGGGTCATCAAGCCGTTCGATCGACCTGGATGAAGCCAAGTCCCGCGAACTGTACCGGCTTCTTGCCCCACAGGATATCCACATGATCGTAAGCCTGAACAGCGGACATCTTTCGGTGAGTGGAACGGAGCAGGAAGTGGATGCCCTGGTTGGCCTTGCCGAGATGCTGGCACGGACCCGTCACCGTGGCGGCGGGCTCAGCGGCTCCGTGCCGCCCGCCCCCCAGAAGCGGACGAGGCGAACGTACCACCTTCCGCGAGAAAGAGCCCAGTTGTTGCGCGAACTCCTGCGGGATGCCGACTTGCCGCTGGACTTGTGCGGTCCCGGCGACGCCTTTTCGATTGGCGCTTCAGAAAAGGATCACGCGATCCTCGATCAGGTAGTTGCGATCCTAAACGGTGAGCGTCTGTAGCGACGTGCCGGCGCAGCCGCCGCTTGGATTGCCTTCGATTTCCCAATGTGTGGTTCGGTCGCCGGGGACAAACCTGGGTGCCCCACCCCTTTCGTTACGAAAAGAATGGGGCACCGTGCACCGGCTCACGGCCGATGCCATACGTGCAGGCGTTCGACGTCAGCGACTACAGAGACTGCAGCCATGAGGCGATGTCGCTGGCCTCCTGCTGGGTCGCGCCGTCAATCGAAATGGGATGGCCCATACCCCGAACCTTGTCCCAGACCTTGTTGGCGCCCTTGCCGACGATATTTGGGCCGGCCCCCGTTCCCTGGGCGTTGTCCCCGTGGCAGGCGCTACAGCCCCATTGCAGGTAGAGGGCTCTGCCCGCGGCAACGGGATCAATTCCGACACAAACGCCATCGACACACGTCTCGCCACCGGCACAATTAACATTGGCGCAAGGGTCGACGACCACGCAGACGCCGCTGACACACGTTTCACCCTGGCCACAATTGACGTTTGCGCAGGGGTCCGCCGCGACGCACATGCCACCGATGCAGGATTCGCCGGGCTGGCAGTTGACCCCACTACACGGGTCAATCGCCACGCAAGCACCGTCGACGCACGTTTGATCGGCGCTGCAACTGACAAGCGCGCACGGGTCGGCCCCGAAGCACGCGCCCGCCACGCAGACCTCACCCGGCCCGCACGTCACGCCGGCGCAAATATCGTCCGCTACGCAGACGCCGTTGGTGCAGGTGTAGCCCTGATCACACTGCGTGAACGCGCACAGATCGAGTTGCAGACATTGGCCCTGTACGCACGTCTGGCCGGAGGGACAATTCATTTGAAAGCAAGGGTCGATGGGAAAACAGATACCTTCAGCGCAGATTTCGCCGACGGCGCAGACCACTCCCGCGCAGGCGCTGAGTTCCACCGCGGGAGCCACACACGCACCGTTCTCGCAAGCCTCACCGGGTGCGCAGGTTAGCAGTTCGCACAGGTCGATTTCCAGGCACTGCCCTCGGACACACGTGAGCCCGGCGTCGCAAACCACGGTGCGGCAGGGATCGAGCGCGACGCATTGATCTGCGATGCACACTTGATCGGTTGAGCATGTGCTTGCGCCGCAGGCCACGGCGCCGGAAGGAGGTAGGGACGCAACATCGACAAGTGCTACGCATTGATCTGCGATACACACCTCATCACTCAAGCAAGTGTCGCCGCATCCTCCGACGACGGTGGATGACAGCGTTGCAGCGCCTCCCGGCGTGGTGCCACACCCGACCACGCCCAGGAGTGCACTGAAGATCATCAGGCCCGCAGCCGTTCGGTGGTTGCCTATCATTGCCTTGCCCTCCGCGTCCCGTTGGAATTCTGAGCGCGGATCGGTCGGGACCACAGACCGCGCTCCTTCTGTTTGCCCATGGGTGCCGTATTTTCGACACCCGTGCTCGTCAGGTCTCGACGGGCGTATCCGCCGACGCGCTGGCCGCCGCAGGGGCCGGCGGAACATGGAGTGAGCCGGGGCACGACCCGCCCGCAGTGCGCAGCGTTGGCGTTTGTCTGGTGGACCCTCCGGCGCCAGGAAATGTAGCAAGGCCTCCCGAGTGGCGCTTCGGGACGGCTGCATGGTAATGGTAGATGTCGTGGTGATCCGCGGGGGTGCGGCACGAGATAGGCAGCCGAATTCGGCGGCCATCGCTCGCACCTGCCCCGGGTGGCGGCGCGCCGCCCTCATGGGAATCCAGGCAACGCGTGTTGACCAGGAGAAAAGAAGGGCGCTCGGACTGCGCGTCGTGGCGTGGCGTTTCCTGGTGCATGCTCGGATCCCCTCGGCGTGCCTCCCATTAGTGCATTACGAAGTATTCAATACATCTCACGGACGGGCAAAAGGCGGTCGGGCGGTCCGATCGCCTACCGGGTCCGATCACGCCGCCGGAGCGAGCCAAACAGGCCCTGATGGCCCCTCAAGGCCGTTGGCACAACCATTTCTGAAACTGGATTTTTTTGCCGGCTCCGGCCGTTGGCTCGCCGCACTCCGGTGCTCCCGATCGGGGCACCGCGATCACCACACCACGCCGTAAGGCCCACGAAGGAAGGTTTTCGTTGGTTGTTGGGACAGTCTCAAGACGATAAAATGGACAAAAGCGGCCGGTTGACGAGGTCTTGACGACGTGCGGACCACGGGGCCTCAGGCGGCTTGCCTGGAATCAGGGAAACCCGTATACTCCCGCGTCGCTTGGTTTCGAGCCAGGATGGCGGCCCTGGGGGAGGGGTGTTTGCGGCCGGGTGGCCGCGACGGCGTCTGGACGGCTCAGGTGTCGAGCGTTTGTGTTGCGGCTGGCCCGCGGTGATCCGGTACGACAGAGGGTACGATATGGGGAATTACTCAATGCAATCACGATTACGTCGCGTTGCCATGACCGCCGCATTGTTCGGCGGTGGTGGATTCCTTCTGGCCACTACAAGTACCGGATGCCTGAGCTTTGCAGCCAAGTCGATAGCCCTGTCTACAGACTTTTGCTTCATTTTTGATTGCCAGAACGGCATTCTGGGTGGAACGATCGATCCTTGCTCCGGTATAGGCAGCGGCGACAACACCGTCGAGGCCGGGCTGGCCCGACCCGTGTTTACGGATTGCCCCAACGCCGACGGGCCGTAGTGCCGGAACACGACTCAAGACAACGCACGCCCCATGGGGGCGATTCCGTGCAAGACGCTCCGGCGGACCGCGATGGGCTGGAGCAAAACCACAAGCCAAACGCACAAGGAAAGTTGAATTACATGGTCATCGAATCGGGCAAAGGCAATTCGGGTAAGCGCGGATCGGTCAAGCGACGAAAGCTGCTGACCGGTGCGGCACTGATCGCTACCGGCATCGTATTCCAGGCGGTGGGATTCCTCGATGGTTGCAATGACAAACTGGTCAACCTGACTTATTTCGTTGATCCCTGCGGGACATTCCTGGCCAACTGCAATCCGGGCGACTTCCAGTCGCGCAACTCCCCGCTGGGCAATCCTTGCGTGGACCCGACCTGCACGATTCCCGGGCAATGTGCGGCCGACCCCAACAATCCCCCGCCGCCGTTGGGTACACTGTTCAGACTCTGTGATTGATGGATCGAAGTGCTGAATCATCCGAGCGCCGGCACCAAGCCGGCGCTGGTGCGCGCATCAGGCCCACCTCATGAGCAAGCGAATCCCCACCGTCAAACAGGTTGCAACCTCGGCCCGACTACGCCGGGTCTCTCAATTGCTGACCCTACTGATGGTGGGCGGATACGCGCTTCAACTGGTGGGATGCACCGCCGGAGCCATTCCTGTCATCTTGAGCCTTGCCGAATCGACCGCCCTGAGCCTCCTGCTCGGCAGTGGCACCCCCTAACGTAGCGCCCGACGACCGATCACCGGTCCGGCTTGCCGGACGCACCTCCAACCCTCCGCTCGCGTTGGCTACCTATCGCCGCTATCTTGGCGTTCATGGACCGCAATGATCTTTGCGATCGATTTCTCGACCTGATCGAATTCGATCTCTATCCGTTTCAGGAAGAAGCGCTACTCGCCTGGTTCGGTTGCGATGGCGGCGTGCTCATCACCGCCCCCACGGGCATGGGTAAGACGCTGATCGCCGAAGCCGCCATCTACGAAGCGCTCGCCAGCGGTCAGCGGCTTTACTACACCACCCCGCTCATCGCCCTAACCGACCAGAAGTTTCGCGAGTTCCAGGATCGGGCCGAGGCGTGGGGGTTTTCACGGGACGACATCGGGCTGGTGACCGGCAACCGCCGGGTCAACCCGAATGCGTGCGTGCGGATTGTCGTTGCGGAAATCCTGCTGAACCACTTGCTGGCCGGCGATGAATCGTTCGAGGACGTAGGCGGTGTGGTCATGGATGAATTCCACTACTTCAACGACTACGACCGCGGCATCGTCTGGGAGCTGTCCCTGGCGCTGCTGCCGAAGAACGTGCGTTTGATGCTGCTGTCGGCCACGGTCGGTAACGCGCCTGAGTTCACGCATTGGCTGCACGAGCAACATGGTCGCCAGGTTCGCCTGGTTGCGACCCAGGAACGCCGCGTGCCGCTCGATTTCAATTGGGTCGAGGACAAGCTCCTCGCCGAACAGCTCCCGCAAATGATCGCGGATGACGACGCGGCGCATCGGGCACCGGCGTTGGTGTTTTGCTTCGATCGAGATGGCTGCTGGGAAATCGCCGAACGGCTCAAGGGGCTCCGGCTTATCGACGAGGCGACCCGCGAGAAGATCAAGGAAACCATGGAGCCGGACTTCTTCAAGGAGGGGATCGGCCCGAAACTGAGGCAAATGCTGATCTGCGGTGTTGGCGTTCACCACGCCGGCATCCTGCCCAAGTACAAGCAGTTTGTCGAAGAACTGTTCCTCAAGAAGCTGATCCACTTCGTCATCTGCACGGAAACCCTTGCGGCGGGAATCAATCTCCCTGCGCGGAGCGTCGTACTGTGCACGCTCCTGAAAGGCCCGCGTGGGGAGAAAAAGGTCATCGCCCCGTCGTCGGCGCACCAGATGTTCGGGCGAGCCGGTCGGCCCCAGTTCGATACCACCGGGTACGTCTACGTCTTGGCGCATGAAGACGACGTTAAAATCAACAAGTGGCGCCGGAAATACGAGCAGATCGATCCAAACTCGAAGGACCCCGGTATACTGCGCGCTCGCAAGGCCCTCGAACGCAAGCGACCAACCCGCCGCAAGACCGAGCAATACTGGACGGAGGGGCAGTTCAAGACGCTGATCGCGGCCGGCCCCGCCAAGCTGGCCAGCCGGCGCATGATCCCCTATCACTTTCTCGTCTACCTGCTCAACCGCAGCGGATCGATCAAGGACGTCCTCGCGTTTCTCGAGACGCGGTTTGCCGAGCCCAAGCGCATCGAGAAATTCCGCGATCAACTGGATTTCATGATCGACAACCTGGCCGCATTCGGATTCCTCACGAAAAGCGACGAGGATGGCCGCATCACGCTGGCGGACGACATCAGCGATCTGCTCACGTTTCGCAGCATCGATCCCCTGTACGGATCATTTTTGGCCAAGCAGCTCGTCCACGCGAGCCTTGAGGAAAAAATACAGGCGTTGGAGTCGGTCCTGCCCCTGCCGCCCGCCATCCAGCGACGTATTCGGCTGCCTGAACTGGAGCCGGGCCCCTTGGAGCGCGATTCACTCGTGCCCACGCTGATTTCCATGGGGGTTATTACGGCCAGGGTCAAGCGAGAAGACCAGGCAGAAAAAAAGGGCGACCGCGAGTATCCCGATGAGTGGTACGAGGAATACGAGCGGGAGCCCGAGAATCTGGCGGAGATGCTCAAGGCGTTGTTCGATCAGAAGCTCGCCGCCCCGGAGGATGTCCACGTCGTGCCCAAGTGGGTCGCAGGCGGACTGTTCGCGTTCGACTGCGAGTTTTACAAGTTCTGTAAGGAAACCAACCTGTCGAAAAACGAGGGATTGATTTTGCGGCACCTCCTGCGGCTGGTTATCCTGGCGGGCGAGTTCAAGGAAACGTCGGGCGACGACCCGGACTACGAACTCATCCGCGAGCAGGCTACGCGCGTGTGCCAGAACGTGGATCCCCGATACACCGACCACTTCCTTTCGTCGGTCGAGGAGGCCAAGAAACTCGCGGAAACGAAGTAGGGAAGATTGGAAGGTTCCAAGGTTGAAGGTTGAAGATTGGGACCGGAAGCTGCCGGTTATCGGAACCGCCCGTCAGGATGCGGCGGCTCTGGGATACCGTTGAGCACTCGTTCGCTTCCTGACCGGCGCGGTTCGGTTTGGGCACGACCCCCTCAGTGGGGAGAATAAACGTCGCGGTTGGGCGTTTTGCCCTGAGGAGCAAATCAGGTTCTCCCAGCGATTCCAGGCCAATGGGGTGCAGCATATGAGCACGCAAGACAATCCAAACGCCGACCGGCGACCACAAGCGGTTTGCCGGCGCGCGCATGGCCGCTATCGGTCCATCGACCAGGCTCGGGCGGCATCACGCCGAGCCTTCTTGAAGAAAAGCGCCGGACTCGTAGGCTTGGGGACCACGGTGCCCTCGTTTCTGGCTGGAACGGCTCAATGGCTTTTCGGCGAGACCTGCCATGCTTTCGCATCGCGGCGCAGCGGCTCGGACGGGCGCATCCTGGTGGTCATCCAACTGGCCGGCGGCAACGACGGCCTGAACATGATCGTCCCCTATCGCAATGACGAATACTACCGGTTGCGGCCAACGCTGGCGATTCCCCGCACCGACGTGATCAAGATCGACGAGCATCAGGGGTGGCACAGCGAGGCGACGGCGTATCAGTCACTGCTGGATGCCGGCACGTTGGGCATTGTTCAATCCGTAGGATACCCCAACCCCAACCGATCCCACTTCGTCAGTACCCGCATTTGGGAGACGGCATCGCCGAAAGGGAGGTTTTCCAACGGATGGGTCGGCCGATACTTCGACAGCACTTGCGGGGGAGGCACAGCGGAGGGCCGCCGTGCTGCAGGCCAAGCCGCATGCGACCGGCCCGATCCACGCCTCGGCATCGCAGTCGCGAATGAAGTGCCACTGGCCATGCAAGGCGATCGGTTTGCCCCGGTGACCACGCCCAATCCGGCACAGTTCGGCGGACCGCCGTCGCGCCGGCGGAAGAAACAAGCCAACAACGCCCGATTTGAGGGCATGGCCCCGGTACATGGCCCGGTCGCCCCGGGAGCCGCGGGCAACCTTGATTTTCTCCGGCGATCGTACCTGGAAGCCATGGATACGGCCGTCGAAATCCGCGCGGCCGCCCGGATGGAAATCGCGGGGGCGCAGTTCCCGAACGGCGGGTTCGGTCAGCGGCTCAAGCACATCGCGCGCATGATCGTGGCCGGCATGGGGACGCGCATCTACTACACCTCCATCAGCGGCTTCGACACCCACGCCAACCAGTTGCCGCGGCAAGCCCGGCTGATTCGTGAAAGCGGGCGATCACTCCGGGCGTTCGTGGATGCCCTCGCCCGAACGAGTCACCTTGACCAAACGCTTGTCCTGGTGTTTTCCGAATTTGGCCGGCGGGTCGCGGAGAATGCCTCCGGTGGGACGGACCACGGACAGGCCGCGCCGATGTTCCTGCTGGGCGGCAAAGTCAAAGGCGGCGTCCATGGGCCCCTGCCCCATCTTGACAGGCTCACCGACGGCGATCTGGCGTTCGGCATCGATTTTCGAACCGTATACGCGACCGTGCTTCGAGACTGGCTGGCGGTCGATCCTAATCCGATACTGGGTGGCAAGTGGGCGTCGCTCCCCCTGCTGAAGACGTAAGGCGTCGAGCGGCTACGTCGGCGCGACGTGGTTGTGACACGGTTTTCACGGCGGCTTCTCTCTTCGAGCTGCGGTTATCATGCCGATTTCCTGGGGTCGCGTGCTTTCGGGGCTCTGCGCGGACTGAAGCCGACTGGTCGGCACGTGGTTGTGCCCTTGGCGCTTCATGCCCGGCTGCGTATCTCGCAAGACCGCGCTACCGCCTCGGGCGACCGGGCTCCCATAACCACGTCCGCCATAAGTAGCGATAAACACGGCAGTTGTGAAGAATACCTTGATCGAACGACGCATTCGGATCAGGCTCCGTCCCGGCGGCCTTTTCTCGGACGAACGTGCCAAGAACGCGGCAATCTGCAAAAACAGTCGCAAAGTGGAGGCCAAGCCTCGGAATAGAGGGTAGAATCTGCTACACTTGGGGCGGATTGGGAGAGGAGTCTGTTCGGATAAAACCCTCCCCGTGGGGTTTCTTGATTTTTTGGAGGTTGTTCGGTGAAAACGCAATCGCTCGTAGGGGGTAACGCAATCTTGGGTGGCGGAGGCAACCGCATTGTTTCCCGCGGTGTGCTCTTGGTCGCCGCATGCGTTTGGGTTCTGCTCGTAGCCCCGGCGACGTGGGCACAACAAGGCGCCAGCCTCAAGGAGGCGGCCCAAAAACGAACGCAGGCCAAGAAATCCGAAGAAGGCAAAGGAACCGCGAAGCAAAACGGCCCGCGCAAGAGAGCCCCACAGTTGGCCGTTCCCGGTTCGAAGAAGCAGACCGAGAAAAAGGTCGGCGCATCCAAAACCGCGGCGTGCGGCTCAGCCAAAGATGCCAAGAGCCAGACCAAGAACAACTGGCAATCCAGTTGCGGCAAGGACAAGCATGGCGCGGCCAAGAATGCCAAAGCGGCAAACGCCAAGCAGAAAAAGGCTTCCCGACCGGTGCGTAGTGGGCCGCCCAAGCTCGTGGTTAAAGAACGCGAAATCAGCAAGGAACCCGTCTGGTACGGCGAAATGATCGAATGCAAATGGGTGTTGAAAAATGAAGGCGCCGCCACCTTGAGCATAACCGCTCGGGGTGGGTGAGGTACCAAACTCAACGGGCGGTCCGCCCGTAACATCAAACCCGGCGAAACCGAAGTCCTGGCTGCGAGATTCAGCTCACGCAAATACCGCGGCGACTTTCGAAAATCGATCTCCGTACAGAGCAATGACCGCGCGATGCCGCAATTCAAGTTGGTTTGCACGGGAACAGTCAAACGTGCGATCGCCACGGACAAGATCAACGTCAACTTCGGCGCGATCGAGTCCAACGCCGAACCCCAGACAGGATCCTTGCTGCTGACGCGCGCGGATGGCGGCCCCATCCATCCGACGATTGCATCGACGCTCGATCCCGCGATCCACGCCAACATCAAAGAGCTCGTGGCCGGCGAGAAGTATCAATTCGATGTCACGGTCGACCCGCCGTTTCCCTACGGCAATTTCCGCCGGGCCATCGGAATCAACACAGGCGTCAAAGAAGCGCCCAACATGGCGATTCAGGTGGTCGCTCGCGTCATCCCGAGACTGTCGGCGATTCCGGCCGCGATGATGCTCCGGAAAGGCAGAGGGCAAGCCGTCAACTCGCAAGTGGTCCTCAAGTGGACCGGCGGCAAGCGCGGCAAAATCCTATCCACCGAGTGCACCATTCCCGGCGCAACCGTTGAGTTCAAGGAAACAGAAAAGGAACAGCGGATCATCCTGACCATGCCGGCCAGCGAACGACCGCCCAACGGTTCCCAGCACATCCTGGTAAAAACCGATGATGCCGGTAGCCCGGAACTCATCATCCCGGTGCGCATCTATGGGCAACGGATCGTCAACAAGCGTGCGGCCCGGACAAGAATCACCCGCAAACCGCATCCGGGCAATCCGAATCGATTGCGGGGGCGCAATGCCCGCCTCACCACCGGCGCGAAAGGAGTCAGTCTCAAGAGCGCTCGGAGGAAGGTGCCGGCCAAGGGCGCCAAAGCAAAGTCGGTCACCAAGCAGCCCGAGAAGAAGCCTTGATGCGCCCGGCGTAGGACCCCGACCGACAACCGCACGCGCGGTGCGACCGAGGTAGGTCGGCACCACTGATCGCAAGGGGGGACATGGGGCGCGCACACCGCGCGGCCCTGAATGCGCGTCGATGGACGGACGAGCCATGGCCGCCGAAGTTGCGGCGCGCCGGACGTACGGAGAGTTGTTCGAGGGCGTCGGACCGATTATCGTTACCGCCCATGGGTTACGACCTACACGAAAAAGTAGTGCTCATTACGGGCGCGTCGAGCGGAATCGGGCGGGCGTGTGCGGTTGCGTTTCACGATGCCGGAAGTCGGGTCGTGGCCGTTGCGCGACGCGCCGAAAAGCTGGCCGACCTCGAACGGGAAATCGGGGACGATCGCATCGCGAGCACGCCCATCGACATCACCGACGCCGACGCGCGTCAAGCGGCCATAGAGTTCGCCTATCGGCGATTCGGGCGAATTGACGTTCTCATCAACAACGCCGGATGGGCCAGCTTCTCAACGGTTCGGCGTATGCCCGCTGACCATCTCGAGCGGATGATCGCGTTGAATCTGGTAGCTCCGATCGCCATGACGCAGGCGGTGCTCGAGCCCATGATCGAACGGAGCAGCGGCCAGATCGTGAACATTTCTTCTGTAGTCGGCAATCAAACGATTCCCCGCATGACGGTGTACAGCGCCACCAAAGCCGCGCTTTCTTCGTTCAGCACGGGGCTGCGGATGGAGCTTCACGGGAGCGGCGTGGATGTCATCCTGGTCTCGCCCGGCTCCACGGCCACCCCCTTCTTTGAGACGGCCGGTTGTGTCGATGTGAGGGCGGAACGGGTCGCCCACTCCCAATACACGCCCCAGCGCGTCGCCCGGGCCGTGGTTCGATCCTGCCGGAAGCGGCGTGCGGAGGTCACGCTCACGCTCGAGGGCAAGGCGGTGACCGCCATCCGGCGGTGCTCCCACCGGCTCGCCGACGCCATCATGTATTCCTATGCGAAGAAGGGCATGCCCTCGCACTAAGGCACGGACGCCGCTTGGCGCATCCAGCCCGCGGCGTTTGGAGTCGGGTGCGGCATCTGGTACACTGGCGGTCGGAATGGGAGAGCTCGCCGGCGGGTTCCGAAGCAGGCACGTTCGCAGTACACTCATGAAGATACGACGCGTATACCTCGAGACGATGGGCTGCCAGATGAATGTGCTCGATAGCGAGCTCGTTCTTGGCCAGCTCCGACGCCTGGGATACGAGCCTACGGAAGACATGAGCCATGCGGACCTGGTGCTGATCAACACGTGCAGCGTGCGCGACCACGCCGAACAAAAGGTACTTTCACGTTTGGGGGCACTCCGGAAGCCGAAACAGGGCAACCCGGATATGGTTTTGGGCGTCATCGGCTGCATGGCGGAACGCGACCCCGACGGCATTTTTTCGCGCATGCCGCATGTGGATTTGGTATGCGGCCCGGGGGAGTTGAACAAGGTTCCCGCGCTGATCGAAGAGGTGCGATGCAACCGGCACCGCGCCATCGCCCTGTCCCAATCGCTTTCGAGAAAGAGCACACCGCTTGCCCGCGCGTTGGAATACGATTCGGTGGAAGCGTTGGACCTGTCGCGTGAGCCGACATCGGACCGCGTGTTGCAATCGTACATTCGCGTTCAGCGCGGCTGCGATAAGTTTTGTACGTTTTGCGTGGTTCCGTTCACGCGAGGCGCCGAGCGCAGCCGCCCCGCCGCTCAGATCGTCGATGAGGCCAAGATGCTGGCTGATCGCGGTGCGAAGGAGGTCACGCTGCTCGGACAGACCGTCAACAGCTACGTCCATCAGGAAGGCGGTCGTCCGGTGCGGTTTGCGGAATTGCTGGCGCGGGTGGCCGATGTCGACGGGCTGGAACGTGTCCGATTCGTTACAAGCTACCCCGGTGATTTTCACGATGACATCTTCGAAGTCATGCGTGACCACCCGAAGGCCTCCAAGTATTTGCACATTCCGGTTCAAAGCGGAAGCGACCGGATGCTCAAGAGGATGCGGCGGGTCTATTCGATCGCTGAGTACGTCGCGCTGCTCGAACGAGCCCAGGCGCTGGTTCCCGATGTGGCCGTGGCCAGCGATTTCATCGTGGGGTTTTGCGGTGAGACGGAATCGGATCATGAGGCGAGCCTCGGGCTGATCGAGCAGGGTTGGTTCAAGAACATTTTCGTGTTCAAGTATTCGCCGCGTCCCAACACCGTGGCGGACAAGCGTGATGCGGACGACGTTCCCGACGCCGTGAAACGGCGGCGCAACGGAGAGCTGCTCAGGAGCCAGGAGCGCATCGCCGCCGCGGCGAACCGCGATTTGATCGGCTGCGTGGTGGAGGTGCTGGTCGAAGGATACAGCAAGGCGGCGCTGAAAGCGCAGGAGGCCGAGCAGACTCGCGGCGAGGAGGTGTCGTGGCGGCGTAGCGACCAGCTCGTGGGGCGGACGGTCCGCGATCAGATCGTGGTCTTTCCCGGCAAACCCGAGCACATCGGCCGTTTTGCCCAAATCCGGGTTACCGCCTCGACGGCGTTAACCTTGCACGGACAGGTTGTCGAAAATGAAAGGTGTGGATCATCGAACAGCGGGCCGGAGACGACGGCGCTGCCGTTGCTCGGTGGCCGATAGAGAGAGGCGACGTACGCTTACGACCGCCAGCGACGACGCGGGGGCGAACCGATCGTGGCGGGCTCTTGTTCTCTTCGCGCAGTCGATTATTGTTTATGGGATATTAAGGTTGAATCGGACGGCCAAGCGTTGTCGGTCCCCGAAGGGTTGCGGGCTGGATGGAAAACGTTCTCGTCAGATAGGTCGACAATGACACTAACGTTGAAATCGAAGACGGCACAAGAAGAAAAAACTTCGTCCAGGCAAGAGGCACGCAACAAGAAACAGCCGCCGTACAACGTCATCCTGCTTGATGACGACGATCACACGTATGTCTACGTGATCGACATGCTGCGGAAGCTGTTCGGCGTAACCGAGGAGGCGGCGTACCAGATGGCGGAAGAGGTCGACCAACAGGGCCGTGTCGTCGTCGATACCACCACGCTGGAACGTGCGGAACTGAAGCGAGACCAAATCCATGCGTTCGGTCGAGATTGGCGTATCACCCATTGCGCGGGAAGCATGCAATCCCTCATCGAACCGGTTCCGGTTTGAGTGATGGGCACCCCCAAGGGGTAAGCAAGTACGCCGGCACACCGAACGCAAGGTTGTCGGCTGAAGGGACGATGCCATGTCGAACCATTGTACGCGATGTGTGCCCTTTGCTATTGCGCAAGCGGTCGATGCCGATTCTTAGACGGGTTGAAGCGGCACGCGAATACGGGATACGCTGTAGACCGGATCGGTTGAAGATATGGTAACCGTTCACGGTCCGGCGGGTACGAGCGAGGGGATTGGCTGATCGTTGAAGT
>JBHHUB010000107.1:0-13787 GCA_046753625.1 Phycisphaerae bacterium | reverse complement strand
GGTCTGGGTACCTTGTGGATGTCGGTGATGTGGAGGCGATGGCGGAACGTATGGTTCGGGTGCTGCGTTTGAATGACGAAGCGTGGTGCCGGATGAGCGAGGAGAGCTACGCGATCGCCCGTGGTTTTGATTGGGACAAGTCTGCAGAGATTCTTGAGCGAGCGCTTTTCGGGGCTATCGCCAATGAGGAACGGCGCGAGGACTTTGATGATGCACTGGTGCGCATCGCCCCATGACACCACTCGTGCCCGTTGCGATGTTCGGTTGGATCCCGCTGGGCTTGAGCCTGTTTTGGATGCTGCCGGTACGCAAGGCGATAGTCGCCGCGTACCTGATTGGGTGGCTGTTCCTTCCCCAAGCCAGCTACGCCATTGCAGGGCTGCCGGACTACACACGGATGACCGCGGTCAACGGCGTCATACTGCTCGGATTGCTCCTTGTGGATGGCAGACGCCTGGTTGGGTTTCGGCCACTGGTATGGGATCTTCCGATGCTCATCTGGTGCCTTTGCCCGCTGCCGACGTCGATAAGCAATGACCTCGGTCTGTACGACGGGCTCTCCGGCAACCTGGAACAGTTCTTGACGTGGGGTGCACCTTACTGGATAGGCCGAGTCTATTTCTGTGATCTTCGATCGATCCGCCTTCTGGCGATCGGTATCTTCGTCGGTGGGTTGGTCTACATGCCGCTATGCTGGTTCGAAATCCGCATGAGCCCGCAGCTTTACGGCGTGTTTTATGGCGACCCGTGGGCGCGCTTCTATACGACATGGCGCCTTGGCGGCTATCGTCCGGTTGTGTTTCTGGTGCACGGTATCGAGCTCGGCACATGGATGTGTGCGACGGCACTGACAGGCTTCTGGCTGTGGCGGTCACGAACCATGCGAAGGCTTGCGGACCTGCGGGTCTCGTGGCTGGCTACTGCGTTGTTGGTAACCGCGGTCATGTGTCGATCACTGAACGCGCTTGCTACGCTGGCGATCGGGCTTTCCGCCCTGATCGTCGTCAAACGTCTGCGTTTCCGGTACGCGCTGCTCGTGTTGTTCCTGGTCCCGGCTGGGTACGTCGCACTCCGTGCGCCGCAGGTATGGCATCCGACCGTCTTGATTGAACTGGCCGCGTCCATCGACAAGGCTCGCGCCGCATCGTTTCAGAGCAGGGTCGATCAAGAGGAAATCCTAGTTGGTAGGGCGTGGGAACGCCCGGTGTTCGGTTGGGGCAGCTGGGGTCGAAACCGTGTGCGGGATGAAATGGGCGACGCCGTCACCGTGACCGATTCGCTCTGGATCATCACCTTTGGCCAGCAGGGGCTGGTGGGGTTGATTTCGCTAGGGTTGGCGTTTGCGCTGCCGGCGATCTTGCTTTGGCGTCGACTAAAAGCTCAGGATTGGAGCTCGCCGAAATTCGCGGCGCCGGCCGTGCTCGCGGTTTGTATCACCATGTACGCCACCGATTGCCTCATGAATGCCATGCTAAATCCTATCTATCATATTCTGATGGGCGCGGTTCTCGGTGTCGCCGTCCAACCCTACTTGGAGCATGCACCGGCCATCAACATTGCACGTTCCCCGTGCGTGCAGCGCAATTCGGGCGTGGTTCTTGCGCACAGAAGGAAGGCTCGTGGCGCGTGACAAGTGCCATTGCGATTGTCGGAGTGGCGATTACAGCTATGCTGTTGTTTCATATTGCGTTGCCCCGGACCGCGCGTTGGCGCCAGGTGTGGCGCATGCGCCGTCGGTTTCGCAATAGAATTGCGCTAACGTTCGACGATGGCCCTGACGAAGTCACGACGCCCTTGGTGCTTGATTTGCTCAAGCGTTTTGACACCACCGCATCGTTCTTCATTGTGGGTTTTCGGGCCGACCGACACCCGGAAATCGTGGATCGGATCGTCGCAGAGGGCCATGAGGTCGGCTGTCACAGCTATTGGCATCGCAACTTCTGGCGACGCTGGCCGTGGACCGGTGTTGCCGATCTAACGCACGCCTTTTCAGCTATGTCCCGCTGGATGCCACCAGATGCGCCGTATCGTCCACCCTTCGGCATCCTTACGGGTTAGCAGTGGCTGGCGCTCCTTCGGCAGGGGAGCACTCCCTTGTGGTGGACCCATGCCATCGGCGACACGTTCGATCCGTTGCCCGACCCGGAGCACGAAGCACGCGCAATAATTGAGACTGGTGGCGGTGTGCTGCTGCTGCACTGCCATCACAAGGAGGCCGCGAGGCGTGACTTCGTGCTCGAGTTCACCGAACACCTGTTGGGCAATGCTGCCCAGCAAAACATCGAAGTCGTTCCGCTTATCCGTATCATGAACAGCCAGAGTCTTGAGAGAGCGGTTGATGCGGCTTAGCATGACGCGTTCGCAAGCCACTATCGACCAAGTTCAGCCCGAAGACTGGGACAAGGCTATTGAGCCCTTATCGGTGAGGACGGTCTTCCATAGTCGGGCATGGCTGGAGTCCGTTTGCGCTGCGTACGGCTATCGCCTTGTGCTCGCCTGCGCAAGGACGCACGGCAATGTCGTGGCCGCTTGGCCCGCGATTGAAACACGCAAGGGTCCGTTTCGAATCCTTGGCTCGCCGTTGCCGGGTACGAGCACACCCTATCTTGGGCCGCTTTTTTCTCGGGACGCGGATGTCCCAGCCATTCTGACTGCCTTCATGAAGGATCGAACGCTCGGGCGATATAGCTACTTCGCGTGTCGTACGCAGGATGAACATCGGACGGTGGACCTGAGCGATCGCGGATTCACAGATCTCTTGCGCTTTGAGACCTACCTCGTCGATCTGACCTTGTCTGAAGAGGATCGCTGGGCTGGGATGAAGAGCGAATGCCGAAACCGAATCCGCAAAGCGACCAAGTCCGGCGTAGAGGTTCGACTGGAGAACAGCCCCGAATTCATCGAGGAGTTCTGGCACATGGCGGTTGCCGTGTTTGAACGGCAGAACAGGGCGCCGACGTACACTCGACGATTCGTTCAAGCCATTTGGGAGGCGTTGGCGCGAGGCAACCACATCTGCGCGTTGACTGCGTGGCTCGACAATCAGCGTATCGCGACGCTTGTTCTCCCGCATGACGAGCACACGATGTACTACTGGGCCGGTGCATCCCGTGCCGCATTCCGTCGAGAGTCGCCAAACAACTTATTGCTGTGGGAGGCGATTTGTGAGGCACGCAGGCGAGGGCTCAAGGTGTTTGATTTCGTGTCGATCTACGGTGGCCCCGGGAAGTTCAAGAGGAGCTTCGGTGGAACGGAGACGGCCACGGCGACTCACTGGGAGCGCAGCCGATCGAAATTGACCGGATGGATGAAGTCGGCATACGAGCGGCACCTGCGTTCGCGGCATAGGGCGAGGCATGGGTAGCCAAACTGACACAAAGGCAAGCGCAATCGTTGAGGATTCCCGTCACCGCGAGCAGATGACGAAGCGTGCCCTGGTGCAACCGATTTTCCTGGTTGGTGCTGAGCGATCCGGAACCACCTTGTTGCGCTTGATGCTCGACCATCATCCGCGCATCGCGTGGCTACAGGAATTTGAATATGCCGTGGATTTTAACGCGGATGGGGGCCAATGGCCGAAGCTGGCACCATACTATCAATGGCTCGATACGCATCGGATTTTTCAAGATAGGGCCTTCACGATAGACACTTCGCTCGACTATCCGGCGCTAGTACGGAGTTTTCTGGGGCAGCACTGCGAACGTAGTGGAAAACCTATTCTCGGCGCAACGGTACACAGACATTTTGACCGATTGCTTCATATATGGCCCGATTCGAGATTCATTCACATTGTGCGCGATCCGCGCGATGTGGCCCGATCAAATATTCAAATGGGGTGGGCTGGCAATACGTATGCGGGAGTACAGCGATGGCTGGACGTTGAAACGCTTTGGGATCGAGTGCGGCGAGGCCTTTCGTCAGGACGCTACTTGGAGGTGCGGCAGGAGGATTTGATTGGTCAACCCAAACGAGAGCTTGCCCGCATATGTGAATTCATAGGCGTAGAGTACGATCCCAGCATGCTGGATTACCCACTAGACACAACTTATGCTGCTCCGGATCCCAGCTTGGTTGGTCAATGGCGCCAAAAAGCCTCGGAGCATGAGATTCGTCTCGTCGAATCTCGTGTCCTGGAATTGATGAGCACGAGAGGGTATGGCAAGAGTGGGCTGGCGAACCTGAAGATTACTTCGAGGCTTGAGCGATCTCTTCTCAAGCAAGATTTACGCTTTCGCCGGCGCTTCCGAATACGGCGGTACGGTCTTGGTTTGGTCATGCTGGACTTGGTCGCACGCCGTTTGGGGCTCGCAGGGCTGGCTCGGCGCACCGTCCTTCAAATCAACGCGATTCAACGTAGTCATCTCAAATGAATAACACGCCGCTGCAATTCTAATGTGCCGTGCGAGAACGAAATGTCATCTGTAGCCGCGAGTATTCCGGTGCTCGTTCTCTGCGGCGGGCTCGGTACGCGCCTTAGGGAACAGACTGAGTTGGTTCCCAAGCCCATGGTACCGATCGGTGGTCGACCGATTCTTTGGCACATCATGCGCTGCTATGCCCATTACGGCTTTCGCCGGTTTGTGTTGTGCTGCGGTTACAAGTCCGAGGTGATCAAGCAGTATTTCTTGAACTACGCTTCGATGAACAGCGATTTTACGGTCGAGCTCAAGAGCGACAGCGTTACGGTGCACTCGATCGATCATGAGGACGACTGGGAGGTTACGCTCGCGTACACGGGTGAGGAGACGATGACCGGGGCGCGTGTCGCTCGGGCCGCGGAACGATACCTTGGCGATGCCGAGCATTTCGCCGTCACGTACGGCGATGGCGTGACGGACGCCGATCTGGGGAAGGAGCTTTCCTTCCATCTTGACCACGGCAAGACAGGGACGGTGCTCGGCGTGAATCCGCCGTCGCGATTCGGCCAGATCAAAGTGGACGGGGGCCGTGTGCTGAAGTTCGACGAGAAACCGGATTTCGCCGACGATTGGATCAATGGCGGCTACTTCTTTTTCCGTCGAAGTTTCCTGGACTACCTGTCCAAGGACGAATCTTGCGTGCTGGAACGAGCACCGCTGGTGAGTCTGGCCGACGACGAGCAGCTCTCGATGTTCAAGCACGGCGGTTTCTGGGCTTGCATGGACACGCAGCGCGATCACGATCACCTGAATGAACTGTGGGCGGGTGGATCCGCGCCATGGGCCGTTTGGAAGCAAGATCAGTGCTCGACGCCGACCAAGGTGAAAGGCGAATAAGCATATGAGGGTTTTCGTTACCGGGCACAGGGGCTACATCGGGATGCACTTGGTTGACCTGCTCAAGAAAGCCGGCCACCAAGTCACCGGCTGCGATCTCGGATTGTTCGACGGTTGCGAGTGGGAATCTGTCACCGAAGCCGACCGGGAGCTTATCCAAGACGTTCGTTCGATCACGCCCGCCGATCTCGAAGGCCATGACGCGGTGTGTCACCTAGCCGCTATCTCGAACGATCCTATGGGTGATCTTGATCCGGAGCTGACGTTGAGCGTCAATCGTGACGCGTCCGTGAAGATCGCCGAAGACGCGAAGCGGGCCGGCGTGGGGCGGTATCTCTTTTCGGGAAGCTGCTCGGTCTACGGGAAAGGGGCCAAGCTCGACCTTGACGAGCGCGACCCGCTCAATCCGCTCACGGCCTACGCCCAGTCAAAAATCGAGACGGAGCAATTCGTCGGGGCGCTCGCAGACGACGGTTTCTGCCCCGTGTTCCTGCGTAACGCCACAGCGTACGGACATTCACCCATGCTGCGGATCGATCTGGTCGTCAACAACCTGCTCGGATCGGCTCTATCCTATGGTGAAATCCGAATCAAAAGTGACGGTTCGCCCTGGCGGCCGCTGATCCATTGCCGAGACATCGCTCGCGCGTTCGTGGCGTTCCTTGGCGCGCCGCGCGAAGCGGTGACCAATCAGGCTTTCAATGTCGGAGGCAATGAAGAAAACTACCAAGTGCGAGACGTCGGGGATGAGGTGCAGCGGCTCATACCGAACGCGAAGATCGTCTACACGGGCGAGGTTGGGGAGGATCCGCGTAACTATCGCGTAAACTTTGACCGCCTGCGCGCCGTGATGCCTGACTTCCAGCTTGAGTACACGCTCGCTTCGGGCATGGAAGAGCTGCATCGCAAGATGGTCGAGCATGGGTTCACGGCCGCTGATTTCGAAAGCGATCAATTCGTGCGGCTGCGAACGCTTCAGAAACAGATGCATCGCTTGGCGGCCATGGCCTGATGGGTTTGGAGCAAGCATGAAGTTCATCAAGACACCTGTTCACGGCCTGTATGTGATCGAGCTGGAAAAGCGCGGCGACGATCGTGGATTCTTTGCGCGCGTCTTCTGCCGCGATGAGTTCGCGCAGCATGGCCTGACAACGGAGTTTGTGCAGGTCAACAATTCGCTTACGGCGCAAAAGGGCACGCTTCGAGGGATCCACTACCAACTCGCGCCCAAGCAGGAGACGAAGCTCGTTCGGTGTGTTCGTGGGGCGTTTTGGGATGTCGCGTTGGATTTGCGGCCGGAGTCGCCGACGTTCGGGAAATGGTACGGCACGGAACTGACCGCCGAGAATCGAAGAATGCTGTATGTACCCAAGGGCTTCGGCCACGCCTTCATCACACTGGCCGAGGACACTGAGACGTTCTACCTCGTCGATGAGTTCTATGCGCCCGAGTTGGAGCGAGGCATCCGCTGGAACGATGAGCGATTTAAGATCGATTGGCCGATCGAGCCGGCGGTGATTTCGCAAAAAGATGACACCTGGCATGACTTCGATCCGGCCTATCATCTAGCTGCCGCTGTGGGGGAAGACGCTCGGCCATGAGGATTCTGTTCACGGGAGCGAGTTCGTTCACGGGCTTTTGGTTCGTCCGCGAGCTTTCACTTGCCGGGCACTCGGTCGTGGCTACGTTCCGCAAGAAACTGGATAGCTATGAAGGTGTGCGGCGCGAGCGCGTTCGTCTCCTTGCCGAGCACTGTGAGCCGGCTGTCGGGTGTGGATTCGGTTCTGGGGAGTTTCTGGAACTGATTCGCGGCTGCAAGGATTGGGATGTCCTTTGCCATCATGCCGCAGACGTGAGTGATTACAAGAGCTCTGACTTCGACGTCGTCGCCGCACTCAGCAACAACACGCGCAATGTGTCTCAAGTACTGAAGGCGTTGCGCGAAAGAGGGTGCCGGCGCGTAGTCCTGACCGGCAGTATATTCGAACAGGGCGAAGGGGTCGGGTCCGGAGGGCTGCCGGCGTTCTCCCCCTATGGAATGTCCAAGGGGCTTACGGCGGATGTGTTTCGATACCATGCTGAGGCCGAGCGAGTGCGCCTCGGTAAATTCGTGATCCCGAACCCTTTTGGGCCGTACGAAGAGCCGCGTTTCACGGCATACCTGATGCGAACCTGGTTGGACGGGAAAGTGGCCTTGGTCAACACGCCGGCGTATGTAAGAGACAATATTCATAGTTCTTTGCTGGCGCGGTGCTATGTGAAGTTTCTGGAAAGTCTTCCGGCAGATCCTGGTTTCTCCACGCACCATCCGAGCGGCTACGTGGAAACTCAGGGTGCGTTTGCCCAACATTTCGCCGCTGAAATGCGCACACGGTTTGACATGCCGTGTGAACTCGACCTGAAGCATCAAGTCGAGTTCGCCGAGCCGGGCGTTCGAATCAACATGGAGCCCGCCGCGCAATTCGTTTCCAACTGGGATGAAACGGCGGCTTGGGATGAAGTCGCCGGATACTATCGCGAGATGGCAGATGTCGGATCCACTTGCTGAGACGATCGCCGTCGCTCCTCCGCAGGAAAACGTGCAGTCGGATCGCGTACTCGTGGTCATCGTGTGCTATCGGGTTCCCGATCTCACCGTTGATTGTCTACGTTCGCTCGAATCTGAGGTCGCAAGCATGCCCGGGCTGCGTGTGGCGGTATGTGAAAACGGCACCGGCGGGGAGTCTGTACAGGCGATTCAGGAAGCGATCGACACAAACGGGTGGGGTGACTGGGCTGTGGTTACGGCGATCCACCCCAACCGCGGTTTCACCGGCGGCAACAACGTAATCTTGCGAGAGGCGCTGGCGGAGCCCGATCCGCCGGAGTACTTCCTGCTCCTTAACGCGGATACGGTGGTGCGTCCCGGCGCCGTGGAGGCGTTGCTGGATGCTGCGAGGCAACACCCGGAAGCGGGCATTTTCAGTCCAAGACTCGAATGGCCGGACGGTACGCCGCAAGTAAGCTGTTTCCTAGATCGCAGCCCCGTTTATGAGTTCTTCCAGGCCGCTTCGACGGGGATTATCGACCGCCTCCTGCATGCCCGCGACGGACACTTGCCGGTCTCGGATGTCCCCGTGCAGGTAGAATGGACCAGCTTTGCCTGCGCGCTGATTCGCCGCGCGGTGTTTCGCGATGTTGGACTGCTGGACGAAGGGTATTTCCTGTACTTTGACGATCCGGATTTTTGCCGTAGAACCAGGGCGGCCGGCTGGAAGGTGTGCCACCGCCCCGAGGCAAGGGTCGTACACCTGCGCGGCCGCAGCAATCCGGTGAAGTCGCTGGCCGCCGAGCGAAAGCGACGACCCAGCTACTGGTATGAGTCACGGGCGCGCTACTACGCGAAGTACTACGGCCGATCAGGCTTGTGGGTCGCCAATGCGTGCTGGTGGCTCGGGCGGTCGATTTCGTTAGCGCGTGAACTCCTTGGCGCGAAGCGGCCGCACATTTGCAGGCATGAATGGCTCGACATCTGGATGAATTCCTGGAGGCCGGTACGCGAACCGCCCCAATACCCGCAGACATGAGCCGGCTTCCCGATTTCATCATCATCGGCGCGATGAAGTGCGCGACGAGCACACTTCATGAGCAGCTCGCGCGCCAGCCGGGGCTCTACATGAGCGATCCGAAAGAGCCATGCTTTTTCAGTGGCGACGAAGCGTACGCGCGGGGGATCGCGTCGTATGCGTCGCTTTTCACTGCTGCACGCGCTGGTGGGCTCTGCGGTGAATCGAGCACGCACTACACGAAGCTGCCGACTTATCCCCGCACCGTGGAGCGCATGCGACGCCACATGCCGCATGTGAAGCTGATCTACGTCATGCGGCATCCGATCGACCGGCTCGTGTCGCACTACATACACGAATGGAGCGAGCGGACCGCCCCTGATTCCATCGAAACGGCCGTGCGCGAGTGTCCGCGGCTGACGGACTACGGCTGCTACGCGAAGCAACTGCGGCCTTATCTTGACGCTTATGGACCCGATTGCATTCTTCCGGTCTTCTCGGAGCGACTGCGCGCGCGGTCGCAAGGGGAGTTCGAACGCATTTGCCGTTTCATAGGGTATGAGGAGGCGCCGCACTGGCATAGCGAGCGGGACGGACGGAACGCGTCCGCGGGACGGCTGCGCGACAACGCTCTGCGCGACGCCATCGTGTGGAATCGCGGCGTAACCTGGTTGCGACGCAGATTTGTCCCGCAGTCGTTGCGCGATAGGGTCAAGCGCGTGTGGCAGATGAAGAATCGCCCGCAATTGTCAAATGCTACCCGTGCTCGGCTTGTGCTTGCGTTCGACCAGGATCTCAAGACGCTTGGACGTTGGTTTGGCGTCGAGTTGAACTGCGAGAACTTCACGCAGGTTGTCACTGATGAACCGCTGGGCTTCGATGGCCTGCTCTGGAAATCACAAGCCAGTGCCTGAAACGGATCCAACGAGAGTCGGCGTCGTTGTGATCGGTCGCAACGAGGGTGAGCGGCTGAAGCGTTGCCTTCGCTCACTGACCGGGCCAACCCAACGAATCGTCTATGTCGATTCCGGTTCGACGGATGGAAGCGTGGAATTCGCACGGTCGATGGGCGTTGATGTCGTCGAGCTTGACTTGTCAAAGCCATTCACCATGGCTCGCGGAAGAAACGCAGGATTTGAGCGACTCATCAAGTGCGAGCCTTCAATAGACTACGTTCAGTTTGTCGACGGCGACTGCGAGGTCGTGGCAGGCTGGATGGAGCAGGCCCGGAGCGTGGTAGGCAGCGAACCGAATGTGGTGGCCGTCAGCGGCCGGCGGCGCGAGCGGCATCCCGACGCCTCGATTTACAATCGGCTTTGCGATATGGAATGGGACGGCTCCGCGGGAGAAGTCCGCAGCGTCGGCGGAGACGTGATGATGCGAGCTGCAGCGCTCCAACAGGCAGGGCTTTTCAATGAAAAGATGATCGCCGGCGAGGAGCCTGAGCTTTGCGTTAGATTGCGCCGCGCCGGCGGGAAAATCCGGCGGCTTGCGACCGAAATGACGCTGCACGACGCGGACATGGCCAGCTTTGGTCAGTGGTGGAAGCGTGCCGTGCGCGGAGGGCACGCTTACGCCGAAGGCGCTGCGCTGCACGGCAGTCCGCCGGAGCGCCATAATGTCCGCCATGTTCGGAGTGCGATTGTTTGGGGATTCTGCGTTCCGTTGCTCGGTATCGCGTCGGCGGTTGCCGGAGCGCTATTGACATCATGGTCCTGGCTTCTGTGCGCGGCGATCGTGTCGGGTTACCTCTTGCTTGGAATTCGAATATACGGGCACCGCCGTCATCAGGGCGATAGCCGGGATCACGCAAGGATATATGCCTTCTTTTGCGTTCTAGCCAAGTTCCCGCAAGCGATCGGCATCGCCATGTTCCATCTGAATCGCTGGCGTGGACGAACTTCCACGTTGATCGAATACAAGACGGCTTTGCCCGAAGTGCAGTGCTGCAAACCCAATGTATGAATCTCAATTATCGATCGTCTGCGGAGTTGATTTCGGTAGCCGCTTTGTGCGCGGTAGTACTCAAGGCAAGGATTTTTCTTGTTGATCCACTACGTGACGACGAATGGCATTGGTAACGCTTGGGTTGCCAACGAACTGCAGCAGGTCCAGCGGGCGGGGATCCCGTTCGGCCTGCATGCATTGCGCAAGCCAGACGACACATACCATCGATCCAACTGGGCGGTCGCGATCCATCGCGCCACACGGCCTATTTATCCGCTGCCCATATTCGGGGTGGTTGCCTCCGTGCTGTCTGCACCGTTCCTGTTTGGCGGACGATTCTTTCGGGCGTTGTGGAATGCCTTGATTGCGGAACGGGAGACGCTGCGTGGCCGGGTCGCTGCGATCGCACACTTGTTCGTCGCCTGCCATTGGGCCCGAACACAACCGCGGAATTCCGTAGCGCATATCCATGCGCAGTGGATTCATTCATCAGGCACTGTCGCCATGTACGCCGCTTGGCTCCTCGACATCCCCTTCAGCTTTACAGGGCACGCGACTGATCTATTCCGCGACCGCGTGGCGCTCAAGGACAAGATCCATCGCGCGGAGTTCATCATCTGCATTTCGACCTTCCATCGCGACTTCTACTTGAAGCATGGAGCTCGCGCGGAACAGCTCAAGATCGTCTATTGTGGTATTGACGTGGATCAGTTTGCTCCGCCCGACAAGACGCGGCAAACAAGACAAGACGGTGTGATCCGCATTCGTTCATCCGGCCGCCTGGTAGAGAAGAAAGGATTCGAATACCTTATCGACGCGTGCAAGGTTTTGGTCGAGCGCGGCGTGGAATTTGAGTGCTTGATTGGGGGTAGCGGCCCGCTTGAGGAGGCGCTTCGAAGCCGAGTCGACCAACTCGGGTTGCAGGAACGCGTTACCATTACCGGTTGCCCCCTGAAGCAGGAGGCCATCCCGGAGTTCATGCACACCGGAACCCTCTATTGCCTCCCTTGCGTCTGGGCCAGCGACAACGACGTTGACGGGTTGCCGCAGATGCTGATGGAGGCGATGGCCTGCGGCCTTCCCGCGATATCGACACGGCTTGTCGGGATTCCGGATTTGATCATACATAACGAAACCGGCTTGCTCGTAGAGCCGAATCAGACCGCAGAATTGGCCGACGCGATCTTGCAGGTCGGCCGTGATCCTCAGCTCTCAGTCAGGCTGGCTGAAGCCGGCCGTCAGCACGTAATTGAGAATTTCGATCTTTCGAACTGTCTCGATCCGTTGATCGACGCGTATCGAAAGCGGTTGGGCAAGTTACCACAATCACTCCGTAAGCCGTCAACGACTTCGGAACTAGTTCTGGCCCGAGACCAGACATGATCATCTCTCAAACGCCCTATCGTGTGAGTTTCGCCGGCGGGGGTACGGACTTACCCGCGTTTTATCGCGAAGAATTCGGAGCGGTTCTATCGGTTGCGATCGACAAGCACATGTACGTCACGGTGAGCCCACGCTTCGAGCCGACGACGCGCGTGGCCTATACCAAGACCGAGATTTGCGAGATCGTCCAAGACATCCAGCACACGATTGTGCGTGAAGCGCTGCGGCTTACGGGCCTTGGGCGACACCTGGAGATCACAACGGTCGGTGACGTGCCTGGCGGCACGGGGATGGGATCGAGCGGCAGTTTGACGGTCGGTTTGCTCAACGCGCTTTACGCCTATCGCGGTGAGATCACGAGTCACGAGCAGCTCGCGCGCCAAGCCAGCGAAATCGAAATCGACATCCTTAACAAACCCATCGGCAAGCAGGATCAGTACGCGGCCGCGTTCGGTGGCCTTCAGTACATCCGATTCAATCCGGATGAGTCGGTGGATGCCGAGCCGGTGCCGTGCAAACCGGAGACGTTGGCCGAGCTCGAACGCCATATTCTCATGATGTACACGGATCATCAGCGCGATGCGGACTCGATTCTGAGTCAGCAAAGCGCGGGCACGCGCGATCGAATGTCTGTTCTGCGCGACATGCGGAATTTGGCGGGCACAATGCGGAGCGCCCTATCGGGCCATTTTGAACTAAGCGAGTTCGCGGGGCTGTTGCATGAGGGCTGGCGGCTGAAGAAATCTCTGGGATTCGGCATCAGCACAGAGCTTGTGGACGATTGGTACGCCGCCGCGCGGCGAGCCGGCGCCTTGGGTGGCAAGCTGCTGGGCGCCGGTGGCGGCGGTTTTCTTTTGCTCTTGGCCCCGCCGGAACGACACGAGGCTATTCGTGACGCGCTCCAGCGACCTCGTGAATTGACGTTTGGAATTGACCAGCGCGGAAGCCGCATTATCTTCATTCACAATCGACCCTTGCTAGTGCCCGACAACTGATCCATGGATGACACCACTTACACCGACGCGCAAGCCTATCTGGATGGATTGCGAAGCTTGTTGAGCCGTATTGACGCGAGTTCTATAAACGCGCTGACGGACTTGCTTCTTCGCACGTGGCGCGATGATCGGGTCGTGCTGGTTTTCGGCAACGGCGGGAGCGCTTCAACGGCCGGCCATTGGGTCACCGATCTTGTCAAGACGGCGGGCGTCGAGGGGATGCGAAGCCTACGCGCGATAAGTTTGGCCGACAACATGGGCTTGACGACCGCGATCGCCAACGACCTTGACTATTGTGACAGCTTTCGTTTCGCGCTCGAGGCGTACGCGCGCCCCGGAGACGTGGCGGTGGCCATCAGCGCTTCGGGCAATTCACCCAATATCGTGGTTGCATGCGAATGGGCCAAGCTGCACTCGATCCACGTCGTCGCCCTGACAGGGTTTTCGGGGGGGAGCATTGCGGAGCTTGCTGATCTGCACATACATGTGCCCAGCGACAACTACGGCTTGGTCGAGGATACGCACTTGTCCATTGGCCACATGGTCACGCAATCGCTCAAGGCTCGCGTCATGGAGAAGGCTGTACTGCAGTGAAGATTCTGATCACAGGAGGCGCAGGGTTCATCGGATCGCATCTTGTCGAGCGTCTGGTGGCCCGAGGT
>JBHHUB010000106.1:0-13793 GCA_046753625.1 Phycisphaerae bacterium | reverse complement strand
GTCAGTGTGGATTCAACCGCCGCCCGGAAGCGGTCGGGGCGAATCACCGTAACATGCTGCAATGAAAGGAGTTACGAGAGAATAAAGGAATGGGCGATACAGGACTTGAACCTGTGACCTCCTGCGTGTCGAGCAGGCGCTCTGGCCAACTGAGCTAATCGCCCCAGGGCGGGCGTGGTATTTGACGAGATGGAGGCGGGCCTGTCAATCCGGATGCTTCTCGAATTGGTGTGGTCGTCCGCCGGGAGCCGGCTGGGATTGCCCCCATGCGCGGCGATCGCTCGGTTCCGGTGCGCTTCCGTTGGCTTGCGCAGCGGATCCGAAACCCCCTTGAATCGGAAGAAACGCCTGGGCCGCAGGTCTGAAGATCGAACGTGATCCCGTCGATTGCTGCAAAACCGCCACACGAAACATGTTATCGCGCTCGCGTTATCGGAACGCCGATGTGAGGCGGTATGTGCTGGTCTCGCTTCAAGAGGCGCACTATAATGCACCGACCGCGCCAGTCGGCCCCAAGCAGCGTGCGGGGCTATGGCGGGAGATCTGAAGGGGGGGGCAAACGATGAAACTCACAGCCTATCTCGGCTCGATGGCCATCCTATGCACGAGCTTGCATGCCGGAGGGCAGCCGGCGAGAGGTCAAATCGCCGCGCAACACGAACTCGTGGCGGGAGGCGCGTTTTCTGTTCAGTCGGGCAGCCTTACCGTTCAATTCAATCGCGAAACGCTCGACCGATATGGGCTGCACGTCCTCAGTCGGCATGGTGAAATCGGACCGGACGTTGGGTTCACGTTGGAAACGCCGCTTCGCCCGGTTTCTGAGATCGAAATCGATTCCGGCGATAGCGCGGGCTGGAACATAGGCAAGGCGCGAATCGTCGGTCAGATCGGTTTCCAAGTTTCCGGCGACGGCGTTGCGTTGCTGCTGGCACCGATTGAACTGCGTTACGACAAGTCCGCGGGCTGGTTCTTTGCGGACAGTGCCGCGCCCGAACCGGCCGATCTCCGAGATCATTGGGCGGAGATCGTAGCGTGGGAGATCGGGCCGGATTCAGGTCAGGTGCGCCTTGCCGGGGATTGGTTTCTTTCCATCCAGGGTGCCCGCCACGGCGCGGTTCGCTCGATCCACCTCGCTTCCTTCACGGCGGACGCATCGCTGTCTACGTCCCCGCAGGCGCTTGCCGATCCATCCACTCCGCACAACGTGGGATCAGCGACCGGTGGAATCGCCGGCGTTATCGGACCGGACCTCGTTGTGGACCAGATCGGCGAAATCAGAAGGTGGGGGCGCGTGGAACCGGTCCCAGGCTTGCCGGGCATCACCGGCTACTCGCTCTCGACGAAAGCGTGCAACATCGGCGATCAGGATGCCGATTGGTTTGGGGGCAGCCCCAACAAGCCCGTAATTGCCCAGAACATGTACCGCCTGAAGGACGGGCGCATCGAGCAGATCGGCATGAGTTGGGTCAAGCACGCCTTTCTCGCCGACGACGAAGTGTGCACCAGTGGCGGAACATGCGTCGCCGACCCCATGGGGCAACATCTTGGCCCGAATTGCGGCGATACCTACTTCACGTTCGTCAACGGTGATCAACTCAACCTCGGCCCGCGCTATGAGGTCAATCCCACTACCGGCGTGCAGAACGTCTGGCCTCCCGACAGCCCCGGCTGGAAGGAGGTGTACAGTTTTCCGGGCGATGCCGCGTTCAAACGAATTCAAGTCGCCGACGCGGATATCGACCCGGACCTGAACCCGGGGGCTCTCTATTTCGTCGAAGCGCAGTACATCAGCCCCGACGAATCCGCCGCCGGAAACCAGGACAACAACGCCTCTTACGCACCGGCCCTCGAGGTGGTGGAGAGTGCGCCCCATGTGTACGACATCCTCGGCCCCGCGAGCAACACGACCGTTATCGGGCACCCGGGCATCATGATATGGGAGGATCAAGACCCGACCGTAACCACCCTAGCCATCGACATACCCGGCGATCGCCGCGTCTATCTCGCATACAAGGTGACCGATCTGGGCGGCGGCCTGTGGCACTATGAATATGCCATACAGAATCTCAATTCGGATCGGGCCGTCGGTTCCTTCACGGTACCCGTTTCGGACGAATCCACTGTAACCAACATCGGCTTCCACGACATCGACTCCCACAGCGGCGACGACGTAACGCAGGTGGGATCCTACTATTCAAACGTGGATTGGCCGGGCCTGCTCGCCGGCGGCGCCGTCACCTGGGCCGCGGACGCGTTTTCCGTGGACGATCGTGCCAACGCGATTCACTGGGGAACGCTCTACAACTTCCGATTCGATTCGACGCTTCCGCCACAGATGGGCGAGGTGACGCTCGGCCTGTTCAAACCGGGAACGCCCGCCGCAATGACGGTTTCCGCCATGGTGCCCGGCTCGGCGCTAACCCTGTTCGCAAGCGACCCGCCCGATGGCGCTATCGACGCCAGGCAACCCTCCGGTCTGGATGGGACCAATGCCACCGGGTGGGATCGGGTCGTTCTGACCTTTTCAGGCAGCGTCGCAGGCCTGACACCGGCGGATTTCACGGTGACTCAAGTGGGTGGAACCGGGCCGGCGCCGGGCGTGCTTTCCGTAACCATCGACGGGCCGGATACGGTTACGGTCGTGCTTGACGCCGCCATCGAGGTGGGGGCGTGGACCACCATCGCGCACAGCGCCGGCGCGGGAAGCGTCACGCTGGGATACCTGCCCGGAGACGTCAACGCCGATGCCGTCAGCGCCCCGAGCGACATCCTCGCGGTTATCGACGCCCTCAACGGAGTCGGCCCGCCGCGGCAAATCTGGTCCACCGATACCGACCGGAGCGGAGTCGCCGGCCCCGAAGACATCCTCCGGGTCATCGACCTGCTCAACGGAGCGTCCGCGTTCGAACCGTTCCTGGATCGCACGCTTCCCTGAGGTCCGAGCGATTGCTCAGAGCCGCGGGCGCCAGCCTGCGGACCTCTGCGGCACGGTGTCACCGGGCATCCGCCAGGTGGTCTGATCGGAACCTCCGGCGTCCGCTGCGCACCGTCCTTGCGGTCAGGAACCTCGTTTGCCTTGCGCCGCCTGATTCGGCTAGAATGCCGACTACGGGTGGAGCGCATGGGGCGAGTCATATCCTGGAGGAACGAAGATGATCCGCACACGACGGTGGGTGACGGTTTGGCATGCGCTGCGGATTGGACCCCGCACTGCCCCTGGGATGGCGCGCTGGATTTCGGCCCAGCGGAGGGGTTCGGGCGCCATACACCGGGTAAGGTTTGGCCTGGGGCGGATGTGGCGCCGGATCGACGTGAACCTTGGACTTGTGGTCCTGATCTTTGTGAGTCTGGGCTATGCGGGCCCAGCCGAGGCGGCCGTGCTACATGTTCCCGGCGACTTTCCCACGATTCAGGGCTGCATCGACGCCGCGATTCCCGGCGATGAATGCGTCGTCGCCCCAGGGACCTATAACGAACTGATCAACTTTCACGGCAAGGCGATCACCCTCCGCAGCTCGGACGGCCCGGAAGTAACCATCATCGACGCCGGCCCCGTCCCGGACCCCGGAACAGGCAAACCCGTCGTCCGCTGCGACACTGGCGAAGGCCCTGATACCGTCATCGAGGGTTTCACGCTCACCGGTGGTACGGGAACCTCATGCACGGCAAATCAGGATCCGTGCGGTGGCGGCATGTTCAACTCAAACAGCAGTCCAACGGTAACGAATTGCGTTTTTTCCGGAAATGCAACGGGTAGCCGTGGCGGCGGCATGTACAACATCAACAGCAATCCGAACGTGTTCGATTGCACGTTTCGCGACAACTCAGCCCGGGACGGCGGCGGCATGTACAACAACGTCAATGCTCCGACGGTGGTCCGATGCACGTTTGAAGGCAACTCGGCCAGCTTCGAGGGGGGCGGCATGTACAACTTTGGTGCGAGCCCTACAGTGTCTGACTGCACTTTTTCAGGCAACTCGGCAGTCCTGGGAGGTGGCGTTTTCAGTTTCACAGGAAGCCCCACGGTGACGGATTGCGCTTTCACGCAGAACACGGCGGATGTTTTCGGCGGCGGGATGGAAAACAGCATCAGCAGTCCGACGGTATCGGGCTGTGTTTTCAGCGGGAATACGGCCGGGCAGTCCGGCGGCGGCATGCGGAACACCGATGGCCGACCGACGATAACCCATTGCACGTTCAGCGGCAACGCTGCCCCGGAAGGCGGCGGGATGGAGAACGGCGCGATCAGCAGTGACGCCGTGGTGACCGACTGCATTTTCCTCGGCAACTCAGCCCAGACCGGCGGCGGCATGTTCAACAATTCCAATGATCCAACGGTAGCTCGATGCGCGTTTGAAGGGAACTCGGCCGGACAAAATGGCGGTGGCATGTACAACCTTGGGGCGAGCCCAAGCGTGCGCGACTGCACGTTCAGCGAGAACTTCGCCATCATCGGTGGCGGGATGTCCAACAACGCCAACGCCAGTCCGACGGTGACCCACTGCAGGTTCATTGGGAACGCCGCCGGCGGTGGTCACGGAGGCGGGATGTACAATCGCAACGACAGCGACCCGGTGGTAACCAACTGCACGTTTGGCGGGAACTCGGCGGCGTTCGACGGCGGCGGCATGCTCAACGAGAGAAACAGCAGCCCGACGGTGCATTGCTGCACGTTTCAGGGCAACGTGGCTGTTGGTGCCGGCGGCGGGATGATCAGCGTCGATGAGTTTGGTTTCAACTCAAACACGGTGCTAAGCAACTCGGTGGTGTGGGGCAACGCCCCCGATCAGATTGTCGGCGCGTCCGGGGCGGTGATGACGGTCAGCCACAGCAATGTGCAGGGCGGCTGGCCCGGTGTGGGCAACATCGACGCTGATCCGCTGTTCGCCGATGCCGACGGGCCTGACGGTATTCACGGAACAGCAGACGACGACTTGCGATTGTTGTTCGGGTCGCCTTGCATCAACACGGGCGACAATGCGGCGTTGCCTGCCGATGTCGGCGATCTTGACGACGACGGCGACACGCTTGAAGCGATCCCCTTCGATCTCGATGGCCATGCCCGTGTTCTATGCACCGTCGTGGATATGGGAGCCTACGAATCCGGCATCGGCGATGACGACTGCGACGGCATCGTGGGCCTCGGCGACTTTGGCGCGTACTTCGACTGCATCACGGGCCCGGTGAGCGGGTTGCTTCCCGGCTGCGAGCCGTTTGATTTCGATGGGGATGGCGACGTGGATCTGACCGACCTCGGCGGTTTTCAACGGGCGTTTACCGGATTGCCG
Source organism: Phycisphaerae bacterium (assembly GCA_046753625.1). Classification (GTDB taxonomy): domain Bacteria; phylum Planctomycetota; class Phycisphaerae; order UBA1845; family UBA1845; genus JADFOB01. The sequence continues at coordinate 8,505 of JBHHUB010000106.1, read as the reverse complement.
TAGCGAGGGTGGCCCACCTCCAGTAGGACATGGGGCACCTGCAAGTTGATGCGTTGGCTGGTACGGGTGGCCGCGCGGGCTAAAGCCCGCGGCTCGGGGATACGCGACCCTGTAGCACACCCGCCCTCGGGTGTGATCCCGGCGCCTCAGCCTACCCAGCCGAGCGTGCCTTCGCGTTCCCAGCCTAGCGTGCCTTCGCCTTCCCAGCCGAGCGTGCCTTAGCCTACCCAGCCGAGGGCGACTGGGCTACGGGCGACACGTCGTCCGGACGAGGTTCGCACAGGCCGCGGTCCATTCCGTCGTGCAGCAGGAAGGCATTGCATCGCAAATCGATCGACAGCAAGTCGTATCGCTGCAGCCGGGGCTGGGATGAGCGCGGTCGCATACTTCGGTAGACGTAGTGCAAACGTCGGCGGGTTGGCATTGATTCGCGGCGTTGTCGGCGCAGAGATCGTCCCAACCGTCCAGGCAACAGATCGGATCTTGCTCGCAGATCGATAGGCAACACGTTTCGTCGCTGCAACCCAGTCCGCCGTGATTCGTATCGCAACCGGCGGTGTTGGGCGCGCCGCAGGCCGCAAAGCCCGATCCGCCGGCACAATAGCCCTCGGCTTCGCTGGCGCACCGCGCATCCCATTCCACATCGCAGCAGAAACGATCGTTCGAGCACACCGCGACGCAGCACAACGCGTCGTCGCAGCCCGGCGATCCATTGCCAGCGGGGTCGAAACAATCACCGGTTGCGTCGGCCGGGCATCCGCTGTCCTGGCCGCATTCGATGTGCAAGAATCCTTGGCCCGTTGCGCCACCGAATCCGCCAATACGGATCGCATACTGTTCGCCGGATGTAACGGCCAAGGTCATTCGCGAGGGAAGATAGGTCGACCCACAGCCGTCGTCATTGCAAAGCAACGCTTCTCCAGTCGGGCAGCCGCAGCCCGCGTATACCGCGAGTTTCGTGTCGTAGCCGCTGCCGCAGAGGCCGATGGTCGCAAGCCCGTCGCACGTGGCCGTGTAGCAGTACCAGATGTCGTTGGAGACGTTGCTATCACCGATGAAGTTGCATCGGTTCGGCTCATCCGGGCCGTCGGTCGTCGCGCCGATTGTAGTGAAGGTGACATCGCCGTCCGCCGCGCTCAGGGGATTGTTGCAATCGTCACCGGCCAAGTCAGCGTTTCCGCCTCCGCCCCCGCCGTCGCCATTGCCCCCGCCACCGGGATTGCCGCCCCCGCCGCCGCCGCCACCGCCACCGGGATTGCCGCCCCCACCGCCGGGATCAACCACGATTTCGCAGCCGGTGCCGTCTACCTCCACGCCGCGAGCCGTCCCCGGGCATTGATCGTCGCTATCCGGGACGCCGTCGGCATCCTGGTCAACCAAGACATCCCCAGGGTCGGGAGGATCTTGCGGATCGATTGGATTGACCGGGTCCGTGGGTTCAGGCGGATTCGCCGGGTCGGTCGGGTTCGTGGGGTCGGTCGGTTCCGCCGGATTCCCGGGATCAATCACATCCCCCCCAGCGGGATCGGTTGGATCACCGCCATCTCCGGGATTCACTTGCCCTGTACTGCCAGCGGGATCGCTCGAGCCCGTGCCCGGATCGGTCGTTTCTCCCGAGGCGTTGTCGTTGCTGTTGCCGCTCGTTGCATTGCCTGAGCCGATCGGAGCGGCCGGGTTGCAGCCTGTCAGAACGAAGGCCAGACCGGCCGCGGCCATTACTAGGATGATTTTGCGAGCGGTATTGCGGAACATACGTTCCATGTTGATCCCTCCCATAGTGCGTCAGTGATCCCAACTCCCCCCTGTGGGCAACGGTTTGTATTCATGCCAAACTGTCGGGACGGCAAGTTTATGGCGCAAGTAAGTGGCAAAGCAAGCCCGCCCTCATACCCAAGCCGCCCGAGGTGCGAATATAGGATGTTGTGTGGCCTTGAAACGGCCTCGAATCGGCTCTAGGTTAGCTGTCGGGAGAGTCCGATACGCTTCGATCGCGAAGAACCGGTGGCGGTCCGCGCAGACGGTGCTTGAGTGGGATGGGGCTGGATGGTCCAAAACGAATCGAGCCGCGGGCTTCAGCCCGCGCGGCGTCCGGGTTTTCGGTAGCGTCAAGCCGCTTCGCGATCGCGCAAGCCTCAAGCCTGCGGCTCGTAGAGGCGGCTTTGGCGCTGTCATATTGGGAGGACGTAAGGCGTGCACCGCGTCGGAATCGGCACTGATCTGCATCGGACGGCCCCGGGGCGGAAACTGGTCCTCGGTGGCGTCGCCATTGACAGCGACGTAGGACTTATCGGGCATAGCGATGCGGACGTCGTGTTGCACGCTGTCACCGACGCTTTGCTCGGGGCATCCGGGCTGGACGATATCGGCGAGCTTTATCCCGATACCGATCCGCAATGGGCGGGTGCGGATAGCGGCATGCTGTTGCGCGAGGCGATGGTCAAGTTGCGGGCGAAAGGGTTTGAACCGGTCAACGTGGATGTCGTGGTCCATGCGGAGCGGCCCAAGCTTTCTCCCTACAAGCAAGCGATGGCCGAGTCCATCGCCGGGTTGATGGGGATTCCGGCTAGTTGCGTCAGCGTCAAGGCCAAGACGAACGAAGGGGTAGGCGAAATCGGTCGCGGCGAGGCGATCGGCTGCACGGCCGTGGCGTTGGTGCGGGCGGGTTGATCCTACGGCGGCGACGGAAGCTTGCGGTCTTACGATCGCCGGTAGTTTCGGTCGGGTGCCCCATGTTCTATTGGACATGGGGGAGCCGATGATCTCGCGGACACTAGGATTTGAAGGCCATCCGGCAAAGACGCCAGACCACGGAAGCTTGGATCGTCGGCGAAAGCAGGCGTCAGTCGGTGACCATCATCGGCTCCCCCACCTCCAAGAGGAGGCGGGGCACCCGGCGGAGGGTCCGCGGGCTGGCGCCGGCGGCTCTGATCGGAGCACCTGGCGCAAGCCTGGTGAGCTCCTGCCTCTGGGATGGTCCGCTGCCTGCGGTCTTACGATCGCGGGTGTTTTCGGGTAACATCGCCGCGACCGTTGGTGGCTCTGATTCGAATTCCGATGCACGAGCGAAAAACTCAATACATTCAAGGATTCAGCTTCGATGGGTTTGCAGGTTTACAACACGTTGACACGTACGAAGGGGCCGTTTGAGACCGTTGAGCCGCGCAAGGTCGGCATCTACTTATGTGGGCCGACGGTCTACAAGCCGAGCCACATCGGCCATGCCGTGGGGCCGATTATTTTTGACGCCATCAAGCGGTACCTTGTCTACCGCGGCTACGAGGTGACCTGGGTCGTCAACATCACCGACGTGGATGACAAACTCATCATCGAAGCCGCCAAAGAGGGTACGTCGACCGCCGAACTCGCGGAGCGCATCACCAAGGATTACCTCGCGGCGATGGCGGAGCTCAACATCGACGGCATCGACATCATGCCCAAAGCATCGGAGCACATCGGCGACATCGTCTCGATGATTAAGAAGCTCGAGGACAAAGGCATCGCCTACGTCTCCGGCGGCGACGTCTACTTCGACGTCACCCAAGACGAGGATTACGGGAAGCTCTCCAATCGAAAGATCGACGACCAGACCGGGCAGCGAGACCTCCAAAGCGCCGAGAAACGCAATCCCGGCGACTTTGCGCTCTGGAAAGCCGCCAAGCAGGATGAGCCGGACGAAGTCAAGTACGATTCGCCTTGGGGCAAGGGGCGTCCGGGGTGGCACATCGAGTGCTCGGCGATGTCCGTGCGTTACCTCGGCGAGACGCTGGATATCCACGGCGGCGGGATGGATCTGGTTTTTCCCCACCACGAGAACGAAATCGCTCAATCGGAAAGCGCGCACGATAAGCCGTTCGCCAAGTATTGGATGCACAACGGCCTGACGCGGGTGAACACGAAGAAGATTTCCAAATCGGACGCGACGCCGGAAATGCAGGCGGCGCTGATGAAGATGACCCTGCACAATCTGCTCGATGAATACCCCGGCGAGTTGATCCGGTATTTCGTTCTGAGCACGCACTACCGCAGCCCCATTGAGTATTCCGAGGTGGAAATCGAAAGCAAACGCAAAGGGCTGCATTCGTTTTACCGCCTTTTTGAGCGCGTCGAGCGCGTCTGCGGGGTATCCCCGTATGACGACGTGCCTCGCGTGGAGGATTCGGCGAAGGTGGACGTCGCCGATGCCTCCTTGGCCGGTCTGTGTGACGATCAGCGGGCGGCGTTTGAGGCGGCCATGGACGACGATTTCAACACGGGCACGGCCATCGCCTCGCTGTTTGATTTTGCCACCGGCATCAATCGATTCATCGAGCAAAACGGCTTGGAGACGGGAGGGGCGGATCAGTTCAAGCAAGCCGCACTGAAGGCGACAAGCCGCTTGATCGCCACCGCTCGATTGATCGGGCTTTTCCTCAAACCGCCCGAACGAGCCGGTGCGGGAGACGACGGCGTGGCCGACAAAGTGATGCAGGTGCTCATTGAGGTGCGCCAACACCTCCGCAAGAAAAAAGACTTCGAAACGGCGGACTTGATTCGCGATCGACTCGCCGACAACCACATCACGCTCGAGGATCGAGCGGGGGCGACCACGTGGCGACTCGGTTGATCCCGTCGCTGGTGGCGGCGACGATACCGGCCCGTGGCGGCACGAACGGCGTCGCGTCGCCTTCAAGCCGATGGCGCGCGGCGCTTGCTGTTTGCGGCCTGGTTGGGGTGTCGGGGATCGCCTACGGGCAGCGCCCCGGCTTCGTGTTTGATCCACCCGGACCGGTGGTCTTGGGGGATGCCGTACACATTCGAATCGTCGGTCTGCCGCCCTCAGCGGAGGTGACGGTGCGTGCCGAAAGCGACACGGGAACCGGACGCCTGGCACGCGCTGAAGCGATCTTTGTTGCCGATGCGAAGGGGGAAATCGATCTTGAACGTACCGCGCCAAACGCGGGCAGCTATTCAGGAGTCGACGGGCAGGGGTTGTTCTGGTCCCAAATGGAAACAAGCCGACCGGTGCCGGGCTTGCTCGAATTCGAGCGATACCAATCCTTGATGGAATGGACCCTGCTGATCGAGGGCAAGGCGGTCGCGAGCACGATCCACACGCGATGGGTGTTGCGCCCCGGCATTTATCCGTTCCACGTGCGGGACAACGGCTTGGTGGGAACGTTCTACAACCCGGAACGCGAGGGGACAAAACCGGGTGTCATCGTCCTGGGCGGGGAGGCGGGCGGCTTGAACGAGGCCGCTCGGCTGGCGCAGTTGCTGGCGTCTCATGGTTACGCCACACTGGCTTTGGCGTATTTTGGTGTCGAGGCGTTGCCGCCGAATTTGGAGTTGATTCCGCTGGAATACTTCGCGACCGCCGTCGATTGGATGAAGAAGAACGCGTCCGTGTCGGGCGACCGCATGGCCGTGCTTGGAGTGTCCAAGGGGGCGGAGGCGGCGATGTTGGTTGCTTCGCGGTCTCCCGACATTCATGCGGTCGTCGCGTATTTGCCCAGTTCCGTAGTGTGGCAGAGCACGGGGCTTGGTTTTCCGGAGATTTCGTCCTGGTCGGTGGGTGGGGCTCCGGTGCCGTTTGTTCCCTATGCCGAGGATCCCAATGCCCTTGGATCCTATCGCATGACGGGTTTGTATCTGGCAAGTCTCAAGGATCAAAAAGCGGTGGATTGCGCGACGCTTCCCGTGGAGCGGATCCAGGGCCCTGTCTTGATGATTTCGGCGGGCCACGACGCGTATTGGCCGTCACAAAAGATGGGCGACGCGTGCCTCGCACGGCTGAACGCTGCCAAGCGCCCCTACCGGGACCAACACCTCAAGTACGCGGGCGCCGGGCATGACATCTCCGGTCCCGGGTATACGGTGCTCAAGGGGACGGCGGTGACGGGCGGATCGCGCTCGGCCAATGCGAAGGCGCGGGCCGATAGTTGGCCCAAGATGCTCGCCTTCTTGAAGTCCGCCATTGGTGCCCCGTAGCCGATCGCGATGGGTCTTGGAGAAGCGGTGTTTGGCAGATGGATGTACGCAAGCCGAGTAATTCGAGCGTGGCGGCGGATCAGGTTGGCGGGGAACGCCCTGTCGGGGATGCCTCGCCCCCGACGCCGACGCTGGCGTCAGTCGTTGCGGTTTGGTTGATTTTCGCTCCGACGGCGGCCTGCGCCGCCTACGCGCTGATCGGCTGGGTACGGATCAACCGAACCCGGCTCAATGCCGTCTATGCCATTTTGCTAGCGCTGTTTTTTGCGACGCTCTTCGGCTCGTTCGTATTCGGCATGACGCGCCGCTATCTGCGCGGCCGGCGCTCGTTCAGGCGTCCGTAGCGATGAGCAGCACTTCGCGGGTGTCTTTTTTCTTGGAGAGGGCGTACTGGTATTGCGGGCCGCTGGGGATGCGCACCTTGCCTTTGAACCGCTTCAGCAGCGCGGCCAATTCGGCGACTGAAGGAATTCCGTCGCTGCGATAGGACACCACAAGGTGGCTCGTTTCGAATCGCTCGAACAATCGGGTGAACATGGCGTGGCACTTGTTTGGATCGCACCAGGGATTGGGCCGCGGCGTCAGCCTGCGATGCTTGGATGTGAGGTCGACCCGGTCCGGCCATCGAGCGTAGTCCACAAGGCCTTCCAGGAAATGGTAGAAATCGCGGTAATCCACGCCGATGCCCTTGGCGCTGATGTAGGGCGTGTCGATGTATACCAGATCGAACGCGCCGGGGACGGCCAAAGCATCCGTGCAAAGCGCTTGGCATGGCTGCGTGCCGGCGAACACGGCTCGGTTGGCCTGCACGGCGAACGCACGCACGTGATCGGCAAAACTCCGATCCCATGAGGCTTTGTTGCCGAACGATCGCCTGACCTCGGCCGTACGCATGTAAAGATTGGCCCGGTGGAAGAGGTTGTACGGCCGTTTGGCGATGGCGGCCTGAAAGAGGGCGAAGAAACAGAGCGCTTTCTTGTAGCGATCGTGCATGTTCGCGATCGTGGACACGGCGCCATCCAGCCAGCGGTTTTCGCTTTGCGTGAAATAGATGTTGTCAAACGTACGCTCGATGAAGCCGCCCGCAGCCGCATCTTGCCGGGCGTTGGCGAATGCTTGAATTTCCCGATCGGTAAGTCGAGTGGCGTCGTTTTCGATCAGCGCCAGGCCGATTTGCCGGTTGAACGCCAGGTGGTCGTTGTAGGTGACGGTCTTGCCTTCGAGCTTCATGGCGTAGGCCACCGCCCCGGTACCTCCGAAGGCGTCGAGAACGGTGTCGAATTCCAACTCGCTTGTGGCGGCAACGATGTGTCGTGCGAGCTTGCGCTTGCTTCCCTGATAGCGCGTGGATGGGAACAGCGAATCAAACGCGATCGTCCGGTCGGTGCCGAAAAGCGTGTCCATCGCCATCAGGCTGAGGTGGTCGCCTGGCCCAACGAGTCGGAGCAGTGATTGTGTTTGGGAGTCATCGCGGGGATCGCTTCCGGCGCAACGCCGCTGCGGATCATGGCCGCGCGAATCAGGCCGAGAAACAGCGGCTCCGGGCGCAGCGGTCGGCTGGAAAGCTCCGGGTGGGCCTGAGTGGCCATGAAGAACGGATGCACCTTCGCGGGCAGTTCGAGCATCTGCATGATGGGGTGGTCCGGGCTTTTTCCACAGAACACCAGCCCGGCCTGCTCGAGCTGCTCGACGTAGCCGGGGTCGACCTCATACCGGTGGCGGAAACGCAGGCGGACGCGCTCGGCGCCGCCATACAACGCGCTTGCGCCGGAATGGGGGGACAGCGCTACGTCGTATCCGCCGAGGCGCATGTTGCCGCCGAGGCCTTCGATTTTCTTTTGCTCGGGGAGGATGTCGATCACGGGTTGCGGGCAGTCGGGTTCTATCTCGGTGCTGGACGCGTGCGGCAGGCCGGCGACGTGCCGGGCGAATTCGATAACGGCGATTTGCATGCCGTAGCAAAGGCCTAGGTAGGGGATGTGGTTCTCGCGGGCGTGGCGGATGCAGGCGATCTTGCCGTCGACGCCCCGGAATCCGAATCCGCCGGGTACGATGATGCCGTGAATGCCCGCGAGCTTTTCGGCGATGTTGTCATCGGTCAGTTCGGAGCTGTCCACCCATTCAAGCTGAACCTTGGCGCCCAGGTGGGTGCCCGCGTGTTCTAAGGCCTGAATGATGCTCGCGTAGCTGTCGCGGACGGTGGTGTACTTGCCGATGATGCCGACGGTGAGCGCATGCTCGGCGCCGCGGAATTTCGTGATGTAGTCGCCCCAAACCTTCCGGCATCGGTCTTCTTGTTGATCGTCGGTCTTGTCCTCGATGCCGAGCAAGTTAATGACCGCCCGGTCGATGCCGGCGCCGCGCAGCATCTCCGGGACAACGTAGACGCTGTCGCTATCATGCATGGAAAAGACGTGGTCCATCGGGACGCTGGCGAACAGCGCGATCTTTTCGCGGACCTTCTTGGTGACCGGCGCCGAAGCGCGGCAACCGATGATGTCCGGGTGGATGCCGGCCGCGTTGAGCAGCTTGAGATTT
>JBHHUB010000105.1:0-13849 GCA_046753625.1 Phycisphaerae bacterium | reverse complement strand
CGCTGAACTTGAAGCCGCCGAACGGCTGGGCGTCCACCTGAGAGCCCGTAATCTTACGGTTAATGTAGAGGTTGCCAACAGCAAAGTCACGTCCGGCCCGTCGAATGTTTGCCGGGTTTCGAGAAAAAACGCCGCCGGTCAGCGCGTACCGCGTGCCGTTGGCGATCTGCAGGGCATGATCGAAAGAATCCGCGCGGAACATGGCCAGAATCGGGCCGAAGACCTCCTCTTGGGCTATCGGAGCCCGGGGGGCCACGTCGGCGAGGATGGTGGGCGCTACGTAGTAGCCCTTCCGGCAAGAACCCGGCACCGGCGTTTCAAATACGGCCTTGGCATTGGACCGCGCGTCTTCGCGGAAGGATTCGATGGCGGTTTGCGCCGCCTCGTCAATGACGGGGCCGACGACGGTTGACGGTAGTTCGGCGGGTCCGATCGGCAGGCTTTGAGCGGCTTCGCGGAGTCGGGCGAGAAAAGCATCGTGGACGCCTTGCAAGACGATGACGCGGCTGCAACTGCTGCATTTTTGTCCGGCGTAGCTGAACGCGGATTCGATGACCGCCTGGACGGCGCCGTCCAGATCGGCGTCGTCATCAACGATGACGGCGTTCTTGCCGCCCATCTCGACGATCAACTTGCGGATGAAGGTTTGCCCCGTGCCGACGTCGCAGCCCCGGCGGAGCACCTGACTGCCTACGCGTTGGGAGCCGGTGAAGGCGACCACGTTGACGTCCGGGTGGGCCACCAGGTGGGCGCCTACTTCTTCCCCTGAACCCGGCAGGTAGTTGACTACGCCGCCGGGGAATCCGACGTTATGCAGGATTTCGACCAGCTTAGCTCCAATCACGGCCGCCTGCTGAGCCGGTTTGACGACGACGGTGTTGCCGGCGGCTAGGGCGGCCGAGGTCATGCCCGAGAGAATCGCCAGCGGGAAGGACCAGGGCGCGATCACGGCGCAGACGCCCTTGGGGGCGTAGACCAGCCGGTTGTCTTCGCCGGGCAGGTTGCGAAGACGGGGCCGGGCTTCGATCTGCTCGATCTGATCGGCGTAGTAGCGGAAATGATCGACGGCTTCGGTGACGTCGGCGTCGGCCTCTCTCCAGGGTTTGCCGACTTCGAGGATCATGGTGGCAGCCAGCTCGAAACGGCGCATTTCGAGTCGATCGGCCGCTTGCCGCAACAGATCGGCACGATTGGCCGCGGTTGTAGCGCGCCATGATTCAAACGCGGTCCGAGCGGCGCGAACCGCGTGATCGGCATTCTGTTTTGATGCCTGCGCGATGACACCGATAGTTTCATCGGGATCGGCCGGATTGACGGAATTGAGGGTTGGGCGGGTCGAGACCGCTTCGCCGCCAATGCACAGCGGGTAATGGCGGTCGCGTTCACCGCGTACGTAGGCGATGGCCCCGACCATTTTCTCGCGATGGCCCGCGTCGCTGAAGTTCGTGTTCGATGCGTTCGTAAACGATGACATCGGTTCCTCCGGGTCGCTGTTTTGATAGTGTCGCGCGGGCATTGGGCCGCTTGACGGTTGGGCGATGGCGGGATCGGTCAGCAGGCGATCGTAGGCCGTTACATCGCCGAATCCCTGCTTGACGAATCCTTCGTTGGACGTGTTTTCCAGCAGGCGGCGGATCAGGTAGCCCATGCCCGGCATCAAATCACCGTAGGGGCAGTAGACGCGCAAGCATTGGCCAAGGTCGACGACGGCCTGTTTGAGCGGATCGCCCATCCCGAAGAGCATCTGCAGTTCGTATTCACCGGGACCGAGGCCGAAGGATTCCGCATACGCCAAGACCACCGCCAGCGAGCGGACGTTGTGGCTGGCGAAGCAGGGTCGGATCAGGTCCGTGTGTTTGAGCATGGTGCCGGTGAGCTGCTCGTAGCAGGCGTCGGATTGCCACTTGTTGGTCCACACAGGCGGGGTTTTGTAGCTGCGCACGGCCGCGGCGGTTTCGGCGTCCCAGTAGGCGCCCTTGACCAATCGGATGGCAAACGGTTGCCCGCGGCGCCGGGCCCATTGGAGCAGGCGGTCAAGGTCGTGGTGGGCCTCGCGCAGGTAGGCTTGGACGACGATGCCGATGCCCGACCAATCGCGAAACGCCTCGTCCATCAACACGTTTTCGAAGAGGGCGTAGGTGATGTCGTGGTACTTGAACGACTCGAGGTCTATGTTCACCAGCGCCCCGACGTTTCGCGCTTTGAGAAGAATCGGGCGAAGCCGTTCGAGCACGCGCGAGATGGAACGCTCTGGGGCGATCGCGTCGAAATGGGGGTCCAGGCTGGAGACCTTGATCGAGAAATTGAGCCGTTCCATCGGGCGGCCGGTTTGCCGGTCGAGGCGTGTGTCGGGGCGCCAGGCGGCGGCGATGGGGGCTAATTGATCGAGCAGGTCGAGGTAGGCCCGGGCGTAGCGATCGGCCTGGGCATCGCTGGTGGTGAATTCGCCGAGCACGTCGAGCGTGAAGGCCATGCACTGCCGGCGCAGCGATTCTAAGGTGCGCACCACGCTGGGTGTGTCGTATCCAGTGATGAATCGTGAGGCCATCTGCCGTGCGCCGAAACGGGCTCCGGCAGCGATGGGGGCTTGAAGCGCCGGGTGATGTCGCCCGGCGTCGATGAGGCGGTGGGCCAGCGTGGGGAGACCCTTGACGCTTGGGTCGAGGTATTGGGCCAGATGATCGACCAGCGCGGCATCGGTGGCGAGGGCGGGCAGGCAATCGACAAACGAAAAGGCCCGCGTCTTCAGATGTGGGTCCGAGTCGACCCACTGCGTCATTTTTTCGAGCCACCAGGCGCGGCGCAAGGGGCTCGGCTCCGCGCTGTGCGCCAGCTCGAGCATCTCGCGACCGATCTCCTCGGCTCGACGGTTGATGGGATCTGGGTTGGGCGGAAACGACGTCACGGCATGTGGCTCATGGGGCATGGGGTTGTCGCTGTCGAGCGGGTTTCTCCGCAATGTTTCGTCTTGGACATGGCATCAGCCGGTCGCAGCGATCTTTCGGTAGTCGATGTCCGCGATGATTCGGGCGGACAAGAACACCAATCGGGCCATGCAAACCGGTCGCCGCCAGAGCTTGCCCATGGCCCGCGCGTAGGCGTCCATCTGCGGCCGGTAGTGCTCGGTTCGCTCGTTGACGTCCTGCGGGCCGATCCGATCCGTCTTGAAATCGACGATGTCGAGTCCGTCGGGCGTGGGCAGGATGCCGTCCACGACGCCGCGCACGAGTACCTGATCGTCGCAGGCGTCGGGCACGTCGGGATTCACTCGCTTCGCGGCCTCCATGGCAATATAGCGGAATTCTCGGCGATAGGCATCGCCCGCGCGGCGGAGGTGCTCGGCGAGATCAGTTCCGATGAACCAGCGCAATGAGTCGCGGTCGATGCATTTCTGATCGTCTGCAGTAACCAAGCCCCGGTCGGCCAGACGGGCGAGCTCTTCATCCAAACCGGCGCCGTCCTTGGCCCTGCCGAAATCGAGGTGTTGCAGCACCCGGTGGGTGACGATGCCGCGTTGAGCGGCGGCGTCGGTGCCGGGCGCGTCGCGCGCGGTGTCATCTTCGCTTGGGAAGGCATGGCCGGCGAAAGCATTGCCGGCGAAAGCATCGTGGTCGAGGCGGTCGGGACGCATGTCCGCCTCCCGGTCTGCGTTGAGCCAGTCCTTCAGTTCGCTGGCCCCGACGGCCGAGCGCAGGGTGGTGGCTGCGGCGAAAGGATAGACGAAGTTCATGCGGTCGAGCACGGCTTCGATTTCCGGTGTGGGGTCGGACACGGGCTCTTCGGCGGGCAGCGGATCGAAACGTGCCACAGATAGTGCCGTTCGCGTGGCATACCGGACTTGGGCGGCATCGACGGACCAGGTGCCGATTTCGTCGGCGTCGTGCGTGTGCAGGTGCACTCGGGACGGGTCGTTCGGCTTCGGGTTGACGGCCACGGTGAGTTCCTCGGAGGTCGCCAGCGCGGGCATAAGCCAGGCGAGGCGCGTGCCGGCCGCCAGGATGTCCAGCGCGGGGATCGTTGACTGCGCGGCGGCGTTCGTAAACCGCCGAAGCTCAGTCTCCACGTTCCTGCAAGAGCCGGTCAGGACGAGCTTGTCGCGCGCTCGGGTCATGGCGACATACAGGACGCGGAGTTCTTCGGCGCGCAGGCTGCGATCGTGTTCGTCGGCGGCGCGCTGGTGCGCGCAGGTGGGGTATTCGATCAGCCTCTCATTGTCGACGACGCGCAGGCCGATGCCGGTTTGTGGTTCGAAGATCATGCTGCCCGTCTTGTCTTTCAGGTTGAATCCCGTGCCCAGGTCGGCCACGAAGACAACCGGGAACTCGAGGCCCTTGCTCTTGTGGATCGACATGATGCGGACCACGTCGTCGTTTTCGCCGCCGGCTGAGGCGGTCGGAATAGCCTGCTTGCCTTCTTCGAGCGTGGCTACGAAACGCAGGAAACGATGCAAGCCTTGTCTTTGGAATCGGCTGAACCGGGCCGCGAGGGCGCGCAGTTGAAGGAGGTGGTGGCGCCGCTGGCTCGGATTGGGCAGACCGCCGACGTACCCGAAGTAGCCGTGGCATTCATAGAGCGTCTGGAACAACGCGCCGATGGGCCGTCGCCGGGCGATGTCGCGAACCTCGTCGAGACGATCGAGCACGGCGGACAGGCGCTCGCGCAGTTGTGGGTCGGTGGTTTCGTGGCGGCAGGTCAGCACCGCCTGGTGAAACGGGACGTTGCGGTTGTGGCAACGGATCGACACGAGATCGTCTTCGCTAAGTGGCGGAGCGAGCACGCCGTTGCGTAAGACGGCCGCAAGGGGGATGTCCTGGCGCGGGTTGTCGATGGCCTCGAGCGTAGCCAGAATGTCGCGGACTTCGCGCGTGGCCAGCAGGGCGCTGCCGACTTCAGCGCGAGCCGGCACGCCGCACGCCGTGAGGATGCCGGCCGTGCGTTCGGCTTTGTGCTTCGTGGCGCGCAGCAAGATCACGACATCCCGGAAGGCCAGCGGTGCGCCCGTGATGGTCCTGTCGCCGGAAGCCACCCACCTGCTGATGGTCTTTCCAATCAGAAGCGCCTCGCGTTCGATGGGCGTCCAACGGGTCAGGTCGTTCAGGTCGGCCACGCCGGGTTCGGGGTCTTCGTGGTCTTCGTCGCCGGCGACATCACTTTGAAGCAGATGCAATTCGATGGGGTGCGCGGGCAGGTCCTTGATGACGCGGCCGGGGTGTAAGGCCGCGAGGTCGTCGTAGACGATTTCGGTTCCCTCTTGCATGAGCTGTCGAAACACGCCGTTTACGGCGTCGAGGATTTCGGGGCGGCTGCGAAAGTTTTTCTGGAAGGCGATGGCTTTGCCTTGCGCGGGATTGTCTCTGAATCGATGGAGGCGATGGGAGAAGATGGTTGGTTCGGCGAGGCGGAATCGGTAGATACTCTGTTTGATGTCGCCGACGACGAAAAGATTGTCGGGCCGATCGGGGTCGGTCTCGTGGCTGACGAGCCGGATGATCGCTTCTTGCAACGGGTTGATGTCTTGGAACTCATCGACGAGCACGTGGTGGAATTGGTCGTGCAACGAGGCGGCGGCCGACGCAACCGGGCCGCCGGCCTCCCCGCCGCGGAGCAGGCGGTAGGCAAAGCGCTGCAGGTCGGAAAAATCGAGCGCGTTGGTTTTACGTTTGGCCAGGGCGTAGGCGTCTGAGAAGGCTTGCACGAGTCGCGCGACGGTTTGGGCGTGCGGCGCCGTCTTGGCGAGATCTGCAAGACGATTTTCTATGGGGAACGCGAGGTATCGGTCGTGCAGCCGCTTTTTCCAGAGCTTTTCTTTCGCGTGTTTGAGGAATCCCTTGGCCTCGTCAATCGCGGCTTTTTCGTCGTCGGGGGTATCGCGACTGACTCGCGGCGCTCGGGCGTTGGGAAATCCACGGCCCGCCATGTTCTCACGCAGTATTTCGAACGCCTTGAGGCTTTGGGGCAATGCGTCGCCATCATGCGATCGATCGACCCATGCGGATAGATCGTCCTGCCACTGCGTGAGCGTGTCGCGGTAGCTGCCGAGTACGTCTACGTAGAACCCCACGGGTGCGTTTTCACGGGCGAGCCGCTGGATGTAGGCATCGCACCATTGAATCTGCCGGGTGATCTCGCCCGTGATGCCATGGAGCTGCGCGTGGACGGTTTGCTGTAGCGGCTCGTTCCCACAGGCGCTGGATCGCGCGAGCCAGGCCTCGCGATCGGGAAGCGATTCGACGAATCCGTGCAGCGCCAAGACGAATCGGCGCAGCGTGGCATCGTTGCCCTGGCCGTATTCATCCACGAAGCGGGCCATGGCCGCGCCCAAGGAGGCATCCGCCGGCTTGCACGGCGCATCGAGTGAGCCCAGCGGCGGGGCGTTTTCGTTCTCGGACCGCGAGTAGAGGTCAGCAAACAGGTTTTCCAAGCACTCGGTCTTGAGCAGTTCGGCTTCGGTGCCGTCGAGCAGTGCGGCGGATGGGTCCAGATCGAGCTCGTTGAACCACCGGCGAATCATCCAGAGGCAAAAGGAATGGATGGTCGAGATGGACGCCGTGCCGATGAGGGCGACTTGCCGGGCGAGGTGCTCGCTTTGGGGGTTGTCCTTGAGCCGCTTGCGGAGCGCCGAGACGATGCGCGTGCGCATTTCGGCCGCGGCGGCGTCCGTAAAGGTGAGGACGACGAGTTGATCGACGTCACAGCGGTGGGCCTCGGGGGCATCGCACACCAGGTAGGCGCATCGCTCGGCGAGGACGGCCGTTTTTCCGGACCCGGCCGCTGCGCTGACGATCAGACTCCGGCCCGTCGTAGTGATCGCCTCGCGTTGTTCCGCGGTAAACGTGATCTCAGCCATAGGCGGGCGATCATAACCGTTTCTTCCCATAATCACGAGCGGGACGGGGCGATTGCGTTGCGGCCATGGGGCACGGGCAACGCGGCGCTTGGGGTCGGGCGACCGGTCGGGGGCACGGAACCGCTCTGCCGCCTTGAAATCCACGGTGAGACGTATCGTACATTGAGTTTCAGGGGTGAAGTGGGCACAGGACGTTGCGAAAGCTCGCCGACGCGAGGCAGGAGCGCTTGTCCGGCGATGGGGTATCGCGGATCCGACGCAACTGAATCTTTGAGCGATGTTCCGCCGCCGGTCCGAGGGCGCGGCAGGGACGAAGCGTTCCTCGGATGGGGTCGAAGCATTGCCTACGGATCAATTCAAGCGTTCGCGGTGGGTCCGGGTGATCGGGCTGGGGATCGGTACTGTTCTTGGTGGCTGCGGCAATGGGACTTTTTTTTCGGACGGGGGTTTAACGCGACCGACGCTCAATCTATCCACGATCGGCATCGGTGACGAGACGACTCATTTCGAAGGATTGCGGAACAACGCGCTGGAAGAAGCGGAACTCGTCGAGCTAACCGATGCGCCGCGTATTATTCGTGGCAGCATTTCCGGCAGCGATGACGTTGACGTTTACGACCTCGGATTCATGGCCAAAGGTACGCGCATCGTCGTCGATATGACGTCGGATGCCACGCTCGACGGCGCGCTGGCGATTCTCGATGAGAACGGAGCCTGCTTGCTGGTCAACGACCATCGGAACGTGTACCTCGGTCAGAAGGCACCGTTTATTGACATCGTAACGCGCCGCGATACCGAGAATTGCTATGTGGCGGTGGCGGCCACGCCTCGCTTCCGCGCCAACGGCAATTACGCCTTGGAAGCTCGTAAGATCGAGCGCACGCCGGTTCCCGCGAGCCGACCGGAGACGGTGCTTCTGGTTTTTGATGGTGGATCGAACGTGCGCATCGGAGGACGCGCCCCCGTGGACGTGCCCGTGTTTGATGCCGGTGACATCGACGCCAGATTCGCACGGGCGACATCGGCAATCATGGCGCGCATCGTTGGGCTGGTTCGTGCGGATTATGCCCAGCATGACGTGACGATCCTCTCCACCAGTGAGGGCGCTACGTTCGATGAGACCATGACGCAATTGTACTTCGGAACGTATGACCCGGGATTACTCGGGGTGGCCGAAGGCGTCGATGAGTTCAACGGTACCAGCGCACAGAGGGCGATCATCTTTACGGATACCTTTGCGGCGTTTTCGCGGCTGGAGCCGACGATAGAGGAGATCGGCACGGCGCTGGCCAATGTGGCCAGCCACGAGATCGGTCACCTGTTGGGTCTGGTACACACCAGGGACGCCGAGGGGATTATGGATGTCACGGCGAGCTTGAACGAGCTTCTGGTCGACCAGAGCTTCCGCATGTCGCCGTTGTACAGTGAGGTCTATCCGATCGGTTTTCAAAACGCCGGCCAGACCTTGCTGGATGCGGTGGGTGGGACGTTCGACCTGACCCCGTTCAGGAATGTCGGTTTGCCCAAGATTCCGGCCAAGTTTATCGATGGCTCGGATGAGCCGTCGGCTCGTGAACGGTTGTTGCTGAGTTCATGCGGGTTGGGCGGGCATTAGTGCGATGTCCGAATAACTGAGGCGAAGTGGGGCGTGCTGCTTGATGGGACGCTTGCCGGTGCCTTACGATGTACCTGAAGGCGGTGGACGCGGAACGACCGGCCGATGCGCACCGACTTGGGTGAAGATCTGCCGGCAATGTGGGCGTGAATCATGAGTTTCCGGAAGCGGTGGGTTGTGCGGCATCGAGCTCTTGGAGCGCTGGTGGGGATAGGGGGTCTGCTGCCCCTTGCCGGGTGTGGTGCGGGTGTCTCAACGGCCGGGGTCGGCGGCGGCAGTGTCGGTGGCGGGGGCGTATCGCCCATCGGGCCGATTGTGGATGGGAATCAGGATCCCACGCTGATCAGCCCCAAGGAATCCAACTCCGGTGAGCCGAATGACTCGTTCGCACAGGCGGTTGTGGCGGTGTTCGCCGGTTCTCGGGCTCAACTGGAAGGGACCGTGTCGCAGCGGGGCGATATCGATGTGTATCTTCTGGGCGCGTTGTCGCGCGGGGATCGGATTACCGTCGATGTGGATACGGACGCGGTGGCTTCCCTGCTCGACGGCGCCGTATCCATCCATGACGGCGCGCAGCGACTGGTCTACACGAACGACGACAGGATGGTGACGGACCTCGATCCGTTCGTGCAATGGGTCGTTCGTGACGACTCATCAGCCTATTATCTGGTCGTGTCGCACTCCGCATTCTCGGCAAATGGGCGTTTCGAGGGCGCCTACCTGGTGGATGTCACCATCGAATCCGGATTGCCCGTTCCTCCGCCGCAGCCTCAGACGCTTCTGCTGGATTTCGATGGTGGTTTTGTCGATTCCCCGACGCTGGGTCGGGTAGCGATCGATCCGTTCGATGCGTCGCGCATCGCCCGGGTTTATTCCGGTCAAAGCGAGCTGATCAAGGAGGCGATTCGACAATCGGTCGAGGAAAACTTCAAGGGTTTTGACGTTGACGTGGTGACCAGCGACGACGGTCCGGTGCCGGACAGCAGTACGGTTTCGACCATCTTCCTCGGGGGGTTCGACGCAGCCACCTTCGGAATCGCCGAGAATGTGGATCTGTACAACCTGGATCGATGCGATGACGCCATCATTTATACGGAGTCGTTTTCTCCGGCGCAGTTTTCGTTTGTGCCCGATGCTGCTTCGCTGGCCGTGGCGATCGGAAACGTCGCCGCGCATGAGGCGGGGCATTTGATCGGGCTCAACCATGTGGACGACGACGCCGCCCTGATGGACGATCGCTCGGCCGCGGATGCGTTGCTGTTGGATCAGCGATTCATGGAGGCGCCGATGTCGACGGATATCATTCCGATCGGAACGCAAGACGCGGTGTTGCTCCTGACGAATATTGTCGGATTGCGATGAGTCTGGGGGCGGTCGATGGTAGGCGGGACCGCGGCGGGAGGGTATGGTTGTGTCGACGATCCGGCACCCTCGAAGGGGTGATCGTGGTGCCACGGTCATATCACTAGCATGATGATCGTTTCCGCTCGCCGGGTTCGTGCCGGGCGAGGCCTGAGGGGGGTTCTGCGCCAAGGGGGAGAAGACGCTGTGTTGCCATGCTACTGTCATTGTCCACACTGTCAATTTCCCGTCGTGGTACGGGCCGCGGAGCGCGGTGCCACACGGTTTTGCCGCCAATGTCTGGAACGCTTCGTCTCGCCTCCGCCTGTCTCGATGCCTGGTCGCACGGCGCGACACAACCGTGACGCTCGAAAGCGAAAGAGGACGTTGCGTGAGACCGTCAAAGGGGTGCTGCAGCGGCGGCTCTGAAACGGCCCTTGGCTCCTGCTGTCGGCCGAGAGTCGCCAGCCCGCGCTGATCTTCGGTGGGCGGTACGCTGGGGGATGATACCAACCCGGCACAATCGGGCAATGCCGGGCGCGGCGCCGAACGCCGCGCCGGCTCAAACGCGCGGATCAGGAGGCACCGAACCAGCGGAGCGAGGTCGCCGTTACACAAGAAGCGACCTCGGGTTGCGGTTCGTGCCGTACACGGCGCCTGGTGCCGCGCTTCGTTACGATTTTGGGTCTCTGCATGTGGAACGGGGGACCACCGCCTTTCTTTCAGGGAGATCGTCATGTCCGGTAAAGCGACATGGGGCATGCTGGCAGCGCTGGTAGGTGGGTTGGGCTGGATGGTCTTGGGAGGACCGCGTGAGACGGTTGGCGGCCAACAAGAGGCATCCGCACCGGATGACCACGGCGCGAGCCTCATCGCGGTGTGCCGGGAAGCGTTGGATCGTTGTGATGCCGACGCCTTTCTCGCCCTGATCTACACGGGAAACGCGCCGGAGGCTCAGGATCTTGCCACAAATCGGAAAGTGTTCGAGATGGACTGCGGCAGGCCGATCGACTCGATTGCCATCGAGCCGCTGGAATCCACGGATAGTACGAGCTATGAGTTGCGGGGTGTCCGCTACAGGCCGACTCGACCACCGGAGGGAAAGCTGGTGATCCGCTTCGCCTCCGCCCCAGACGCAGCGGTACACGACGAGACAACAAGCATGCTGGTGGGCAGGGCACAGGGACGCTGGCGGATTCTCACGGCCGAACCGGATCGTTAAGCCCGCCACGTATCTCGCAGCAACAGGGCGTATCGACGCGGGCGCCAGCCCACGCCGCCCAAGTACCCGGCTCTTGTTGCGAAGATTCGACCACATACGGATACCCGTGCCGTCGATACGTTCTGAACTGTCCCTCGCGTACATCCGATAAAGTGCTTACTGTGTGTCCCGGTAGGGCGGCGGATGTTCGGTCGGAGCTTCCGCTCAGGCGGAGCCCGTACCACGGTGTGCCTCAGCCGACGGCGATGGCCGACTTCGATAGCCGTGCCTCGCCTGTGGCGATCCCCTGATTGGATCCCGATGGTATGGTTCGTATTCTTGCATATATGTGGTTTACGCTGGTCGTATGGCTTACCGGGTTTCTGCCCGATGTGACACCGGTATTGCGGCTTCGGGGATTCCTCGTGCGCTGGTGTTTTCATTCTTGCGGGCCCAATCTTCAGATCGGCAGCCGCGTGAGCTTCCTGTTTACGACGCGGGCGGACTTGGGTCGGGACGTTTACCTCGCGTGCGGCAGTTGGGTTCAGGGCGTTGGTGGGATCACGATCGAAGACGAAGTGATGTTGGGGCCGTACACCGTGCTGGCGTCCAACAACCATACGAGCCGCGACGGTTCCTATCGGTTCGGCGAGGGTGATCCCGCGCCGATTTGTTTGAAAAAGGGAAGCTGGACGGGGGCGCACGTGGTCGTCACGGCCGGGGTCACGGTCGGATGCGGGGCAGCGGTCGCGGCCGGCGCCGTGGTGACTCGGGATGTGCCTGAGCAGACGGTGGTGGGCGGTGTGCCCGCGCGACCGATTTCTGGTTCGGAATCGGCGTGATGTCGCATCCGTATGGCCGGATTGGCCTTGGAGCTTCTCTGAGTGATACCGTTTTCATTACTCGGAAAGACTCCTAGGAGTATTGTGCCACAGAGGTCACAGAGAACACAGAGGGTGGAGCGGGTTGCTGTGCCTGATGAGCTGACGGGAGGATGATAGAGCGGGTAGGAGAATCAGGTGTCGGGGCGACCGCAGAAGAGCCGCCGATCGCCGATCCTTAATCCCGATCATACGCGTTGTGTTGCTCAACTTCGGCGGATGCCGGCGCCAGTCTGCCGGCATCATCGACTTCCCCACCTCCAATAGGAGGTGGGCCACCCATTCGCTGTGAGAATGCAGAAAGCACGCTGATGCACATACTCTACGTTCATCAGTATTTCGCGACGCCGAAAGGGCGCACCGGGACGCGATCCTTTGAGTTCGCCCGCCGATGGGTGGCGGCCGGGCATCGCGTGACCATGTTGACGAGCACGGCGCAGCTTACCGACGCGGACTTGCAGGATTGCGGACGGCGGGGGCTCGTGCTGCGCTTTGATCTGGATGGCATCAAGGTGATCGCCCTGAACGTACCCTACACGCAGACGATGGGGTTTGTGCGCCGCGTGGCGGCGTTTCTTGCCTTCATGATCGTAGCGACGTTGCAGGCCATGCTGGTACGCCGAGTCGACGTCGTCTACGCCACAAGCACACCGCTCACCGTGGGCATCGTGGCGCTGGCGAGTCGCCTGGTTTGCCGCCGCCCCTACGTGTTTGAGGTGCGCGACGTGTGGCCGGCCGTGCCCATTGCGATGGGCGTGATTCGCAACCGCCTGGTGATCTGCTTGTTGGACGCTTTGGAACGCCGGATTTATCACCACGCCGCGGCGATTGTCGCCCTTTCTCCGGGTATGGAGCGCTGCGTTCGAGAAAAAGCACCCCCTACGACGCCCGTTGTTGCTGTGACCAATTGCAGCGATATTGGGCTGTTCCAACCGACCGCGCAGGGCGATGGCCCCGGCGGCATGGCGGCGTGGGGGGGGAAGGTGATTTGCATCCACGTGGGGACGATGGGGCCGGCAAACGGCCTGTCCGTGATCGTGCGTGCGGCCGACCATTTTCGCGACGATTCGGGACTTCATTTCGTCCTGGTCGGCGAGGGCAATGAAAAGCCGAAGCTCCGCGCGCAGATGGAATCCCTCGGCTTGACGAACCTGGACATCCTCGACGGCGTACCTAAGGAGGCGTTGCCGGAGATGCTCGCGGCGGCGGACATCAGTCTGGTGACGTTTGCGAACGTGGGGATCTTGGAGGACAACAGCGCGAACAAGTTCTTCGACTCACTCAGCGCCGGCTTGCCGATTGTGCTGAACTACGGCGGTTGGCAGCGGGACCTGCTTGAAGCCTGTGAGGCGGGCTTGGGGTGTCGCCAGGGGGATGAGTCGGCGTTTTTTGCCCACATCGCCAGGCTACGCGGGGATGGCGCGCTCCGGCAGCGCATGGGCATCAACGCACGGCGGCTGGCGGAGGAGCGGTTCGATCGGGATGTTCTGGCAGCGCAAGCCCTAAAGACCATCGAAGCCGCCGTGGAGGTGCAGCCGCATTGACGGGCGCTGATCCAAACCGTACAAGCCCTTTCTGATGTGTGGCATCGCGGGTATTTGGGGCGACGTCGATCCGGCGCGCTTGCGCGCCATGGGCGATGCGCTGCGCCATCGGGGTCCGGACGATGACGGAATCTGGAAGTGCCGCGATGACGGCATCGGATTCGCTCATCGGCGACTGGCCATCATTGACGTGGCGGGCGGGCGTCAGCCGATGGTTAGTGAAGATGAGTCGGTGGTCGTGGTTTTCAATGGGGCCATCTACAATCACATCGAACTCCGGGATGCGCTGCAACGTCGCGGCCATCAATTCACGACGGTCAGCGATACGGAAACGATTCTGCGCGGGTTCGTCGAACATGGGGACGCGCTGTTTGCCGAGCTTCGCGGCATGTTCGCCGTGGCGATTTGGGATCAGAAGGA
>JBHHUB010000104.1:0-13957 GCA_046753625.1 Phycisphaerae bacterium | reverse complement strand
AAAAGCATTCGGAAAGCGCACGCCAAACTCCTGGACCGCACCACGTTCATGGAAAAGCTGTACGACATCGAATACCCATTCAGCGAGCCGCCCGCCACGCTTTCCGACGAGGAACATTTCGAAAAGGGCTCGCGATTCCTGCGCGACATGGGTTGTTTGAAGTGTCACGTTCTCGGTTCCATGCTGCCGGGGTCCGCCAAAAACACCGATGAATTCGTCCAAGTCTACCGGCTCGATGCCGTTCGCGGTGAGGGTGAAGATGCCGTTGCGGTGCTCAACGGCCGGCCGTACCCGGTCGGCTCAAAAATCGACGGGCACACACTGATCAGCGCCGAAAACATTTACAACGATAGCGGCGACGTGGATACGTCGGCCGTCATTGAAGGCCCCAACGCAGCGGGGCAAGTCGAGCGTGTGCGGCTTCAGGCCGCCAGCGCTCCCAACCTGGGTCTGACCTACAAGAGGCTGCGGCGAAACTGGTTCATCGCATGGATGCTCCAGCCGGGGCTGATCCAGCCCGGCACGAAAATGCCGCAGAACTTCGGTGGCGGCGTCAGCCCGTTCGCCGGGGATGAGGCCTACCCCGGCAGCGGGATGGACCACATCAACCTGTTGGCGGATTACATCTATGATGCCGGCATCAAAGGCGCTCGCGTCCCCCTCGACAAGGTCGTCGTGGACGATACCGAGGAAGATTTCGATGAGGATGACGGCGAGGATTTTGACGAAGATGATTTCGACTAATGCACGGTTGCGTTTGAGTTTGTGGGCGCGCGTTCGCCGCACGCGCCACGGGGCATTGGTCTTGGTGCAACGGTTTTTCGATTGGGTAGTTCGCGTACGGCGCATGGGACATGCGTTGGCATCAACAATGGTAAACCGGCGCGACTTAAGGAGGTTCGTATGATGAAACGATTTATGAGTGTCATGCTGTTGCCGGCGGTGGCGATGGTCCTGGCCGGCACGACGTCGGCGGTGGCGGGCGACAATGGCGTCGTCAAGGGCAAAGTGATTTTCGACGGAAACAAATCCCGATTCAAACGGAAAAAGATCAAGACCGAAAAAGACCCGAAGTGCAAGCAGATCAAACCCAAGGGCATCGGCAGCTACGATGTCATTCTCAACACCAAAACCGCTCCCATCACGGTGCGCAACGTCCTAGTTTCGGTGAAGAGCGGCCTGTCGGGTGGCGATTGGCCCGTGCCGTCGGAATCCGTCGTCATCACGCAAAAGGGATGCGAGTACAAGCCGCACGTGTTCGGCATCATGGAAGGCCAAAAGCTCAAGATCGTCAACGGCGACACGACCAACCACAACATCCATTTCCTTCCGAAGGTTAATGAGGAAATGAATTTCAGCCAGCCCAAGCAGGGCATGGAGAAACTCGTGGAATTGGTCAAAGAGGCCCCCTTCCCCATGAAGTGTGACGTACACCCGTGGATGAAGGCCTACTGCCAGGTTTTCGATCATCCCTTCTTCGCCGTCACCGGTAAGGATGGGACCTTCGAAATCCCGAATCTGCCGGCCGGAAAATATGTCATCGAGGCCTGGCATGAGACGTTCGGGACGCAAACATTCGAGGTCGAGGTGGCCACGGGGCAAACGGTGGAAAAGGACTTCACTTTTTCGCCGAAGTAGGTTATCAATACGGGTCGGCTGGCGGTGGCCTGCGCGGACGCACCGTCAGCCCATGCTCACTGCCCCGACGCTCCGCCTGCGTTGCCACGGGTCGGAAGCGATGAACGGATGAAAATGTGAGGCCCGCCGCTGCGTCGGCGCCTGCTACGGAGGTTCAACCTGATGAAGAGCCGTGCCCTTGTGCCGGTTGTGACGGCCCTTACCCTGCTTGCGCTCGGAACCGGAATCGAGTCGGCGTTCGCCCAGGACGCCCTGACCGACGGAGCCGCGGCCGCGACGGAGGGTCCGCAGATCGACGGCGATTACGGAACCTGGTGGCTTCCGCCGAACATTTCGAAAACCGCGGCCGCCAAGGGCGTCGACGACCTGATCAATTTTCTTCACGCATTCATGCTCATCCTTTTTGTCGGGTGGGGGATTTTCTTCCTCTACTGCCTGGTCAAATTCCGACAGAGGCCGGGGCATACGGCCGCGTACGCCCCGGTTAAGGCCAAGCCGGCCAAGTATGCGGAAATCATCGTGGCGGGCATCGAGGCGGTTTTGCTGCTCGGGTTTTCCGTCCCCATTTGGGCAAACGTGAAGAATAACATTCCCACCGAGGATCAGCATCCGCTGCACATCCGGGTCATCGGCGAGCAGTTTCAATGGAATTTCCACTACGCCGGCCCCGACGGCAAGTTTGGCCGGACGCGTCCCGAGTTCATCAACGGTGCCACCAACGTGCTCGGGTTGGATCCAGACGACCCCGCGGCGGCGGATGACATCTACGCCGCCGAGCTGCACTTCCCGGTGAATCGCCCGGTGATCTGCAGCGTTTCTTCGAAAGATGTGATTCATAGCTTCTCGCTCCCGGTCTTGAGGGTAAAACAGGACGCCATACCGGGCATGAGAATCCCAGTCTGGTTCGAGGCGGGCCGGTCGGGAAACTACGAGGTCGCCTGCGCTCAACTCTGCGGCAACAATCACTATTCCATGCGGGCACTTATGGCGGTGCATGATTCTCAGGAAAGTTTTGATGCGTGGCTGGAATCGCAGCAGGCGGAAGAATTCGACGAAGACGATTTTGATTAAGGATTGGCGCGCATGAGCGATGAGCATCACGAGTTGAGCTTCTGGCGAAAGTATGTGTTCTCCGTGGATCACAAGGTGATCGGGATCCAGTACGGCGTGACCGCGCTGGCGTTCCTGTTTCTCGGCTTCTCCTTGATGATGATCATGCGGTGGCAACTTGCCTTCCCGCTGAAGGAAATCCCCGTAATCGGTGGGCTGCTGGGCGATTACTACGCCCCCGGCAGAACCTTGTCGCCCGACGGATACAACGCGTTCGGCGCCATGCACGGGACGATCATGATCTTCCTCGGTGTCGTGCCCATGGTGGTCGGGGCATTCGGCAATTTTGTAACGCCGCTGCAAATTGGCGCGCCGGACATGGCCTTCCCCAAGCTCAACATGGCCAGTTACTGGGTCTACCTCACCGGCGGGATGGTCATGTTGGCCAGCTTCCTGCTGCCCGAGGGCCCGGCGAGTTCCGGGTGGACCTCCTATCCACCGCTATCCACGATCGCGACCTCCGGCCAGACATGGTGGATCGTCGGAATGGTGTTCTTGATCACGTCGTCGCTGCTCGGGTCGGTCAACTTCATCGTGACCATCGTGCAACTGCGCGCTGAAGGTCTGACCATGTTTCGATTGCCGTTTTTCGTCTGGGCGCAACTGGTTACGGCGTTCCTGCTCCTGCTTGCGTTTCCGCCGCTGGAGGCGGCCGGCGTGCTTCAGCTACTGGATCGCGTCGTCGGAACGTCCTTCTTCTCGCCCACCGGGCTGGTTGTTAACGGCGTGCCGTCCGCCTCGCCCGGCGGCGGCAACCCGCTGCTGTGGCAACATCTGTTCTGGTTCCTGGCCCATCCCGAGGTCTACGTCCTGATCCTTCCGGGCATGGGCATCGTCGCGGAGGTCATCGCGAACAACACGCGCAAGCCGCTATGGGGCTACAAAGCGCTTGTCTATTCGACGATTTTCCTCGGGTTCATGTCGTTCATCGTCTGGGCCCACCACATGTTCATGACCGGCATGGGCACCACGCTCAGCACCTTCTTCGCCACCACGACGATGATCATTTCGATCCCCTCGGTGGTGATTCTCACGGCGCTGATCATCAGCCTCTATCGCGCGTGCATCCGGTTTACCGTCCCCATGCTGTTTGCCTTAGCGTTTCTGCCGATGTTTGCCATCGGCGGCTTGACGGGGCTGCCGCTCGGGCTTCCGGTCTCCGACATTCACTTGCACGACACCTACTACGTGATCGGCCACTTCCATTACGTGGTCGCCCCGGGGACGATTTTCGCGATCTTCGCCGGCGTCTACTACTGGTTCCCCAAAGCCACCGGCCGCAAGATGAACGACTTCCTCGGGAAACTTCACTTCTGGAGTTCCTTCGTGTTCATCAATGTCGTGTTCTTCCCGATGTTCGTTCAGGGCATGGCCGGGGTTTCACGGCGACTCTACGATCAAACGGTCTACGCTCATGGCCAAGCCGTTCAGGGGTGGACCGTCATGTCCTCGATGGGTGCGTGGCTCCTCGGGCTGGCGCAAATCTTCTTTATCGTTAATTTCTTCATGAGCATCCGCGGTGGCAAAAAAGTATCCAACAACCCCTGGGAGGCGACCACGCTCGAGTGGGCCGCCCCATCGCCGCCGCCGCACGGCAACTTTGCCAAGGTGCCCGTGGTTCATCGTGGTCCGTACGAATACAGCGTACCGGGGGCAAGAGGTGATTTCTATCCTCAACACATAGCGGGGGAGGCCTAGTCCATTGTCAAGCGAATTACTGGCTCATACGGTTAAGCCGCACCCCGTAACGGGTTTGTACAACGGCAAATTCGGGATGTGGCTGTTTCTCGCCTCGGAGGTGATGCTGTTCGGGGCGTTCTTCTCCACCTACGTACTGCTCCGGGTTGGGGCGGTGGCGTGGCCAAGCCACGCGGAGACGGGGTTGAGCTGGAGGATCGGCGGCTTTAACACGCTCGTGCTGATCCTGTCGAGCGTCACGATGGTCATGGCCTGGGTGCAATGCAAATTGGGGAATCTGACCAAAGCGAAGGTGTTCCTGGCCATCACGATGGCGCTCGCCCTGCTGTTCATCGTCCTCAAGATATCGCTCGAGTACCTGCCCAAGCTGCAGCACGGTCACGGCCCGAGCCACAGCGTATTCTTTGGCCTCTACTTCACGATGACGGGCCTGCACGCGTTGCACATCATCGGCGGCGTGGTCGTGATGGGCTACTTTCTTGGCCCGGGCGCCAAGCTCTGGGCCTCCAACCCGGAGTATTACACCAACCGGATCGAATGCACCGGTCTCTACTGGCACTTTGTGGACCTGGTTTGGATTTTCCTTTTCCCGGTTCTATACTTGATGTAGGAGATTTCCATGGCGGGCGCTCACGAAAACGACATTTCACGGCACGTGCGGGTCTATTTGGCCGTGTTCGCTGCGCTGATCGTGGGCACGGTTACGACCGTCTACGTCTCACGTCTCGACATCCCCCATCCCTGGAATTTCGTGGTCGGCCTGGGCATCGCCTGCATCAAGGCGTCGCTGGTTGCCATGATCTTCATGCACCTTAAGTGGGAGCGAGGCGGCGTAGTCTGGTGGGTGCTGGGTATTTGTGCGATCTTTTTTGCGGTGTTAATGCTTGTTCCCGTATTGACCGTCGAGGATCATCCGCCGCAGACGGTCCTGTCCACCTGGTCCCCCGATACGGCGGTCCATGCGGCCCAAGAAACGGAACACCATTGACGTCACAACACGGTCCGTTGACGGAAGGGTAGGATCATGTCGCTCAAGGCGTTTCATATTCTGTTCATCACCGTTTCGACACTCTTCGCGTTGGGGTTTGGGGCTTGGTGTTTTTTCCAGTACAGAGAAACAGGACACGACGATTTGTTGGTTGTGGCGATCGCGTCGGTGGTCGGCGCGATTCTGCTGGTGGTGTACGGCCGATGGTTCCTTCGCAAGCTCAAGGGCGAAAGCAACGTCTGATGATGAGCCAACGTCATTCACGTATCCGGGTGGTGATCGCGGTGATCGCGATCGTCTGTGGCGACGTCCGCCACGCCGAGGCCTGCGCTGTCTGCTTCGGAGATCCAAACTCGCCGCTGACCAAAGGCGCCCTTTGGGGCGTTGCGGTCATGGCCGGCGTTATCGGGTCGGTACTGGCCTGCATCGCGGGGACGGGCCTCTACTGGATCCACCGCAGCCGGAAGCTTCGGGCTACGGACATCACCGAAGACTAGCGTTCGGCCCGAGGAATGCGGTTTTCATCACTTGGACGGATTCCCGGGGTTTTAAGCCACAATGAACAAAGAGCACCGTGGCGCAGGCCCGGTGAGCCGTTCGTACCGCGGCCTGCGGCCGCAACGAAACAAGGGGCGAAAGGCAACGTCCAAGTAGCCCACGGCGATCGAATCCCCATGCCAGACAAACCCTGCCCTTATCATCGTGGCCTGTTTATCGTTTGCGTCCTGCTGGCCTGCTGTGTGTTTCCGCTCGTAATCGTCGGAGCCGGCGTCACGAGCAAAGGCGCGGGCATGGCCTTTCCCGACTGGCCCACCTCCGCCGGTCATCTGGTCAATCCACCGGCCTGGTGGCAACAGGAAAATACGCGATGGGAACACGGTCACCGTCTGATTGGCTGGACCGTCGGCATGCTTGCGATCGCGGCCACGGCCTTCGCCTGGCGCCGCCGCCCTACCATTCGTTGGGCTACGCGAGCGACGCTGCTGGCGATTGTGGTCCAGGGCGTGCTCGGGGGCTTGCGGGTAACCGAGGTCTCGACTCTGCTGGCCATGCTCCACGGCATCTGGGGACAGGTATGCTTTACCCTGGCATGCGTGACGGCGTTGTTGGCCTCACGCGGCTGGTACGCGATGGAGCCGGCCCAGTGGGTCAAATCGGGGGCGCATTCACGTCGCCTTGCGGTGTGGGTCGTACTGGCCGTATTCTTACAGCTCGGTTTTGGGGCGGCGCTACGCCACTTCAAATCCGACGTGGCGTTGGCCTGCCATCTGGTCTGGTTGGTTATCGTCTGTTTTTCGGTAGGATGGCTGACGCTTTGGATCATGGGTGCCCACGCGGGACGCCGCTTGCTGGTCCGGCTCACCCAGATGCTGGCCATCCTGCTGACGATCCAGTTGATCCTGGGCTCGCTGGCATTCCTGGTGACCACGATGCCGGACTACTGGTCGCCCATGATGAAGTGGTTGGTGCCCTCGGGGCATGTGGCGCTGGGCGCGTTGATTCTGGCAAGCTCGGCGATGGTGGCAGCCACCACCATGCGGCAATTCGCCCCAGCACGCCCCCCACACAACAGGAGCAAGAAAATGACGCAGCCGAACTGGTCTCAAAATGAGTGACATAGTCGACATCAACACACCCTGGCGACCGCTTGCGCTGGCACGCTGCGCCAGCTATGTTGAGCTGACCAAACCGGGCATCGCCGGCCTCGTGTTGGTCGCCACCGGGCTGAGCTTCGCGTTGGGCCTGACCGAGACGGCGGGACTGCAAGGACCGACCGCCCTTCTCAATTCACTCATCCCGGCGTTTCATACGCTCTTTGGAACGGCCCTGGTAGCCGGCGCCGCCAACGCGTTGAATCAGCTACTCGAGGTGCGCTTCGACCGGCAGATGATCCGCACACAAGACCGGCCGCTGCCGTCGGCGCGACTGACCGAACGTGAGGTGCTCACCTTCAGCGCCGTGGCGACGCTACTGGGCATCGCGTGGCTGCTGGTATTCGTCAACGGCCTGTGTGCCGCGCTGGTGGCGACTTCCTGGGCCGTGTACGTGTTCGCCTACACACCGCTCAAACGCATCACGTCCATGAGCGTCTTCGTAGGTGCGACCCCCGGCGCGCTGCCGCCGTTGATTGGCTGGGCTGGGGCGACGGGGCACTTGTCGCGAGAAGCTTGGATGCTCTTCGCGGTGATGTTCTTCTGGCAGTTGCCGCATTTTGCTTCCATTGCCTGGCTCTATCGCGAAGACTACGCCCGAGCGGGCTACCCGGTGTTGCCTACGATCGACCGCAGCGGCCTGAGAACCAGCCTGCACGTCGTAACGCATTCGGTCGGCCTGCTTTTTGCCAGCCTCCTTCCAGCGTTGTACGGGCAAACCGGGGTAATCTACGCGGCCGGCGCCATGGTGCTCGGTTTGGCATTCCTGGGCTGCGGTGTTCATTTCGTAGTACGCCAGGAGCACGGCCGCGCCCGCTTACTGCTCCTATCGTCGCTGGTCTACCTGCCCTCGTTGCTGATGATCATGGTGGTCGACCGAATCGTTGAGATGGTCCGGTAATGCACCGCAGACCCGGCACGAACTCATGACCGACGCCCTAACCCTTCATGACCTGACCCATCGCTACGGTGATCGCGTCGCGCTTCGGGCGGTCGATGCCAGCGTACCGCGTTGCGGCCTGTTCGCGCTACTCGGACCCAACGGCAGCGGCAAGAGCACGCTGTTCAAGATCGTATCCACGCTCGTTCAACCGGATTTGGGGCAGGTTTGGGTCGGCGGCTGCGACGTCCGCACCCGGCAGCGTGCCGTCCGTCGCATGATCGGAGTCGTCTTTCAAAACCCGAGTGTGGATCGTCATCTGACGGTTCGGGAGAACATGATCCACCAGGGGCATCTGTACGGATTGCGCGGCCAAGCGCTACACGCTCGCATCGATGAATTGCTGGACCTGTTCGACCTGGCCGACCGGAGCTCGGACCGAGCCGCAACGCTTTCCGGTGGACTACGGCGGCGTGTGGAAATCGCCAAGTCCATGCTGCACGCCCCGGAGATGCTGATCCTCGACGAACCCAGCACGGGCCTGGATCCCCATGCCCGCGACGAGATGATCCGCGTCCTCAAGACGCTCCGCGATCGCAGCGGCGTCACGAGTCTGATAACGACGCACCTGATGGAAGAAGCGGACCAATGCAATCTGGTGGGCATTTTGAGCGAGGGGCATCTGGTGGCGCTGGACGCCCCGGATACCTTGAAGTCGGCCGTTGGCGGTGACGTCGTTACGCTTACCACGTCCGATGCCGCGGCGCTCGCCACACGAATCACGCAGCAGTTCGAGGTGCCCTGCGCGGTATCGGGCTCAGAGATTCGGATCGAACTCGAAGACGGGCATCGCTTCGTCCCGCGCGTGCTTCAGGCATTCCCCGACGCCGTGGATCGAATCAGTGTCGGCAAGGCGACGCTTTCGGACGCCTATTTCCACTTTACCGGGAAGAAGCTCGCACCCTGGGAGGCCCCCCCGTAATGCTGTAGCACAGCGGCCCTCCGCTGTGTACCCCGCGATCCGTTGTCGCTGTGGGACATCTGCTACGGTACGCCGCAAGACCTGGCCGAGGGCGGCCAAGCTACATAGATGCGTGGCCCCATCGAAATATGGATACCGGCGATTGGGTGCGGTTCGGAGCGATTGCGTTGTCCAAGATTCAATCTGAATTCCTCCTCCCGGCCATGACGCTCTGGCGTCGTGAGGTCGTACGATTTGTGCGGCAAAAAAGCCGCGTGATCGGCGCCCTTGGAACGCCTGCGATTTTCTGGCTGGTGATCGGCTCGGGGCTGGGAAGATCGTTCCGGATCCCCGGGCAGGACGCATCCGTCGACTTCCTGCAGTACAGCTTTCCGGGTACGGTCATCCTGATCGTCCTGTTCACCGCCATCTTCGCCATGATTTCCATCATCGAAGATCGCCGCGAGGGATTCTTGCAAGCCGTGTTGGTCTCGCCGGCGAGCCGTTTCTCGATCGTCATGGGCAAGGTCATGGGCAGCACAACTCTGGCCGTAGCGCAGGCGCTGCTCTTTGTCTGTCTGGCACCACTATGCGGCATCAAGCTCTCGATGGGCGGGTTCCTGGCCTCGGCGGGCGTGCTCGTCATCGTCTCAGTCGGATTGAGTGCGCTCGGTTTCGTGATCGCCTGGCCCATGTCGTCGACGCAGGGCTTCCATGCCGTCATGAATCTCTTCCTGATCCCGTTGTGGTTGCTGTCCGGCGCGTTTTTCCCCGCTTCCGGCAGCATGACCGGCCTGCGCTGGATTATGGCAGCCAATCCCCTGACCTATGGCCTCGCCGCCTTCAGGCATGTGTTGTACGGTGGCGATCATGTGCTGGTCGAGGCATTGCCTTCCTTGGGCCTGTCGCTCGGTGTATCCGTGGCGTTTGCCTCGGTAATGGTTATGCTGTCGGCCTACCTGGTCGGTCGCCGGCCCGGTGAGACTACAGGATAACGCCATGGCTGCACACAAACCGACCCACGACGATAGTGAGGGCACTGTGGGGATTGTCCCTGCGGAAGGCCCACCGGCAGGCAGCCATGCTGCGTGGCGCGGGGTCGTCGTGATTCTAGGGATTGCGGTCGTGATCCTGGGCGTCTGGCGCGTCGCCTCCCCCCTACCGCATCCGACTCCGGCGGCACCGCAGCTCCCTCGAATCAAGCCGGTTCCGGAGTTCGCGCTCACCGAAGCCAGCGGCGCCACGGTCACGCGTGATACCCTCTTGGGCAGCCCTTGGGTCGCCGATTTCATTTTTACAAGCTGCCCCGGCCCCTGTCCGAAACTGAGCCAACGCATGCTGGCCATCCAGCGGGCGTTGATTCGAGCCGGCGTCAGCGGAAGACTCGTTTCGTTCAGTGTGGATCCCCAGCGTGATCGCCCGAGCGTCCTACAAAAGTACGCCCAGCGTTTTAAAGCCAATAGCGATCGCTGGTGGTTCCTAACGGGCGAGGATGAGGAATCCATGTGGAATCTGGTGAGCGAGGGCTTTCTACAGGCGGTGTTCGCGGGCGATGAAGACCACCACGTCGAGCACAGCACGTACCTCATAGTCGTCGGCAAGAGTGGCTACATCCGGTCCGTGCATCAGGGGCTGGATCCGGATCAAAGCGTGAGCGGACTTGTGGACGCCATCGTGACGGACCTGCGTGCCTTGGACGGCGAGCCTGACCAGCCACAATGACGGTATCCGACCTCCCCACGCTTAACGCCACCTTGAACCTGACCAGCCTGATTCTGCTGGTAGCCGGCTACGCGTGCATGAGGCGCGGGCGCATCACCGCCCACAAGCGTCTGATGATCTCCGCGTTCACCGTATCGGTGGCGTTCCTGGTAAGCTACGTCACCTACCGCCTGCTCGGCGAAGAGAAGCGATTCGGCGGCGGGGGGTGGATTCGTCCGGTCTATTTCTTCATCCTAATCACGCACGTGACGCTCGCCGCCACGGTCCCCGTGTTGGCCAGCATAACGCTTTGGAGAGGCCTGCGCTCCACTCCCGAGCGCCACCGGCGCATCGCCCGCTGGACCTTGCCAATCTGGGTGTACGTGTCGCTCACCGGGGTCGTCGTGTACTGGCTCCTCTTCGTTATCTATGGCCCGAAAACGGCTTAGAGTCGGTCGTTGGGCGGCCGGAATGCCCCCACGTAGAATTCGGTCCATCGCGAATCAACTGGAATCGCGCGGCGATACGTCCGATAGGACTTAGCGGACATACTCAGGATTTCAAGGTTTACGTTTCCCAGGGAGGCACGGCACAAGATGTCACTGTTCTTGATTTTTACCAGCGCGATCGGCGCGATCATGTTTGGATTGTTGGATTTTCTGGTCAAGACGGCCTAGTGGAACATTGGAGTCGATTTCGCGGCGAGGCGCCCCCCCCCGCGAGCCGCGGGCGGGAGACCCGCGCGTCTCCAGCGTTGGCCGTATTCGCGTCACGAGCAGCGTGCGTGGCGGATTGGCTGATCCGCCCATCCGACGGGTTGTCACGGCGCGCGGGTTCGGGTAGAACCCTCAAACCCGTGCGGGATCGGACTGGCGTTGAACGCATGCCCGGCTCGCCCGCAGATGTGGGGCGTGTGCCCGAGTGGCCAATGGGGACGGGCTGTAAACCCGTTGGAGTAATCCTTCGAAGGTTCGAATCCTTCCGCGCCCAATCCAATCGAGGCAGGCATGCGCATTCTCGATCAAATCCGAGAGACCGGACCAACGCTTTCGTTCGAGTTTTTCCCCCCGAAGGACGACATCGGCTTTTGGGATCTCTATAAGACGATTGAGTCGCTCAAGCCGCTCGATCCCACCTATGTCTCTG
Source organism: Phycisphaerae bacterium (assembly GCA_046753625.1). Lineage (GTDB taxonomy): Bacteria > Planctomycetota > Phycisphaerae > UBA1845 > UBA1845 > JADFOB01. The sequence continues at coordinate 2,183 of JBHHUB010000104.1, read as the reverse complement.
TCACGTACGGTGCCGGCGGAAGTACCCGACAAAAGACGGTGGAGTTGGTGGGTCGCATCAAAACCGACGCCGGTATTGAGAGCATGGCCCACCTTACGTGCGTCGGGCATGGGCGTAGCGAAATCGGCAGACTGATCGACGACCTGCGCGGCCGAGGTGTGGAGAACATTCTGGCATTACGCGGCGATCCGCCACAAGGGCAAGACCGTTTTGTGGCGGTCGAAGACGGATTCGCTCACGCCGATGAGTTGGTCGCATTCATCCAAGACCGTTGCGATGTGTGCATCGGCGCGGCCTGCTACCCCGAGGTCCATCCTGAGGCGTCTAACGCCCAGAGCGATCTCGACCACTTGAAGCGCAAGGTCGATGCCGGGGCCGATTTTCTGATCACGCAGCTTTTCTTCGACAACGACGCGTTCGAGCGATTTCGAGAGCGTGCCGAGGCCGCCGGCATCGCCGCCCCCATCATCGCGGGGATCATGCCGATCGTGAGCGTCAAACAAGTCAAACGATTCACGCAGATGTGCGGTGCGACGATTCCCCAATCCTTGCTGCGCACCATCGAGGCGGTCGAGGATGACGTCGAGGCGGTCCGACACATCGGCATGTATCATGCGACACAGCAATGCCTGGCGCTGTTGCAGCGTGACGTCGCCGGCATTCATTTCTACACGTTGAACCGCTCCACGGCGACGCGCGCGATCTATCAGTTGATCAAAGGCGAGCGTAGCATGGCTGCGGCCGCAAGCCCGCAAGCGTAGCGCCAAGAGCTCCCCACCCAAGACCGCTGCCTCACTTGCGAGCTTGGTCTAACCGCCAATCGCCAGCGCATCGCCGACGTGGATGGTACCCCCGGCCACCACCTGTCCGAAAACACCGCCGCGGCCTTCGGGCACCAGTGCGGCCCTCAGCCCGTCATATTGTTGATTCATGATCCGGCACGGCTTGCTCTCCCCGTGGATACGAATCTCCACCGTTCCGATCGCCAGCGTTTTCCCGATTAACTGCGTCAGGTCCACGCCTTCGGTCAGCAGGTTGGCCCGCCGGGTGTACCACGGGAGGTCGCGGCCGAGGTCCGCGCAGGCCCGCCGCCACGCCGCCTGGGATAGCAGCGTCACTTCGCGGTGGCCTGCGGGCCGGTTTTCCTTGGCCAACCCGCGTTGCAGGAGAATCTCGCAGCATTCAATCTCCCGCATCAGGTCGCCGTCGGTGGGTCGGTAGGCGATTGCACAAAGATGCCCTTGCGCTGGGCGGTTTGCTTCGTTTTTCATCACACCCGTCCCTATCACCCTCCAGAACATTTCCCATTTACGTACGCGGGCCCGGCATCCTCCGGTGTGATCCCACCCACGAAGCCACCGCACCGGCGTCAAGCCCACAGCTCGGAGCAGAACAAAGATACCATCTCCGGTGTTGCGGCACAATCCGGATGGGCTTCGACGCGCATCGTCAAGCCCCGTCGTCGACAACCGCGGCCCGCGCGCCGCCAACGCGTCCCGGGCCCCGCGATTCCGCTGCAATCAAAACGATCCCGGCCAGCACCAAGCCGATACCGATCTTCTGCATCAACGTGAGGGTTTCTCTCAACGCCGGATGCAGGTAGGCCACGACGGCAATCATCGCGAATCCGCCGCCGACCATGATGGGATAGGCTACGCTGATCTTCAACGCCTTGCTCTGAAGGGCGTACAGGTAGAACCCCGCATTGAGCACAAAGCATGACAGGCCGATGACCAACGGCCATCTGCCTAAGACGATCCGAAACGCGCCGAAGGCGCCGTCGCGCAGCACGCCGCCATCTTCCGCTACGGTTTTCATGCCAATTTTCATCAGCAGATTGGCGGTCGCGTTTAATACCAGCGCGACGGCCAGAGCAAGCACATGTTGCATCGAGTCATCCTCATCCGTGGAACCTCAATCCTGAAGCAACTATTCATATCAGACGCCCCAGGTTTCAACAACCGCACGTTCGGACCGGCAGAGACAGCGCGAAGCCCGCCCCCCCGGACCGCGAATCTTCCGATTCATCGCCGGCCGTTTGCGTCCCGAACACGGGTCCAGGACAGTTTTGGCGGCGTCCAAGGAGCGCCCGTGCCCCGTTTACGGGGCGTTCCCGCGAAGCGGGCTACTAGTGCAGCGTCACACGCTAATCTATGGGTTGTCGCTGCCCGAGCCACCGGAAT
>JBHHUB010000103.1:0-13999 GCA_046753625.1 Phycisphaerae bacterium | reverse complement strand
GGTTCTTGTTCCCCATGTTGGTTTTGCTGGCTATGCCGACCGGCTGGATGGTGGCCCGCCTGTGCCGCGGTGCTCGATCCACCGCGTGGTGGCGGTTCGGTGCTTTGGGCGCCGCGGTCGTGCCCACGATCCTCTATACCTGCTCCGTCAGTCTGGAAATGCTCGCGGATTCCCGCTACGCCGCCGAGGCTTGGTTCGACGAGCATGTGCCGCGCGAGCGCAGCGTTGGCGCGTTCCTGCTCGACGAAAAAAGGCCGCTTAAGCCGCAATACCTCCCTCGCGTGCACGAAATGGGCTACCCGACCTACCCGGTGGCCATGTCGCTGGAAAGCTTTCGGCGTCCCCAGCCGGACTACCTCATCCTCACTAGCTACAACTACGAAGACTTCAACCCCGAGCAACGCAAGGTTATGACCCTGCTCGGCTCGGGTAAACTGGGATACGAAACCGTGGCGGAGTTTCACAGCCGATTCCTTCCCACACAGGCGCCGAACCGCGGACGGGCATCGCTGCTTTCCCTTGCTGGTTGGGGCACGCCAACCCCGGGAAAGATCAGCCCAACGATCCTGGTACTGCGGCGTACCAATCAGAGCCGTGGGCGCTAGCCCACGGACATCTGCGCCGACGGCGTCACGCCAATCCAAACCGCTGGCGCCAAACCGCAGATACCTGAGCCTCGGGCTTCAGCCCGCGCGGCCGCCCGGAAACGCCAGACCCCAATTCGCAGGGTGCCCCAAGCGGGTAGGGCAGGGGGTTGGCCCGCCATAGGCGGGGCGTTCCCCTGCCATCGAGGTCCGCGACGGCTATTGGCAGGCGAACGCTGCGTTGCTGGTTCCGCCTAGGCGAACCCTGCAACGCAGCAACCGCCTGCCCTACCCCCAAGCCGCGAGCTTGAGACCCGCGCGACCGCACGAACCCGCACATTTGCGAGCGGCGCGAGTACTCCGACAAGCGTGCTTCGACGCGTGCCATGGGCAAGCGCTAGCATGCCCGCGGTTGTCCACCAATACACACAAGAGCAACTCCCGGTCGATCTTCCGGCGCGCAACCGTGTGTCCTCCTGACCCGAGAGACGCTATCCTTCCCTGCGCACACAACCACCCTGGGAGCACTAACGCACCGTGAACGACCGCCGACCCACAAGCCAACGCCCACCCGATCTGATTCTCGCCTCAACCAGTCCAAGAAGACGTGCGTTACTGTCGGAGCATGGTCTCGTTGCCGAAATCTGCGCGCCCACAGTGGACGAGCCGGAAAAGCTGCGCGAGGATCTGACTCCCGTAGAGCTGGCCGAAGCACTCGCGTACTACAAAGCCGCCGGCGTCGCCTGGACGCTGGATCACGGATGGGTCATTGGCGGTGACACCGTCGTGGCGGCCGGGAATCAGGTCTTCGGCAAGCCCCATAACCGCCGCCATGCCGCAGACATCATCGCCGCCCTGGCGGGCACCAACCACGATGTTATTTCAGCGGTGGCCATCATCGACGCCCAATCCGGTCGCCGGCAAATCGCCCACGATCGTACCACCATCGTGATGCGCGCATTGTCCGAACAGGAAATCGAAACCTACCTCGACACCGGGGCATGGATAGGCAAGGCCGGCGCCTACGGCATTCAAGATTACGGCGACGCCTTCGTCACCGAGATCCGCGGCAGCTTCACCAACGTCGTGGGCATGCCCATGGAACTGCTCCTAAGCATGTTCCAGAAATGGGGTTACAACGCGGCAACGTAGTGCTGCGACGTAGCACTGCAACGTAGCACACTCGCCCCCGAGTGTGACTCCAGTGCCCCCAACCCGCCTTCAGAGCCGAGGGCGCCAGCCCTCGCACATCCGAACCACTCGCGCCAGACCGCAAGAACCTGAGCCGCGGGCTTTGGCCCGCGCGGAACCCTGGGATCCACCCGCGACCCTTGCCCCCATTTGCGTCTTTGCGGTCGCTGTGCCTTGGGGGTGCATCGCTCCCGGCGCGCGGCCGCCCAACCCGCGCCTACAGGTACGTCGCCACAATTTCGCGCAGATCCTCCTCGCCGACGTCCTCCCGAATCACGGGCTTGCCGACCCCCTCGATCAGAACAAACCGCAAACGCCCCTGACGCGATTTCTTATCCACACGCATGCACCGGGCCAACCGATCGAAATCCGGTGAACGATCCAGCCGAATCGGCAATCCCAGCCGCTTTAGAAGCTCCGAGACCCGATCGACACACGCGGCCTCTATCAGCCCATACCGCCTGGAAAGGTGCAAAGCCGCAACCATTCCGAGCGAGATGCACTCCCCGTGCCGGAGCCGATACCCGCTGCAGGCCTCGATCGCATGCCCCAGCGTGTGGCCGAAGTTCAGCATGACTCGGGATGCCCCGGACTCGCGGGCGTCGCCGGTAACAAAGTGGGCCTTGGTCTGCAGATTCGTGAATATCAGATGCGCCAGGGCCTCCTGGTCGAGTGCAACGATCTGATCGGCCATGGATTCGTGCCAGGCGAGAAACGCCTCGCTGTGGATCACCGCATGCTTGACCGACTCGGCCAGGCCCGCCCGCACATCGCGAACGTCCAAACTGGACAGGCATTGGGGGTCAACCGCAACCAGAAACGGCTGATGGAACGCGCCGACCAGGTTCTTCCCTTCCGGGAGGTTGATAGCCGTCTTGCCGCCCAAACAGGCGTCGACATCCGACTCCATCGTCGTGGGGCAGATCGCAAAACGCACGCCCCTCATCCACGTAGCGGCCGCGAATCCCGCCAAATCGCTGACGACCCCGCCTCCCAGTGCCAGAATCACGCTTTCGCGATCGAACCCACTGGCCGCCAGCGCTCGGTAGAGCTCAGCGAGCCGCTCGAAACCCTTGGAAGCCTCCCCGGCCGGAACGACCAATAGCTGAGCCTCAAACCCAGATGCCGCAAGCGAATCAAGGACTTTCTGGGCATAGATTGGAGCGACGCGGTCGTCGGAAATGACCGCCACGCGCGGCCGGTCCGGCGCGTCGGCCACCGCAGCTTCTAGGCGGCGGCCGACGTCGGCGAGCACGCCGCCACCGACCAAAACGCGCGTCTCAGCACCATCAAGCTCGATTCTGATTTCGCGCATCAGATTCCTCTGACCTCAGCCGCCTGCTGGAAAACCGGTTCTCGTGTGCGGTGCCGGCTTCCGGCCCGCGAAAACGGGCTGAATCGCCTGTTTACGTGGGCCGGCGCTGGCAAAATCGCCGGCAAGATGCCGGCCCCACAATTCTTCAACAGGTCGCTGGCAACCGGTCCACCACTACTGGCAAGACAATTACACACGCCGGAAAGAAACCATCCTCACCGAAAAGCGTATAAAAAGGTAGATCCGCCGTCGGACGGTTTGCCGTGCAGGCGCGAGGGTACCGGCGCCGTTGCCAAACCGTCGCACGATTCGGCAGAACAGAAAGCGTTCTAACTCCTGAATTTACAAACCCTTACGGACATCCTCAACAACCATGACCAATCCTCGGTCGCTGCAAAAGATGGGCGGCGGCGTTGACGAATCCGTATACCCTGGTTACACTTTCGCCATGCCAAAAGCAACATTAGAAAAACCGAAGCACGTAGCAAAGGCAAAAACGCGGGCACTACCTACGCAAGTGCGCACGTTTCGATCTGCACTTAACTTTGTAAACTCTCTTACGAATTATGAGCGAGCCAGGCGCCATCAGTACAACGCCGCTAACTTCGGGCTCGCGCGAATGAATCGGATATTGGGCGCCCTGGGCAAACCACACAAGACGTTCAAGAGCATTCACATCGCCGGGACGAAGGGCAAGGGCAGCACCGCATCGATGCTCGCGGCCATGCTCAGCGCCAGCGGTCAGAAAGTGGGGCTTTATACATCTCCCCATATTCTCGACATTCGCGAACGGATTGTCGTGGACGGCGACATGATACCCGAGTCCGCCTTCACCAAGGTCGTCGGCAAGATCATCGGCTGCCTGGCCAAGGCTCGAGTGACCAAGCCGACCTACTTTGAGATCCTCACGGCGGCTGCGATCCAACATTTTGCGGATCAAGAGGTTGACATTGCGGTCATCGAGGTCGGACTCGGCGGTCGGCTCGACTCGACCAACGTGATCCAGCCGGAAGTGGCCGGCATCACCAACATCAGCTATGACCACATAGAGCAACTTGGCTCGGACCTCGAGTCGATCGCGCGGGAAAAAGCCGGCATCATGAAGCGCGGCGTTCCGGTTGTTTCAGCTCCGCAGACCGAAAAAGTGCGCGTCGTGTTGCGCGAAGTAGCGGACGAAGTAGGCGCCCCGATCCGTTTTTCCGACGAGGACGTGCAGTTCAGCTATCGATTCGAGTTTTCCCGGTCGGTAGGACGTCACGCGCGCATCTGTCTGACGACCGAAAATAGCCGGTTCGAGCACCTTCACGTCCCGCTCCAGGGGGAGCACCAAGCCGCCAATTGCGGATTGGCCCTGACCATCCTCGATACCATCAAAGGGCAAGGGCTCGAAATCGACGACCACAAAGCCATGGTCGGCCTGAGCAACGTCAAGATGGCGGGCAGAATGCAGATCATCTCCGAGCGGCCTCGCATCCTGGTGGACGGCGCCCACAACGCGTCCAGTATCAATGCACTGATGCGTGCCATCGGGCAAAACGTCCCCTACGACTCGATGATCGTGATTTTTGCCTGCCACAAGGACAAGGACATCTCAGGCATGCTTCGACACCTTCAACTCGGTGCCGACAAGATGATTTTCACGCGAACCGATTCGCCCCGCGCGGCGGACCCCCACGAGCTTGCGGCATCCTACACGGAACGGTGCGGCAAGATGGCGCAGGTGGCCGAGTCACTCGAAGAGGCGATGACCATCGCCCAAAGCGCTCATTCTCGCGAGGACATCATTTGCATCACCGGCTCGTTCTACCTGGTCGGAGATGCCATGCGGGCTTATGGCACGCTCCTATAACGTGGATGGTGTGGGCGCGCCCGGCTCGACCATGGGTTCCACAGAATCGGCTTTTCCACCTACCGATCGCTATCGATGCATCAAAAAGGATGCTTAGGAACCGCTGCGCGGCGGCCGAAACTCTTGTAGCTGATGACTAGCCGACCCCTCAAAGCCAAGTTTGTCGCCGGCAGGGTGGTTCTTCAAGAACCGGCCGATTGGGAGGAGGGCGCGTCCCTGATCGTGACGCCGGCGCCCCCATGCCCGAGCGAGCCGCACCTGGACGGCCCGGTCATCATCGCGGGTTTTGGTTTGTCCGGTCGGTGCGTGGCGGACTTACTGGATCAGGCTCAGGTGCCGTACGTTGTCGTCGAGCGGAATCCGGCCACCGTAGTTACGCAGCGCAACCTGGGCCGCACGATCATCGAAGGCGACGTCACCGACGCCGCCACGCTGTTGGCGGCCCACCTGCACTCCGCGTCCATGCTGGCGCTGACCATACCGAATGAAGACGCCGTGCTAAAGGCGGTCTCTTTGGCACGCAAGCTCAAGCCGGAGCTATTCATCCTGGCACGGACTCAGTATTCCTCGAAAGGCATGCGGGCGTTGCAGCTCGGCGCGGACGCCGTCATCAAGGCCGAACAAGCGGTCGCGTTGCAGTTCTATGAACACCTGAGCAAGCGCCTTCAGATGCGCAGCCAACAGGTAAAGTCGCAGCCCGAGTAGAGTCGGTCCGAGTCGCCCATGTCCTTGGGGCGTGGGGGAGACGATGATCTTGCGATCACGCGGCGGATGGTCCGAGGGCGGTGCGCCCTCGGCTATGAATCGGTTGTCCCATCGCTCAGTCCGCCTCCATAACCAGCAAGACCATCCCACCGACGTAAACGAGCGCGATAAGGACGGAATCGAACCCCATGCCGAAGCGCCCCAACATTTTGTGCCGGCTCTTGTAGGTCAATCCGCCTACGGCGATGGCCGTCAGCATGACCGCCATCAGCCCCGCGATCAGGACATGGACCGTGTCGAACCGCCCGGGCGTGAGCAACAGCGGATCGCCGCGAACGAGGGACACGCCCTTAATGATCGGAATGACGAAGATGTTGAACATGTTGGATCCGAAGATGTTGCCCAACGCGAGATTGATGTTGCCCAGGCGTACGGCGGCGATGCTTGTCGTGATCTCGGGAAGCGATGTAGCGAGTGCCAGAAATCCGGCTCCCACAAAGGTTTCACCGAGCGGCCGTCCGATCAGCGCGATCTCGTGAACGCACAGCGTATCGCCGATTTGCGCCAGCCACCACGCCGCAACCACGATCGCCAACGCGACCGCGCCGAGCTGAACCCCGAGCGCCGGTCCCATCCGCGCTCGACCTCCGGATGCCGCCTCCGACGCGCCGCGACGCTCGTAACGGTAGGTCAACCTCATGCAACCGAGGTACGCCGCGAGGATCGCCACGCTCCAAAACCCCTCGCACACCTGCGCGATCCGCGGGCTCGCGGCGAATTTCTCACCGAGCACCACGCCGAACAGCGCCAACCCCATCAACAGCAACCCGAATGAACTGGTCAGGGTGTGGGCTCCGCTAACATCGCGCAACACCGACCCACCCCGAACGACCGCATTGAGCAAGACGAGTATGGTGATGTTGAACGAACAGCTACCGAACAGCGCCGCGATCGCCATACCGGGATTGCCGATCCACGTCGCCGTTCCCCCGGTCACGACTTCGGGAAGGCTCGTCACCGTCGCCAGCAGGATCAACCCGATCCAACCGGACGCGATGCCGAGTTTTTGCGCCAAATCGTCGGCCAAGCGGGAAAAACGGCTACCGGCGAGCACCACGCACAATCCGGCCACGAACAGCTCGGTGAACAACGCCCAAGTGGGCAAGTCGGCCCCATAAATCCATGTGCTAATCAAAGCTCATGCCGTCCTTTGCAAAACGAATCGCCGAGACTCGCCCGAATCGGGATGCGGATTATATCGGCTGTCGCCCTGGGCGGGCAATTCGAATTGCCGCTGAAGACGTCGGTCGGGTCCGTGACAGTATCGGCGGCGTTCCGGGCGGTCCCGAAGGGACTGAGGATTGTAGCCACGGGTGGAGCGGCGCGACGGCACAGCGGGCCACCGCGCAGCCCGTGGAAAGGCTTCAGGCTGCGTGCAAGAGCGGCGTTCAAGCCGCCGGAAGTGTCATGCCTCCGCGCGCGGCAGGCACGCTGCAAGAGCGTAGACGGGTTTGACGGCTTCAATGACCCGGGTACACTCCAGCCGCGCTCCGGGTGGCGAAGCGAGTCTGCTGCTGGGGCGCTCGGACTCAGTCGACCGTTAGAAAGCGAAGGGAGATCCTCGATGAAGCACGCTCGAATCTTGCGTAAGATGTGTCTTTTTTGCAGTGGTGCTTTGATTCTACAAGCCACCGGTTGCTTTCCGACGTTCTTAGACGTCGTTCAGACGGGATTCCTGGGAGTCACGGCGGCAGGTGCGATCGCGATTCTTCAGAATATCTGAACCTGTGCTGTGCAGGCTGCGTGACGACCGGCACAGTTGACCGGAGCCGCGCGATCTGGAACTCCACAGCACAACCTGCCGGCCAGTCGCCCCTCCCCGGCGAGCGGCGGCGACCGCAGCGTGGCATCGCACGGCCTCATAGCTTTGAGCGTTCCCCGTCGTAGCCTCTTGCCCGTGGCTCCCGTGCCGGCTGTGAGGTTTGCGTTGACGCGTTTTCGTCCCTGCCTATACTGGCATCCTCAAAACAAGCGAGTGATTGGCCGCACCGCGGGCCGCAGGACTTGGGGGTCGGGAAGCGGGTGGCAGCGTCTTTGGGGGCTACGCTTTCCACAGGGCGCCGCCGGGCGGGAATCCGGCCCGGTGGAGTGGACCCACGGGAGCCAGGGCGCTCATCGCGGCGGCCGGCGATTCGCTCGCAAGAAAATGGGGTCTGACGCCCCGCTGAGCGTTCCAACCGTAGGTGGCCGTGGATTCTTCCGCTTGGCAGCCACGAGGAGCCTTGATCCCCTGAGCATTGGGAGGTTTCGATGCGTTCAACCGGCTTGTTTTCCGGATTCGGACTGGTTGCCCTCGGGTTGGCCATGATCCTGCCCGCGTCCTTGTTGGATGCCGACTCGCTTCGTGCGCAGCCGGGCACCGCCGGGGTCGCTGACAATCCCGACGCCACCCCCGCGGAGTTGTTCGCTGATTTTCTGCATTACGCCCGCATGGGGCGGTACCGGGTTGCCGAGGTGTATGCCGATGCGCTGCTGGCGCACCCCGATCTGGACCCCGTTGAGCTGCTCCAGGTGGCGGACCACGACAAGAGCAGTGTTGATACGCTTCAAATCATCATCGCGCACTCGTCTATTTCCGAGAAAGCCGCCAAGGTACTCGAGCTCCTCGAGATCGGCCAATACGAAACCCGGAAGAACCCGGAGCGAATCCGAGACAACATCGCGAAGCTCGGCGGCAGCTTGCAGCAGCAGGACATCGCCCGGCGGCGTCTGGTGGACTCCGGCGAGTGGGCCGTTCCGGCGCTGGTGGCTACGCTGGGCAACCGCAGCAAGCAGAACCTCCATCTCCCGATGCGGAGAACCCTGGCTTCGCTGGGCAAGTCCGGGGTCGGCCCGCTTACGGCCGCGTTGCGGGTCAAAGATCACTTCGTTCGCCTCGCCGTGATCGAAGCGCTCGGGGCGCTGGGTTACGCACAGGCGGTCCCCTACTTGCGCAGCATTACAGTCGATTCGAGCATGCCTGAAGAGTCGAAAGCGGCGGCGGTGGCTGCGATCGAGCGCATTGCAGAGCTTCGCGGGCGGCCTACCTACGGAACCGCTGAAGAGCTCTTCCTCAAACTGGCCGAGCAGTTCTACGACGAGGCCTCATCGGTCAAGGCCGACACGCGGCTGCCCGAGGCCAACGTCTGGTATTGGGATACGGAGTCGCAGACCCTGGCCGCTACGCCGGTACCGACCAAAATCTTCGGTTCGGTGATGGCCATGCGTTGCTGTGAGGAAGCCCTGAAGCTTCGCAACGACTACGGAGACTCGATCGCCTTGTGGCTTGCGGCGAACACCCGCCGCGAGGCCCGCCTGGGTCTGGACGTGGAGGACGGCGACCCGTCGCGCATGGGCGAAGACGACGCGACGCGGCCGTCTTCGTTCCCGCGTGCCCTCTATTTCACATTGGCGGCCGGCCCGCGTTATGCACACAAAATGCTTGCGCGGGCCGTTGAAGACGGTGACTCATCCGTGGCACTCGGGGCCATTGAAGCCCTCCGCGTCACAGCGAGCGAATCCTCCCTGATCGGCGGATCCGACATGCGTGAGCCGTTGGCGGCGGCGCTTCAATTTCCCGACCTGGTGGTGCGCACGCGGGCGGCACTCGCGTTGGGCGCAGCCCTTCCTCGATCACCGTTCTCGGGATCGCAGTATGTCATGCCGATTCTTTCCAATGCCTTGCTGCTTACGGGGCGCGAGTCGCTGCTGGTGGTGGACGGTGATGAAGCGAATCTCAATCGGATCGTGAGCGAGTTGCGGCAGGGCGACCGAACGGTCATCGGCGAGACCAACGTGTACCGCGGACTCGGACGCGTCCGAGCGGAGTTGCAATCCGTCTCGGGTATTGTGCTGGCCACGGACGTGGCCGAACCGGGCCTGACCGTCGCGATGGCCCAACTGCGATCCGAAATAAACTTTTCGAAAACTCCGGTAGTGGTGCTCGCCAAAGCGAGGCAATCGCTCCTGGCCGACCAGACGGCCGAACACGACGCATACGCGGAGGCCGTTCACGGCCATGCGGACGGCGGCTCGATCCTCAGCGCGCTGCAGCGCATTGAGGCCCGCACCGGTCAGCGGCGACTCGATGGCGATCTGGCCCACGCCATGGCGATGGAAGCCGCAAAAACCCTGCTTGCCATTGCGAGCGACGGACGAACGGTGTTTGATTTCACTCAGGCTGAGCCCGCACTGCTCACCGCGTTGGACACCGACGACGAGGCGTTCCAAACCGCCATTGCGCACGTTTTGGCGCTGACATCCAACACCGACGCCCAGATGAAACTGGCCGCGTTGGGCTTTGGCGACCATATTTCGGATTCCCTGAGGATCGTGGCCTTCGAGTCGCTGGCCACGTCGGCCAAGTCCTTCGGCAATCTGCTCGACGAGCAGCAGCTCTCGAACCTGATCGACATCGCCCGCAACGAGCCGGATCTAACGATACGCACGGCTGCCAGCAAGGCCCTCGGCGCGCTCAACCTCGCCTCGAACAAAGCCAGCGAGATCATCCGGAGTTATCACCGAGGATAACGGCGGGTGGCCCATCGGCCGTGCGGCGCGAGCGGAACCTCCCGATGGGTCGACCGAAACCGCGCAGGCACGACCGACGAGGTGTGGTTCACAATACGGGTTGAACAGCATTGAACGAACTCCTCCGTGGTGGGTCGCGGCGCAGGGCGCATCGAGGGCTGTGGCTGTCGCTGATCGCGGGGACGGTCTTCAGGCTCGTCGTGGTGCTCCATTCGAGCCCGGAATTCAACCTGCCCGGCATGTCGTTCTACGGCTGGCCCGCCGATCACGGCAACTACGTGCAATGGGGCCGGCAAGCCGCATCGCCGGACGCCGGGCTCCTTACGGTGTACACGCAGCCGCCCGACCCGGGCATCACCGTCCGGCTGAGTTTCGGCGAATCGTTCGTCCATCACGGTGAGAGCGAGCCCGCCAACTACCCTCCGCTGGGCATGTACATCATCTATCTGTGCGGCAAGATCCACCGCTGGCTGGATCCGGACATCGTGGCGAACACGGCCGTCGCCAGGTTGGTCTACCAGACGGCCGCCTTGATCGGTGACATCATATTGGCGTTGGGCGTGTGGCGGCTTGTCGGCCTGATGCTGGGGAGGCGCGCGGGAGGCGTCGCGTTTCATCTTGTCTTTTGGATGCCCCCGATCTGGCTGGATTCCAGCTGGTGGGGGCAGACGGACAGTTGGATCATGGCTCCGGCGGTCTGGATTGTCTGGGCCTTGGCGACGCGCCGCTATGGCTGGGCCGGTGTGCTGTGGGGATTGGCCCTGGCCCTGAAACCGCAGGCGATACTTCTGGCGCCCGTCTGGGTGTTCTGCGGCGTTGTTCGTGCGGCGGCGCGGCGGCACGAGGGTGCGCCCGGCTCGCGCGCCGACGAGTTGCTTCGTTGGGGGTCGACCTTGCTGGTCGCGCTGGCGGTTGTGAACATCGTCGCGCTCCCGTTTTGGTTCACGTCGGGCGACGCCTGGTTGCAGCAGAGCTTTCTCCGCAACTTGCGGGATGAGGGTCCGTTCACGACGCTGAAGGCATTCAACATCTGGTATGTCGATCTGCTGCTTTGCTACGACGCCAACGTCCATGCCACGCTTTGGGGGCTGGAGAAGGATAGCTGGGGCAAGTTGTTGGCGCTGGCCGGCCTGGCCCTCTGTGCGCTGATCGCCTGGCCCCGCCGAACGCACCGGCGCCAGAGCCTAGTCGTGTTCGCCGGGCTCTGGCTGTTGGCGGTGGTCATGCTGCCCACGCGCGTGCACGAGCGTTATCTGGTCATGTGCCTGCCGTTTCTGATCGCGCTGGTCCCGCTTGTGAAACGCCTCCGGGCTCCGCTGTGTGGGCTTTTGATCGTGGCTACCGCGCAGGTGCTGGTGTACCATTGGATGCCCCTGAGCGCCGACGCATGGACCCGCAAGTTTCGCGATGCGGCCATCCAGTATCATGAAAACGTGCTCGCGCAGACACCGCCCGAACTGCTCGACCAGGTTCCCACGCGAACCGAAGCGCTGGCGTTGGGCAAGCGGGCATTCATCCAACGCCATTGGCAGAGAACCGCCCGCTGGGAATGGGCGGTGACGATCCTGGCGCTCGCGTCGGCCGGGGGTGTATTCGCGGCCCTGAGTAGTACAAGGCGCCCAAGACGGCCGGCACCCGCCAAGACCGCAACCCTCGCCATCGACACCGAAACGGCACGCTGATCCCGATCGGCGCGATTTGGACTACAATCCGTTTGAGCCGAGCGCTGGCGGCGCTTGGATGGTTTGCGATCGTCAGGTTTGGCCCCATGACCGAGATGCAACAAAACCGCTCCCGAACGATCTGGGCCCGCGGACCCAAGCGCGTGGTCGAGTGCGCGCTCGCGGTGCTGCTAATCGTGCTGCTGTTGCCGATCACGATTCCTGCGGCGCTGCTGATCAAGATCGCCTCGCCGGGGCCGCTTTTCTTTACGCAGATTCGAACGGGCCTGAACGGCCACCCCTTCAAGATCATCAAATTCCGAACGATGCGGGCTGGCCGCAAGCCCGATCCTAAGGAACTCGTCCCGCTGGATCATGCGGAAATCACGGCGGTGGGCCGGTGGCTACGACGCTTCAAAATCGATGAATTGCCGCAGTTGCTTAACGTGGTGGTAGGGCAGATGTCGCTGATCGGCCCACGTCCGACGTTGTCCACGCAGACCGACGCCTACGACGCGTTTCGAGCCCAGCGGTTGTGGGTCCGGCCCGGGATTACCGGGCTGGCGCAGGTGTGCGGCAACACCGCGATTCCCTGGGCCGAACGCATCCTCTTCGACATCGCGTACGTCCGCCGCTGCAGCTTGCTGCTTGATCTCTGGATTCTGATTCAGACCCTGGCCGTCATCGTGCGCGGCGAATGCCGGAATCCGAAGCCATTTGCCGAATCGCGCTTTGCGGCCGACGTGCCCATTCCAAACGACTATTTTCACGGCCCCGGCCGCATCGGCAGCGGATAGGACGTGCGACGGACTGCGGGTTCGTGCGGGTGCCCAACCTCCTTTTGGAGGTGGGGGAGCCGATGACCGTGCCCGACTGACGCCTGAATTTGCCAACGATTCCGGCCTCCGCGCTCTGGTGTCCATGCCAGATGACCTTCAGTTCCTGGTGGCCGCGAGATCATCGTTCCCCCCATGTCCAATAGGACATGGGCCACCCGCCGCCCCAGCATTCGCCGCCAATGGTCGCCAAGAGACCACCGAGCCTGCCGGGTTGCCGCACAGGGCACCTTCCGTCACAATGGGGTGCTCGCCTTGGGGGCGAGCAGGACGGAAACTCAGATGGTGTCATCCGCAGAACGATCCGCAGAACTTCGCCGCCTTCTTGGTGAAGGTGTGGTGGCACTTCCCGGCGCGTTCAACGCGCTGTCCGCGCGCCTGATCGAGCGAAGCGGCTTCGACGCGATGTATGTCTCGGGGGCGGTTTTTGCTAACTCGGTCGGTGGGGTGGCCGATGTCGGGCTGCTGACCCTTACCGAATCTCGGGATCACATCGCCCACATGGCCTCGGTGACCTCCATCCCGATCCTCGCGGACGCCGACACCGGCTACGGCGGCGCCGAAAACGCCGCGCGAACCGTGCGCGTGCTCGAAGCCGCCGGGTGCAGCGGCATCCACCTTGAGGATCAGGAATTCCCCAAACGCTGCGGGCACCTCGATGGAAAAAAGCTGGTCGACGCGGAGGAATTCTGCCGCAAGATCGAGGCGGCGGTCGCGGCCAAGAGCAGCGAAGATTTCCTGCTGATCGCGCGGACCGATGCTCGTAGCGTGGCCGGATACCGTGAAGCCGTGAAGCGCGCCAAGATGTACCTGAGCGCCGGCGCGGATGCGATCTTCCCCGAAGCGTTGGAAGGCCGCGACGAGTTCGGGCAATTCGCCCAAGACGTCGGCGGTCTGTTGCTGGCGAACATGACCGAATTCGGCAAGACGCCGTATCTTTCGGTGGATGAATTCGGCGCGATGGGCTATCGAATCGTGATCTTTCCGGTTACCCTGCAGCGTTACGTCATGAAAGCCACGCAGCGGGCGCTTGATGTATTGAAACGCGACGGAACGCAGGAATCGCTTCTTGCGGACATGCAGACACGCAGCGAACTGTACGAACTACTCGACTACGATATGCAAGCTCCGGTACGCCCGGCGTTGGAACAGACGGAGGAAAACCGATGAGCACCGATGCATTCAAACCCGGACTGGAAGGCGTGGTGGCCGGCAACACCGCAATCGGCTGTGTGGATCAAGGCAGGCTGCTCTATCGAGGCTATCCCATCGCCGAACTCGCAGAGCAC
>JBHHUB010000102.1:0-14032 GCA_046753625.1 Phycisphaerae bacterium | reverse complement strand
TTATCGGGCCTTCCCACGCTACATTTGTACGCAAGTGTCCCTCGTTTCAACTCGATAGATGCAGTTAACGGACGCTGGCGCCATGCTTGCCCGCGATCCGGACCAACTTAACGGTCACGAACCGGCGGCGTTCGTCGGGGATTCACCAAACAACGTAACTGAATTGGGAGACGACAGGTCAATGAAATCGAGCTTTTTTTTCCGACGACGGCTTCGCACGCCGCTATTCGCCACGCTGGCCATCGTTGTGGCCGGATGTGGCAATAACGGCACGGATACGAACCCCACCGGTGGTGACACGACGACGCCGACAGACAACACGCTGATCACGGACGCGATCAGCAACCAGGGTTCGGTCAGCGGCAAACTGGTCGACACCCAATCCACCCGCGCGTCCGTCGACACGGGGGGCGCCGCTCAAGCAGCCCCCGTGAGCTTCGACACCGAGCGTACGGTGGTTCGATTCAAGGACCTTGCCGGCGAGGACTTGCTGGATGCCAACGGGCAGCCACATCCCCCGGTCACAGTCGAACCCGACGGATCGTTCCAGGCGGACAATCTGCCCGTCGGAACGGACTTTGTCATCTGTGGCGACATCGAGGAAGACGGATCGTGCGACATTGAGAGCTTTGTCAACATCCCCGCCGACGAGGGCGGCACCACTGGTCGGCTCACCGACGTACGGCCGGGTCCGCTGACCAGGATCATCCTGGCCAAATTGCGCCGCCTCATCGAGGCCAAGGGCATCAACCTCGAGGATCTGCCGGTCAGCCCGGCGGCCATCCTCGAGCGCATCGCCGATGCCTATGCCAGCCTCTTCGAGGATTCAGGCATCGACCAAACCCTGAGCCTCGACGACGTCCTCGACGTCACGGAAGACGCGCTGGTTGCGTTCTTTGATGACGTCATCCCGCCCGGTGCCCAAACGAGTGCGCACGTGTTTGAGGGCAATCTCGGCGTGGCGGTCGCGGGGAATGCAGAGGAAGTCGCGCTGGCCGTGGCCGAAGTCTTTCTTCAAGCGGGGTTCCCCATTCTTGATCTTCCACGCGGCCCGGACTTCAGTGCGTTGGGCGCGATCGATGGTGTCAAAACGATGACGCAGCGCGAGTTCTTCAGCGGTTTTGATGCGTTCGAGGAGTTTGACGGACCACGCGATCCCGGCCTGGAGGGCCCGCCATTTGACGATCCGTTTGCCGACGCGCCGCCCGAATTGCAGGGTGAAATCGAGATGCTCTTCGCGACCGGCTCCCCGCCCGGCTTCGAAGAGGACATCCTGGACGGCATCATCGACAACGTGGATGGCACTCTGTCTCCCGAGCTGGCCGACTACCTGCAGGGCGTCCTCGATGCGGGCGGGCTGGTCGGGATTGCTCCGCTCCCGTCGCCGTTCCCCGACCCCAACGACGGGATCGGCGTAGACCCGTTGGATGATTTCGCTCCGCTCGACCTCCCCGAAGAGGCGATACTCATCTACTTCAACGAATTCAGCGAGCCGAACCGCAACTTCAGCGACGACGAATTCGGCGAGGACGGCGGACCACCGCTTCCGGTGCTCAGCGACCATGTCCTGGTCCGCATGGCGCGGCTCGATCTTCAAGGCAAGAGGCTCACGCTGCGCAAGCTCTACGAGATGCTCACGGACATCGAGCAAGGCATGGGCCTTCGGCTGACCTACTTCGTCGAGGATCCCCACTTTGTCGGACCGCCGCTGACGGTGTTTGAAACCCCGGACGGCAACGGCTTCGCCGTCAATCTCGAAGAGCTGTTCTTCCGTGTTTTCGAGGCCGATGTCGGCGGGATCGAGGATAGCGACTTCGAGGCCAAGGATTTGACGCTCCGCCGGATACTCAGGGAGATTCTCGGCAACACCGTCGCGCCGCCGTTTGCCAGGCTCTTCGACGGATTCACCTTTGGGCGCGTGGTCAGCGCCGACGATCTAGCTCAAAAGATTCGCCACGCTCAGGCCCACCTGCCGTTTAGCCGGACCGGGCCGAGCACCATTTTTGTGGTTGCTGATGGGGATGAGTTCTTCGATGGCGCCGTCGTGAATGCCGTCACGGTGGACGCCGATGTTGATCTCGACGGGCACGTGGCCGAGGCGGTTTACAATCCAACCGGAGAAGGCCGGTTCTGGCTGGCGTTCACCCACGGCACCGAATCGGACGGAGCGGTCGAGTTCATCCTTCGCGAGACCGGCAAGCCGATACACGGCCCGCGCGGTCCCGTCAGAACCAGCATCTTCAACGAAGACATTTTCGCGCCGGTCGGTGGACGCCCGTTTGCTGAGATGGTCACGAAGTCCGGCGAGTTTTATCCCACCACGCACATTACCGTGTTCGTGCAGGATTTTATCCCCGAGCCGGAGCCGCAACTGGAAGCGGCACGCGAGTTTGGGGCGCGCAACGAGGAAGTACTCGTGCTCGCCAATTCGTTTGGTGAATTCTCCGAACCGGTTCGCGTCACGTACAATCCGACGACGGGCATCACCGAGGCCGACCCGTTCGGCCGTTACCTGCTCATGTTCCTTCCGGATTCACAGGAAACCGGCACGTTCGCCCTGTTCAACGAAGACACCGGACGGCCTGCCAACTTGAACGATCCGTCCGCATTCTTCGATGACCGATTCGTCCGACCGGACGAGTTCCTCGACGTTTTCAATGATGCCAACGGAGGCGATCACTTCGACGATTCGACCCGAATCGACGACTTCATTGACGCACTGCCGCCCGAGGAGCCCCTGCTTGACGACTTCGGCAACCCGATCGACCCGAACACCGACACCATCACCGATCCCAATGCGCCGACCGACCCCACCGACCCCACGGTCACGGACCCACCGGTGGATACGACCACCGCCGATCCAGCGAACCCGACGGACGTGATCACTCCAGCGGAACTGCCCGTAGGCGACGGACCCATCCTGGTATTCATCGGCGACATCTTCAACCTGGATATCCAGGTCGAGGCCTTTGAGTTCGTCTATGGCACCGAGGTCGACAACCCGCGTTTTGATCCGGCCGGCGACCCGTTCTATGACGACATCAACGACAACGGCGTTCAGGATCCCAACGAGCCGACCGCGTCCTGGCGACCGACGCTCTTCGACACGGCCGACTGGCGATCCACGGACATTCGGGTCTATTACCGACGAGCCGATGGTGGCGCCGTGGGCTTTGACGACGTGGATTTTGAATCGCCCGTGCCTCAAACGATCGACGGGACGCCCCTGGTTCCGCGGACGTATCGCCCGAGGCTTAACGCGTTCCGTTTCGGCAGGCCCAACACGGCCATCAACATGTTGACCGCGTTCCTGCCCACCGATTTCTTTGACGGAACGCACGAAATCACGGCGAGCACGTCGGTCAGCATCTTCACCTCCATCGCCGTGATCAACCTGGTCATGGATCAGATTTTCAACATCGAAGCCAACGTGGACGTGGACGGATTCGGTCCGCTTCCGCGAGTGCGGACCCTGATCGACGCTCAGCCGTTCGTCGCGCCAGTCGACGATCCCTTCGCCTTGATCGTCAAGGGCTTCGAGACATTCGCCGTGGCCCCTCAATAGCTGCGGCTCGCGCTTGAATATCAGTTGTCGTCCCGACAACTTTGGGGGGCGGTGGTCATCCGACTGCCGCCCCTTTCTTGTTATCGTTTCATGGATGGATACGATCTCAGCGTCGCCCGGCGCGGGCTACAACCCCGAGCCGCGGGCTTGAAGCCCGCGCGGCCGCACGGCTTTGCCCGGCAATCGTTACACGATTGACGCAACCGCGCGGGTGCCCCACCTCATTGGGAGGTGGGGGAGCCGATGATCGGGACGGACTGGCGCCCGGGCTTTCCGACAATCCGAGCCTCCGTGCACTGGCGTCCTGGCGGACGGCATTCGATCTCCCAGTGGCCGCGGGATCATCGGCTCCCCCATGTCCAATAGGACATGGGCTACCCGGGGCGGCGCGATGCTCAAAAAAAAAGCACGGACGCTCGATTCGCCGTGCGGATCGAGTATTCTTTCGCTCCGAGCATTCGGATAAACTCTTTGACGTTTGATTTCGGGCATCGCCGCTAGTGAAAC
Organism: Phycisphaerae bacterium; assembly: GCA_046753625.1. Lineage (GTDB taxonomy): Bacteria > Planctomycetota > Phycisphaerae > UBA1845 > UBA1845 > JADFOB01. The sequence goes on along the minus strand of JBHHUB010000102.1, from coordinate 9,960 downwards.
ACCGGGACGACATAAAGGCTGCGCCTGGGCGTGCGTTGGGGGTTTGGGGGCTCCTGGCCGCTTTGACCTTGCAGGTGACCGGGTGCGCCCGCCTGACGGACTGGCAGTTGGCACGCTACCGTGACGATCAGCTCGCCGCATCCTACCGATACGCCCTGGGTGAAGAGTACATCGACGCGGGCGGCGTACGCATCTGCTACCAGGAACTCGGGGCAGGCGACAATGTTCTGATACTTCCCGGCCTGGGCACTTCCGCCGATTTCTGGCGCCTCAATATCTCCGTGCTGGCCGAGCGCTTTCATGTCCTGGCGATGGATTTGCCCGGATTCGGAAAATCCGGCAAACCGGATGCCTCCTATGAGCTATCTTGGATGTGCGAGAAGATCATCAGTTTTCTCGATGCCAAAGGAATCGAGCGGACCCACGTTATCGGCGGTTCCCTGGGTGGGCACTTGGCGCTGATGATGACGCTTGACCATCCCGATCGGGTCGGCAAGCTGGTCATGACCGGCTCCTGCGGCGCGTGGAAAACACCGGGCCCTTTGCTCGATATGATCTTCAAGTGGTTTTGGAACGACGCGACCGTCACGGACCACATCCGGCGCAACTGGAAGCACATCTACACGCGACTCTTCCAAACGCACAACCCGATGACCCAAGAGATTCTCAGGTATCAGATGGCGATCCGGGCCGACCACGACCGATTCAAACAGGAAGGCCGCGCGTCGTCCCGCGCACTCAAGAGCATCTTCTACTCCTCGTGCCGGGACCGGCTGGCCGAAGTAACCAAGCCCGTTCTGCTGATCTTCGGAGCCCACGATTTCGTGCACCCGCCGCGAGACGGTGAGTTTTTCCATCGCCACCTGCCCGATTCCCGCTTGCTGATCGTCGCCGATGCCGCCCACGAAGTCATGGTCGACCAACCCGACATCTTCAACCGTGAGGTGATGCGTTTCCTTGGCCGTTCCGAGGACGTGTCGGTCGGCGATTCCGAGAAAACACCGATCAATCTTGAAGCCGATGCGGACACCGCGGGCCGAACATCCATGGATTGAGCGGGCCGGATGTCGGTAGTCGTGCACGTCTGCGCCGGAAGTGACGTGGCGGCATGCAGCGCAAAGATCGGGCCCACCGTTTCGCTCTCAGCAACGGCGGGCCCATAGGAGGATCAACAGACCTGAGCGTACCAGAATCATCCCCTGCAATTCAAGGGGAAAATCAAATCCCCAAAATGGCCATCCAAAGCCAACGTCCGAAAACCGCAACGATGAGTGCCCAAAGGGCAAACGCCGCGACACTCATAATGCGGTTCTCGCGCCGGGTACGCCATCGAACTTTTGTGTGTTTGGTTAGCGGCATGGTGGAAACTCGCAAGGCTACCGCCTGATTGACCCAACCGCGAAATCGTCGCTGAAGGAGTTCACTCCATCATTCGGCATGGCCGGCCTACAGGTCACGCCGCGTTATGATCCGACCCGCTGTTGCGTGCACTTATCCGGTTTTATCGGCACGGCAGCCGTACGTCTGGAAAACGATGCTGCAAAAAGACCGCGAAACAGAACGGCCCGCGCCGTCACCGTGCATAAGGCCATATCAGGGTCTGCATCGGCCCGGGCGTCCGGATGCGTTCGCATCGCTCGCCCCTTTATCTCGCCCCCGCGTCACAGAGACGGATTCCCACCCAGGCATCGGGTTTGATGTCCCGCGAGCAACCAGACCGGATCAATCCGCAAACCGCAACATGACCGGATCGAAGCGACGACGCCACAGCCAAATCGCCGGGCAAATCGCCCAATCCTCATTCGACGCTTGACCGCAATTGTCAAAACAGGCACAATCCGCGCTCCGGTTGCATGGATGCGACCATCGGCGAGGCAGGCACGTGGCAACGCGCCGGCGCCACGCCGAGTTCGTGAAATTATTCACGGTGTTATCGAACTTTGTCGCTGGCGTTCATGGCCAAATTTGCTCTTTCGTTCGGCTGACTGAACTCGGGCCTTACAGTTTTCCGACGTTGATGGACCAGCTAGATCCACCCTCCAAGCAAGACGACTCCAGCGCCGCGCAAGGCGTGCGCCCGGATTCCGCACAGCCCATCGACGGGGCACACGACGCAGCCTCAGTCGACGACGTGGAGCCGTTCAATTTACAGCTACTGGGCAAGTTGTTCGGCGTACCGCTGGTGATTATTTCGATCATGGTCGGTGGGGCCGTGACGGTGGTATTCCTGTTTGGTGGACCGGCCGCGCCCGAGCATCGGACCGCTGACGAGCTCTTGAGCGCGCTTGAGGCGACCAGCGGAGCCAAGAGTATAGGGATTCTGCTCCCACGGGAGAAAGAGCTCTGGCAGACGGCGTTGGAACTAACCCAGCGGCTCGAGCACAAGGAAGCCGAGTTTTCCGACGAAGAACTCGACACCATCGCCGTGCGGCTCGGGGCGTTGGCCTTGGCTGATCTCGCGCATCGCAACACCATATCGTCGTTTGGCCGGGAGCGAGATCAGCAGGCGCAAGTCCGAACGACCCGGCTGGAATTCGTACTCCGTGCATTGGGCCGTACCGGTCGGCAGGCGGCGATCGAACCCCTGGTAGAGGTGGTCCAATCGGGCTGGCAGCCTTTCTCACGGGTCGCGGTTGCGGCCATCGGCGATCTGGAATCGTTGCCGGAAACCGCCGCTTGCGTCGATCCGGTGCTGGCTGCCATGGAGCGGCACGATTCGCCGGAGGCCCTGCTGACCTGCGCGACCGTCCTATCGGTTATTGCGCGGCCCGGCGACAAAACGGTGATCAAGCAACTGGATCACCTTCGCCTGACCCATGATGGCGAGGTCGAGTGGGCGGCCGCACTGGCGCTGGCGCGGTTAGGCAGCGGAGCCGGCAAATCGACGCTCATGGATATGCTCGATCGCGATTTCTGGGAGAGCGGCGAACGCTACCAGAAGCGTGACGCATCGGGAACGATTCATCGCTACCCGATGCCGCCGCAACGGATCGATGAGTTGCTGATCGCCTCCGCGGTGGCGGTTTCGAATACCGACGACGCGGACTTGTGGGAATCGATCCAAAAGCTAAAGTCCGACAGGTCTTCGGTCGTACGCGGCCGGGTCGGCAAACTTGTGAGGCGTCGCGAATCTCCGTGAAGGCGGCGATGGGCGCAAAGGAATCGTACCATGGCGACTAAGGAAGTCGTAACCAAGGTTTGGATTGAGGACGGGTGCATCGTCTGTGATGCCTGCGAAACCGCGGCACCGGACGTGTTTGAGGTGCAGGAGGAAACGTGCGTTATCCGTCCTGAGGCATTGGCAGCCGGTTTTACCAAGCCAAGAACTGACGAAATCAACGATGCCGCCGAGGAATGCCCGGTGGACGTGATCAAGTTTGAGACCGTCAGCGAAGAAGTGGCCGACGCGGCACCGGCCGGCGAGGCGGAGAAAACCGAGTCTGCACCGGCCACGGACAAACCCGCGGCCAAGGCACCACCGAAAAAAGCACCGGCCACCGAGAAAAAGCCTGCCAAGGTTGAGGCGGCCGCGAAAGCAACGCCCTCGAAGACGCCGGCGCCTGCTTCTGCGGCGGGCGCCCCCGACCCGGCGATCGCCGCTTTGCTCAAGGCAGCGACGGCCCGCGGAGGCAACGCGGGCATCACGAAAGGCGCGGGCGGGCTTATCGGCGATGCCGGCGAGCTACTCGGCAAACGGTCGGATCAGCTTCCGCCCGACGCGCGGCAAACCAAGATATTGCAAGCCGCCCGCAAGACGAGCCAATCGCCGGATCACGAACGCCGAACGGTTGCGGGCGGAGCGGCGTTGGCGATCGGCTGGACTGCGTTCGGGGTGGGCACGGGGGTCTCGGCCGGCCCGGCTTTCGTGCGTTTTCTGATGCCCAACGTGCTGGAGGAGCCGGATCCGCAGGTCCGGGTGGGCTCCATCAAGACGTACTTGGAAATGGCCCCCGGGTCTGTCAACGAAGATTACAAGCCGCAAGGCATCTGGATGATTCGCGAGGAGGAGCGCATCGCCGCGCTCAGCATCATTTGCACCCATCTCGGATGTATTCCCAACTGGCTGCCCAACGATCGAAAGTTCAAGTGCCCTTGCCACGGCAGCGGGTATCGGCCCAACGGCATCAACTTCGAAGGACCGACGCCGCGTCCCCTGGAGCGCTTTCGGATTACAATGGACGGCGGCACGGTAGTGGTGGATAAGAGCAAGAAGTTTCAATATGAGTTGGGGCAGTGGGATCAACCGGGCAGTTACCTGCCGGTCTGAGGTCGCCCGCGTGGTTTGTCGGATAAGAATCGGATAGGAATCAATCGAGCATGCTAGCACGATTTGGAAACTGGGTTCGTGAAGGTCAGGTTTGGGGCAGCATCTTCCGGCATGGGGTGCCCCGCGACCGACGCACGCGTGCCATGGCGATCTTGAGCAATGTGTTTCTCCATTTGCATCCGGTCGCGATTCGCAAGAGTGGAATCCGCCTTTCGTTTACCTGGTGCATGGGCGGCATTACGTTCTTCCTGTTTCTCGTGGAGATCGTCACCGGCGTGTTGCTCATGTTCTACTACCGCCCGACGGTCGAGTACGCGTACTTCGACATTCAGGGGCTGCGGGCTCACGTCACGTTGGGCTTGCTCCGCGAGTTGCACCGGTGGGGGGCCCACCTGATGGTCATCACCATCTGGCTGCACATGCTGCGGGTCTTTCTAACGGGAAGCTACAAGCCACCGCGAGAATTCAACTGGAGCGTCGGCGTCATTCTCCTCGTGCTGACTTTGCTGCTTTCGTTTACGGGCTATTTGCTGCCTTGGGATCAGTTGGCGATGTGGGCCATTACGGTCGGCTCCAACATGGCCCGAGCGACCCCGCTGGCCGGGTCTGAGGGACCGTTGAGCTCGTTTATTCAGATCGGCGGCGTACCGCTGGTGCATGGCGGGGATGACGCCCGATTCGGCCTGTTGGCCGGCACGTTCGTCGGCCCCAACGCGCTGCTCCGGTTTTATGTACTGCACTGCGTTTTTATTCCGGTTGTTGTCACGGTCCTGCTCGCGGTTCATTTTTGGCGAATCCGCAAGGACGGTGGCATCAGCGGGCCGCTTTGACAGCGGATCATGCGTGCCGGCGAGCCTGGTCAAGCCGGCGGCAACTTGGGCGGGCTCCTGCTGGGCTCGGATGGATTGGATTGGATTGGGATGGCGCGCCCGACGTGATGGCGGGTTCACGTGCGATCGTGGCTCTTGACCGGAGAACGACACTCGATGGTCTATGTACTGGCATCATCGTCGGCGTTGGAAAGCATCAAAGACGCCGTCAACTGGGTTTGTCAACCGCATTGGTTTCTGATTATCGCCGTGCTCGGACTGGTTGTCTTCCTGGCCGGGTACCGCAAGATCACCCAACCCAAAGTAACGATCCCCATCGCCATCGCGGCGGTTGGCTTTTTCATCGCGAGTTGCTTTGATGCGGATTTCTTGAAGATCGTGACCAAAGCGGACAACGTCCCCATCGTCATGATGATGGTCGGGGTTTCGTACTTGCTCTGGCTTTCATTCAGGCAGGCGGCACTGAACGACGAGCGGATCGAAAACGGCCAGCCGCTCTTCGAGGCCGGTGCGGACGACAAGGTGCTGGTCTGGCCGGACTTGGTCTACATCGAGTTGATCGCCCTGGTGTTGTGCACGGCCGCCCTGGTGGTGTGGGCGATTCTGCTGCGTGCCCCGCTGGAGCAAGCGGCCGACCCCAACGTGGCCCCCAATCCAGCCAAAGCACCCTGGTATTTTCTGGGGCTCCAGGAGATGCTGGTCTACTTCGACCCCTGGTTGGCCGGCGTGGTTTTTCCGGGTCTGATCATCGTCGGACTCATCGCCATCCCCTACATCGACAAGAATCCGCACGGCAACGGCTACTACACCTTCAAGCAGCGACCGTTCGCGATCAGCTCGTTCATGTTCGGTTTTGTCATTCTTTGGGTGGTATTGATCATCTTCGGTACGTTCCTGCGTGGCCCGAACTGGAACTTTTTTGGTCCCTACGAGTATTGGGACCACAACCGTCCGGCCGCGTTGCTGAACACGGAGTTTCACGATCTTTTTTGGATTGGGTTGATGGGCCGGGCGCTTCCGGAGCACTACCTGGTCAGGGAGCTTCCCGGAATCCTGCTGTTGGGCGGGTATTTCCTCTTGGGGCCGCTTGTGCTTTATGGGCTGTTTTTCCGAAAGATTTATCGGCAGATCGGCTTGATCCGGTACAGCGTGCTCGTATTCCTGCTTCTGATGATGCTCCTGATGCCGATCAAGATGGCGCTGCGTTGGACACTGAACTTGCACTATTTGGTTGGGATTACGGAGTGGTTCCTCAACGTCTAGGCGTTGGGGGCTTGGGAATCGCTGCGGTTGGCAGTGCCCCCAAGAAGCGGATGCGTACCCACAGGACCGGGCGAACGGTAGGTAGCGTTCGCGCGAACGGAATGCAGAAACTGGGAAGATAATCAGCGATGCCGATACCGGAAGATCGTCTCTACAACAGTGGCCGCCTGAACCGGTGGTTTGCCGTGAGCAGCCTGCTCATGACCGGTTCGATCCTTTGGATGATTGAGGCCGACTACAACCGGCCTTGGCGCGGATTTCAGCGCGATTACTTTGTGGTCAAGGCGGCGTTGTCCCATTTCGACTCTCTCGATTCCCTGCGTGAGGTAAACGAACAAAAGCTCCGCGACGCGCGCCAACGGTTGGCCGACGCGCGCCAATACGCGGACGAAACGATCGCGAGCGAGCGGGCCGAACTCGAGGAAGAACTGGCCAACGCCAAGCTCGAATTCAAGAAGGTCGACGGTGAGTACAGCGGCTTGGCGCAATTGCTGGATGTCACATCCGACCGATACGAGAAGGTGCTCGCCGCATACGGAGAGGGCCATGAACAGACGGTACGGGCGGCCCAAAAGCTCGAGCAGGAGATGGCGAAAGTCGAAGCGCTCCGCCAGCAGCAAGAGCATTGGCAAGATGAGGTCAAGAGATTGGAAGTGGCCCTGCGGGTGCTCAATCGCCCGGTACAGACGGCCGCCAAGCTGGTGTCCGATCTTGAAAAGATCCGCGACGATGCGCGAATCAAAGATGAGCATTACCGCGGCGTACTGGGCAAGTCGAGCGCCCTACCCGATTTCCTGGCTGACGTGCCTCTAGTGGATTGGGTCATCAACCAACGCATGCTCGATTTCGTAGCCCCCAAGACGACGTCCGGGCGCGAGCAAGTCAAGCAGTTGGTCCTGCCCGACGTGCGGCAGCGACTCAACTACCTGGAATCTTATACCACGGATCGCTGTACGACCTGCCACATTGCGATCGACGATCCGGACTTCTCTCAAGAACACCTCGCCGCCAAGCTGGAGCGTTCACTTCCCGGTATCGACGAAGCCATGGAGCGGCTCGGTCATGCGCCCATGGCGCCGTTGCCGCCGCCTACGGCCATCGAAGGCGAGCGGGAGGTGCCCCAGGGCCACGTCACCGAACATTGGGACCATCTGTCGAAGCGGCAACGGGACCAATATTTCGAGGCACTCGTGGATCGCGCCAACGAATACATGGAGCTTGCCAACCGCAAGCCGCTCAAACTCCGGCAGCCCATCCTCGCCCATCCCGATTTGGACTTGTACGTCACGGTGGACTCGCCGCATCCGATGGTGCGCATGGGATGCACGGTCTGCCATGAAGGCAATCCACAGGAGACGGATTTCGTACAGGCTGCGCACACTCCCCCAACCCATGAAGTGGAGCAGGAATGGGCCGAACGCTACTACGTAACCGAGTTGGGGGTTCCGAACATCACGTTTGAAACCATCAGCCACTACTGGGACCGGCCGATGCGGCTGGCGCAATACTCCGAGTCCGGCTGCGCCAAATGTCACGGCCAGATCACCGACATCACTGAGTTCCGCGGCAAGACCAAAGCCACCCGCATCAACTTCGGTCGGCAGTTGTTCGTTCAGGCCGGCTGCATCAACTGCCACAACGTCGATCAGCTCAAAGGCTCGCGTCGCGTGGGCCCGGACCTGACCTACGTGGCGTCCAAGTTGACCCGCGAGTTCGTCGAAAGCTGGATCTACTTCCCGCAGAAATTCAGGCCGTCGACGCGCATGCCGCACTTTTTCCGGCAGGAAAACAACAACGAAGATTCCCTCAACGAGCACGATACCGACCCGGTGTTCCGCACGGAAACCGAAGTAGCCGCGATCGCCCAATACCTCTTCGCGCTGTCCGACGACTGGGAACCGATCAAGAAACCGGACGGTATTGAAGGAGACGCCCAGCGCGGCCGAACGCTCTACACAACATTGGGCTGCCAGGGCTGCCACAGCAACATCGTCGAGAACGGCGAGGGTTGGATCACCCAAGACCTGCGCGAGCGCGAAGGACTCGACGAGAAAACGGCGTACCACCGCTACATGGGCATGACCTACGAACAGCGCGTTCGCTATGCGATGGAACACTTTCCATCGCAGATCGACGCCCTCCTGGAGCCGGAAAAGGCCCGGTTCACGGAAGCGCATTACACGCCGCCCGTATTCGGCCGTTTCGCCCCGGAGCTTTCGGGCGTCGGCTCCAAGAATCAGCCGGAGTGGCTCTACTCCTGGGTGACGAACCCGAAACACTACAACCCCAACACGAAGATGCCGCGGTTGCGGCTGAGCCCGCAGGAGGCGGCGGACGTGGCCGCCTACTTGAGCACGCTCAAGAATGATGATTTCCAGCAGGTCCGTTTCGACATGACACCCGAGCGGCAGCATGAAGTGGAAGAACTGATGTTTCTGCTGCTCTCCTCGCAGCGCTCCGAGCACCGAAGCCGGGCCATCATCCAAGACGCCGGCGGCGAGTTGACCAAGATGCTCCAATCGATCCTCGCGTCTTCGCTGGGCAAGGATGAGGCCTACGACCTGGTGTCGCCCATGACCCTTGAGGAGAAGCAGCTACTCTTCCTGGGCAACAAAATGATCGCCCACTACGGCTGCTACGGTTGCCACACGATTCGCGGCTTCGAAGGGACCACGCCGGTCGGTACCGATCTGACAACGTGGGCCGAGAAGCCCGTCGCCCAGCTTGATTTCGCCTTTTACGACCACGCCTTTCACCACATGAGGGAAAACAACGACGACACCTACGGCTATCTCTACCGCCCGCGATCCAAAGAGCTGCGTCATTTCTCGCCCGTGCGGGATGATCTTCGCGAGGAGATCACGCACACGCACGCGGCGTTTGCCAAGCACAAGCTCTTGAACCCCCGAATCTGGGATCGCGAGAAGATCAAGCGCCCGTACGACAAGTTGAAGATGCCCAACTTCTACTTTACCGAGGATGAGGCTGAGGCGTTGGTCACGTTTCTGCTGTCCAGGATTCCCCCCCGCGTCAACGACGTGCTACAAGTCGACTACGATCGGACGACGGCCGGTCCCATCGCGCGAGGTCGAAGCCTGACGCGCGAGTTGAATTGCGTCGGCTGCCACCAATTCGAAAACAACGTGCCGATGGTACAGCAATACTTCCGCCGGCAATCCGGCGACCACGAAGTCTTCGACGAGATCAATGCGCCGCCGCGTCTTTGGGGACAAGGGGCCAAGGTGCAGTCGGCCTGGATGCACGGATTCTTCAGCGATGTTCAGCCCTTGCGGCCGTGGCTCTCGATCCGGATGCCGTCGTTCACGCTGACGTCGAACGAGGCGACCGACCTGGTCGCCTACTTCGCGGCCTTGGCACAGCGCGATTCCGCCAAGCTGCGGAAAACGCACGCACCGGTTCAGGAATTCATAGCACAGGAACGCGCCCGCTCCGCCGACAAGAAGGGCTCCGAAGCGGATCAGCCGGGAGCGAATTGGTATCGCGATCCACTCCTTCAACGCTCCGCCCAGGACCTGCGCCAGTTCGGCATCGCGCGCAAGCTCGTCCGACCCGGCAACTTTGATTCCCTCACGCGGTCCG
>JBHHUB010000101.1:0-14486 GCA_046753625.1 Phycisphaerae bacterium | reverse complement strand
TCGTCCGATCCCAGGCCATGCTCTTCAAGAGCCCCGACATTCTGGGCGATGCGCTCGGGCGGAGGGTGGTGCGCGAAACCTCGTGGTTCGAATCCCTTCGCGATGATCGGCAACTGATCAGGTTAACGGACGAACTCCAGGCCACGCCGGTTCGCGGAACCAACTTGCTCCGGGTCCCCATGGAATGCCGCAACAAGAAGGACGCCCAGATTATCGTCCGCGCCGTGGTGGGCGAATGGTATGACACGGTGCATCAGGCTTCCACCACGGCGTTCACGGCCGGCGCCCTGCGCGCCGCCCAAGAAGAAAAGCAGCCGCTCGAAGAAAAGATTCAGGAAGAGCGCGATCGACTGCGCCGGATTCAAAGCCAGCTCGCGCCGGGAACGCTGGAAGACCCCATCCACAACTTGACGATCGAAAAAGCCCGGGAAAATGCCCTCCAGGTCGAACAGCTCAAGCTCGAACTCTCGATGATCGAAGAGTACCAGGCCATTTATAACAATCCCAGCGGCGTCGCCATCACCGCCGAAGACCGGGCGCTCGTGGAACAGGATCCTCAAATCCTCCAAGCCCAACAGCAACTGTTTGTGCTGGAACAGGCCAAGGCCGCCGACACCGAGAAATTCGGGCCGAACCATCCCGTGGTCCTGCAGATGGACGCTCAAATCGCCGCCGTCAGCGACACCTTGAACAACCTGCGCACGCAAAAGGTGCGCGAAGTGCGCGGGATGCGGATTGAGCAGACCAACACGGCCGTGGATGCGTCGCGGCAGGCCCTGTTTCTGCGATTGGAAAGCCTCGCGCAAGCCGAAGAAGAACTCCAAGATCAGGGCCGCAAACTGCTTGAATACCGGATCATCGAGCAGGACGTCGCAAGGGACTTAGCGGCGCTCGTGGAACTCGAAGACCACATCAACAGCCTAGCCCGAGTCGCCCGATCCCAATCCGCGATCACCGTCAACATCGCCCAACCCCCTACCGAACCGCTCGAACGAAGCAGCCCGAGTATCGTACTGCTTCCGGTCGGCCTGGTGTTCGCACTGCTCGGCGCCTTCGGGATCGGGCTCACCCTCGAGTTGATGGACAAGTCGGTGAGAACGACGCAAGACATCGTACGCCATCTCGACATCGCCATGCTCGGCGCCGTGCCCGACACGGACGACGAAGAAGTACGCATCGATCAGGTGGAGACAGCCGTTCGAGATCATCCTCGCTCGATGATTGCTGAAGCCTTCCGCCGCATACGGACCAACCTGCAGTTCAGTGCTCCGGCCGACCACCAGCGCACCGTCCTTGTCACCGGTCCTCGTCCTGATGACGGCAAGACCACCATCGCCTGCAATCTGGCGATGGCTTTGGCCCAGGGAGGACGCCGTGTCCTGCTCGTGGATGCCAACTTCCGGCGACCGGCGCTGGCCGCCTTGCTCGGCAAAACCAAGAGTGCCGGATTCAGCAATCTGCTGATCGGCGAAGGGTCGCTTGAATCCTTCGTCGTAAAGACCGACCAGCCGACGTTGGATCTGCTCGGCAGCGGACCGGTACCACCCAACCCGGCCGAGCTGATCGTCGGCGAGCGGGCTCGCGACTTCCTCGAACAGACCAAGGAAAAATACGACCAGGTAATCCTGGATTCCGCGCCCGTGCTGGTTGCCAGCGACGCGCTGAATCTTTCCACGCTGGTCGACGGCGTTATTCTAGTCGTGCGGGCCAATCGAAACTCCCGCGGGGTCGCCCGCCGGGCATGCCGGCTGCTTTCCGACGTGGGCGCCCACATGTTCGGCGCCGTGCTCAACGCTGCCAGAGTCACCGGTGGTGGGTATTTCCGCGAGCAGTTGCGCTCCTACTACGAGTATCAAACGGAGGTCGACGCCGACACCACGCCGAAACAGATCGGGCCGCCCGATTCAAAAGCGTAAGCCCCCGAGCCGCGGGCTTGAGCCCGCGCGGGTGCCCCCCATCTCCGGAGGTGGGGGAGTCGATGATCGTCGCGAATCACGTCACCATTCTCGCGGCGGACCAGATGCACTACATGCTTGCAGCGGTCCAGATGGACGATAAAACCGCGCGCAGATCATCGGCTCCCCCATGTCCAAAGGACATGGGCCACCCCCAAGCCGCTCGTCTTGACGTTCGTCGCATTAACCCGATCATAGCGATCAGGCTTAAGCACCCAGGGTTACGGACGACCGGGCCCGGCTAGCGATCTTTGCGAGAGGAAAACGATGCACAGCGTCAACATGCTTGATCTTACCAGTGAATACGCACTCTTCGCCGAAGAGGTGCGCGCGGCCGTGAATACCGTCCTCGACAGTCAGCAGTTTGTGGGTGGGCCGGCGATAGGCGAGCTTGAGGAAACACTCGCCACCCGAGTACATGCCGACCACGCCATCGCGGTCAGTAGCGGCACCGACGCATTGCTCGTCGCGCTCATGGCGCTCGACGTGGGGCCTGGTGACGAAGTCATCCTGCCCGCTTTTACCTTTTTCGCCACCGCCGGATCGATCGCGCGGGTCGGCGCAACGCCGGTTTTCGTCGACGTTGATCCCGACACGTTCAACATCGCCCCCCACGCCATCGAGGCCGCGATCACGGACAAGACCAAGGCGATCATCGCGGTTCACTTGTACGGCCAATGCGCCGACATGGACGCCATCAACCGCATCGCCGCGGCCCGAAACATCGCGGTCATCGAAGACGCCGCCCAGGCCATCGGAGCGACCTACTTCGATCGGCCCGCGTGCAGCCTGGCCACCATCGCGTGTGTTTCCTTTTATCCAACCAAGAACCTCGGCGGCTTCGGTGAAGGCGGCATGGTGTTCACAAGTGACGATAGTCTGGCACTTACCGTCCGGCAACTCCGCAACCACGGCGAAACCTCTCGCTACGTTCACGCGCGAATCGGCGGCAATTTCCGCTTGGACACGCTCAAGGCGGCCATCTTGCTGGTCAAGACGCGTTACCTGGACCGATTCACCGACCAACGGCGCGCGGGCGCCGCCGCGTATGACGAACTCCTGCGCGACGCCGACGTGCAAACACCCGCCGTGGCAACCGGCTGCCGGCACGTGTACCATCAATACACGATTCAGTGTGACCGACGGGACGAGCTGAGATCGTCCCTGGCGGCAAGCGGCATCGGAGCCGCCGTTTACTATCCGATTCCCCTGCACCTTCAGGAATGTTTCCAGACCGTGGGCGTCCATCCGGTGTCCCTTCCGGTTACCGAAGCGCTGTGCGGCAAAGTACTTTCGCTCCCCTGCCACCCCATGCTTTCCGACGCCGACCGGAAGCGGGTCGCATGCTGCGTCAAGGAGTTTCTTACGGCGCCGAAAGGGGCCGACAAGACGACCCATGTTGCGACCGGTTAGCCATGGCAGGATACCGCCAAACCGGAATCGTACGCCCAGGAGCTAGTATCCCATGCGAACAGTCGTAACCGGCGGCGCCGGATTCCTCGGCAGCCATCTTTGTGATCGGCTTCTCAGCGAAGGCCATGAGGTCATCGCGTTGGACAACCTCTTCACCGGCTCCAAGAAAAACATCGCCCATCTGCTCGACCGGCCGAATTTTGAATTCATCCGCCATGACGTGGTGAACCCGATCCTCCTCGAGGTCGATTGGATCTTCAACCTAGCCTGCCCGGCTTCGCCGATTCACTATCAATACAACCCGGTCAAAACGGTCAAAACGTCGGTGATGGGCACGCTCAACATGCTCGGGCTCGCCAAGCGCGTCGAAGCCCGGATCCTGCAGGCGTCGACCAGCGAAATCTACGGCGATCCGCAGGAACACCCGCAACCGGAACACTACTGGGGCAACGTCAACACCATCGGCCCGCGAAGCTGCTACGACGAGGGCAAACGCGTGGCCGAGACCCTGATGATGGATTACCACCGGCAGAGCGGCGTGGACATCCGCATCGTGCGCATTTTCAACACCTTCGGCCCAAGGATGGCCATCGGCGACGGCCGCGTGATCTCCAATTTCATCGTCCAAGCCCTTCGCCAAGAACCCCTGACCCTCTACGGCGACGGCACCCAGACACGATGCTTTTGCTTCGTGGACGATCTCGTGGACGGCATCGTCCGATTGATGAACTACGACAACGACGACGCCTACGAACCCGTCAACGTGGGCGGAACCGACGAACGGACCATGAATGATCTGGTGGCGTGCCTCGGCGACGTGCTCGGCAGGAAGCTTGACGTCGAATACCGCCCGCTTCCGTTAAACGATCCGGTCCGCCGCAAGCCCGACTGCACGCGAGCGCGGCAACGGCTAGGTTGGGAGGCGAAGGTCAACTTAAGAGATGGGCTGGAAAAGACCGTTAGATACTTCCAAGATGCGCTCGCGCTGAATCAAGGCTGACCGGATGCGGTATCCGGTGTAGCACGGTCGGTGTAGCACAGCAGCCCTCCGCTGTGTCCGGGCGGCACGCAGCCGAGGGCGGCTGGGCTACGGCGGCGTCACTGATAGGATCCATTTCATGGCTCGACCCACGATCGTTGATCTCGCGCGACAGCGCGTCGTTGTTTTGGATGGCGCAATGGGCACGGGCATCCATGCGCGCAATCTACCGCTTTCCGCGTTCAACGACCGCGAAAACTGCTCCGAAGTGCTCGTGCTCACCCGGCCCGATATCGTCGCGGAAATCCACGAATCCTTTCTTTCGGTCGGCTGCGACGCCGTGATGACCAACACCTTCGGCGCCAGCAAGCTTCTGCTCGGCGAGTTTGATCTCAAGGATCGAACCCACGAAATCAACCGGAAGGCCGCCGAAATCGCCCGGCAGGCCTGTCAGAACTTCGAGCGGCCCCATCGGCCGCGTTTTGTCATCGGATCCATCGGCCCCGGTACGCGGCTCCCTTCGCTAGGCCAGGTGACCTGGGACGTCCTACATGACAGCTACGTCGAACAAGCCCGCGGCCTGATCGAAGGTGGAGTCGATGTGATCCTGATCGAGACCTGCCAGGACATCTTGCAAACCAAGTGTGCTATCGTGGCGGCCACCAACGCGATGGACAAGCTCGATCGCCGCGTGCCCCTCTTTTGCACCGTGACGATTGAAACGACGGGCACGATGCTGGTGGGCACGGATGTCGGGGCCGCGTGGACCGCGCTGGAACCTTACCGACAGGTGGTCGGCATTGGGCTGAACTGCGCTACCGGTCCTCAGGAAATGAGCGAGCACCTGCGTTTCCTCAGCCGCAGCGCCGACCGGCTGCTCATCGTCCAGCCCAACGCCGGCCTGCCGCAGATCGTCGACGGCCAGCCGCATTACCCGCTGACGCCGGACGAACTCGCCAAATGGCTTAGCGAATTCGTCCAGGTCGACGGCGTGAACATCGTCGGCGGCTGCTGCGGGACCACGCCGGAACATCTGTCGGCCGTCGTGGATGCCGTAGCCGACAAAACCCCGGCACCGCGCACGGTCCACTGGGAGCCTTCGGTCGCCAGCCTCTACCAATCCGTCACGCTCAATCAGGAAAACGCCTACCTCGCCATCGGCGAACGCACCAACGCCAACGGCTCCAAGCGATTCCGGGAATTGCTGGCCGACGACGACGTCGACGGCATGGTCCAGGTCGCGCGAGAGCAGGTCAAACACGGCAGCCACCTGCTGGACATCTGCACGGCCTACGTCGGGCGCGACGAGGTGGCGGACATGACCCGGCTCGTGCGCCGCCTGGTCACCGACGTCACTGCGCCGCTGGTGATCGACAGCACCGAAGTGCCCGTGATCGAGGCGGCGCTCAAGCTGGCCGGTGGCAAATGCATCATCAACTCCATCAACCTGGAAGACGGCGAGGATCGGCTCCACGCGGTGTGCCGCCTGGCCAAGCGGTACGGTGCGGCGTTGATCGCCCTGACCATCGACGAATCGGGCATGGCCAAGACCGCCGAGCGCAAAGTCGCGATCGCCCAACGTATCTATGCGCTGGTCACCGAGACGCACGGCATTCATTCCAGCAACCTGATGTTTGATCCGCTCACGTTCACGATCTGCACGGGCAATGAGGAAGATCGAAAGCTCGGGGTTGAAACCCTCAACGCTCTTTCTGAAATCAAGCGGACCTGCGCGGATACGCAGACGCTGTTGGGCATCAGCAACATCAGTTTCGGCGTCAAGCCGCCCGTGCGGCGCGTGCTGAACAGTGTTTTTCTCCACCGCGCGCGCGAGGCGGGGCTGGACGCCGCCATCGCGCATACCACGGGCATCGTGCCGCTGTTTAAGATCGACGATCACCATCGCAAAATGGCCGAGGATCTTATCTTCGATCGGCGCCGTGATGGATACGATCCGCTCATCGCGCTGCTCGATGCGCTGACGGATGTTCAAGCGACCGACGCCGCAAGCCAGGAAGCGCCCAAGACGGTCGAGCAGCGATTGAAGCGGCGCATCATCGACGGCAACCGCACCGGCTTGGAGGAAGACCTGGACGAGGCGATGCTGACGAGTCCGCCGCTGACGATTGTAAATGACATGCTTCTGGACGGCATGAAGACGGTCGGCGATCTCTTCGGTGCGGGGCAGATGCAGCTTCCCTTCGTGCTGCAATCCGCCGAAACGATGAAGGCCGCCGTAGGCCACCTCGAGCCGTTCATGGAGAAGGCGGACGTCGGGGCCAAGGGCACGATCGTCTTGGCCACGGTCAAGGGCGACGTACACGATATCGGCAAGAACCTGGTCGATATCATCTTGACCAACAACGGCTACACCGTCCTGAATCTGGGCATCAAGCAGCCCATCGGCAACATCGTGGAAGCCTTCGAGCAGCACGGGGCGGATGCCATCGGCATGTCCGGACTTCTCGTCAAATCCACCGTGGTGATGCGCGAAAACCTGGCCGTACTGAATGAGCGGGGTATCACGCCACCCGTTCTGCTCGGCGGCGCTGCGTTGACCCGCAAGTATGTCGAGCAGGATCTCGGACGGATCTATCAGGGCAAAGTCTACTACGCCAAAGACGCTTTCGCCGGACTCAGCCGGATGAACGCCATCGTCGCCGATCGCGGCGCCATAGGGTTGGCACCCGATCAAGCTGAGCCCGTGCACGCCGCAGCGACCCCAGCCGCAAGGCCCGAGGCCATACCCCCCTCGCCGCCGCCATCACGCATCGACGTGGACCAAGAAGCCGAGCGACGCTACGGGTATGTCCCCCCGCAATCGGACATCGCGCGCCGTGAGCCCGTGCCCGAGCCACCATTTTGGGGTGCCAAGGTCATCGAGCGCGTCGAGCCCAAGGCCGCACTGGCCTTCCTCAATGAGAACATGCTCTTTCACGTTCAATGGCAGTACCGCAAAGGCCGCCGCAGCCGGGAGGAGTTCAGGGCTTACATCGATGCGGAGGTTCGGCCCATCCTGCGCGATCTGCTCAAGAAATGTGAGGACGAGGACATTCTCCTTCTGCGGGCGATCTACGGATTCTGGCCGGTTCAATCCGACGGCGATCAATTGATCGTCTACGACCCAGCGGATCGCGAAACCAAGATCGCCCGGTTTAATTTTCCGCGCCAGGGCAAGCCGCCCTACTGGTGCCTGAGCGATTTCTTCCGCCCGGTTGGCGGCGGCGTCCACGACGTGGCCGCGTTCAGCGTGGTGACCGCCGGGCGGAAGATCAGTCAGGTGGCGCAGCAGTGGTTTGAGCAGGATCGCTACCGGGATTATCTGCATCTGCATGGTCTGGGCGTGGAAATCGCCGAGTCACTGGCGGAATAGGTCCACAAGCAGATTCGCATGGAATGGGGCATCGCCGGAAACGATGCCCGCGACCGGCAGGAAATCTTCAAGCAGCATTACCAGGGATCGCGCTACAGCTTCGGATACCCGGCCTGTCCGCGTCTGGAGGACCAGCTCAAGCTCTGGCCGATTCTCAAGCCCGGACGCATCGGCGTGACGCTTACGGATGAATTCCAACTCGAGCCCGAGCAAACCACCACCGCCCTGATCTGCCACCACAAGCAGGCTAAGTACTTCAACGTGCGGTAAGGCGCGATCTGTTGCAGGCTCGCGCGCCCAAGACGCCGCGCAAGCTAAAGCATGCGGCTCAGTACAACCCGAGCCGCGGGCTTCAGCCCGTGCGGCCATGGGCCACGCCCACCCTCTACGACTCTTGACCTATCGAAAACGACCCAATCTCCAGTCTTCAACCTTCAACCACCCAATCTTCAATCTTTAATCTTCAACCTTCAATCTTCCCCACCCTTGCCTCTTGGCCCCCTGTCGGTCCATAATCACCCGGCCATGAGCAGCCACTGGGAAAAGCGAATCGACGACCTGCGCGACGCAATCCGCCGCCACGATCATGCGTATTACGTGTTGGGCCGGCCGAGCATCTCTGACCGCCAATACGACGAGTTGTTTGCCGAGTTGAGGCGCCTTGAAGAATCGCACCCGGAGCTGATCACCGCCGACTCGCCGACGCAGCGGGTGGGCGGCGCTCCCATCGACGGGTTTGACCACGTTGCCCATTCCGTGCCCATGCACTCCGTGGACAACACGTACGATGAAACTCAGTTGCGCGAGTTTGACG
Organism: Phycisphaerae bacterium; assembly: GCA_046753625.1. Taxonomy (GTDB): domain Bacteria; phylum Planctomycetota; class Phycisphaerae; order UBA1845; family UBA1845; genus JADFOB01. The sequence continues at coordinate 5,952 of JBHHUB010000101.1, read as the reverse complement.
CCCGCGTGGCCAAGGGGCTCGGCGCGGAATCCTACCGGTACATCGTCGAACCCAAGATCGACGGTGTGGCCGTTTCGCTGCGATACGAACAGGGACGCCTAGTTCTTGCCGCCAGCCGCGGCGACGGCGCCGTCGGCGACGACATCACGCAGAACGTCCGGACGATCGCATCCGTTCCGCTGTGCCTGTTCGGCCGGGACGTTCCCCAAACACTCGAAGTGCGCGGCGAAATCGTTTGGCCCACACGGGCGTTCCTGGAACACAACAAACGACGCGTGGCCGCCGGTGAACCGCCGTTCGCCAACCCGCGCAACGCCACAACGGGGACGCTCAAACAGCTCGACCCGCGCAACATCGCGGGCCGTGGCCTGCAATTCGTCGCCCACGGCTTTGGGGCGATCGACCCCTTGGCCGCGGCGTCGGATGCCGAGCTGTTCGCTTTGTTTGCCAAGTGGGGCATTCCCATCAGCCCCTACCGTGACATCTGCGACGACATCAACGATGTCGTTGCTCATCTAGCTGAGTGGGACACCCGGCGTCATGAACTGGCCTACGAAACCGACGGTCTGGTCATCAAGGTGGATTCGCTTTCCCAACGCAAAGCGCTGGGCACTACGGCCCGCCATCCACGATGGTGCATCGCCTTCAAGTTCGCGGCCGAGCAGGCGGAAAGCGTCTTGCTTCGTGTGGATTATCAAGTCGGCAAGCTGGGCACCATCATGCCCCGCCGTCATGGAACCCGTACAGCTCGCCGGCACAACCGTCCAGCACGCCTCCCTGCACAACTTCGACCAGGTCGAGCGGCTCGACTTGCACATCGGCGATACGGTGGTCGTGGAAAAGGCGGGCGAGATCATTCCGCAGGTCGTGCGCGTCGTGATCGAAAAACGAAAGCAGCGCGCCCGCCGGGTTGCCCGACCCACGACGTGCCCGGTATGCGGGGGCGGCGTCGAGCAAGATGAAGGCGGCGTGTACCTCCGCTGCATCAACCCGGTATGCCCTGCGCAACTCAAGGAGCGACTGATCTACTTCTGCGGCCGCAATCAGATGGATATCGAAGGGGCCGGGCAGGCACTGATCGAAACCCTTGTCGACGCGGGTCTGCTGACGGACTACGCGGACCTGTACGCTCTGCACGAGAAGCGCGACGCGCTGGTTGCATTGGAGCGCCAGGGCGAAAAAAGTGTCGGCAATTTGCTCGCGGGCATCGAAGCCAGCAAGCGTCGCCCGCTCGCCCGCCTGCTGGCCGCCATCAACATTCGCCACATCGGCGCAACCACCGCCGAGTTGCTGGCGGAGCACTTTGGAAGCCTGGAAAAACTCATGGCCGCTTCGCAAGAGGAGCTTATCGAAATCGACGGCATCGGCCCGGAACTGGCCGCCAGCGTGGCCGGATTCTTCGCCGCCGAGGCGGGTGCACGGACCGTGCAACGGCTTATTGACGCGGGCGTATCCGTCACCCTACCACGCAAGAGAAAGGTAACAAACTCGCTGCTATCGGGCAAAACCGTGGTGATCACCGGAACCCTGGAGTCGATGGGAAGAAAGGAAGCCCAGGCGTTGGTCAAGAGCCTGGGCGGCAAGACGGCCGGCAGCGTCAGCTCCAAAACCGATCTTCTGGTCGCCGGACAAGCCGCCGGCTCCAAGGCCCGCAAGGCCGGCGAACTGGGCATCGAAATCGTAGATGAGCAGCAATTCCTCAGGCTCGTCGGACGGGGCGCCGCGTCTTCGTAGTGCCACATCCTGGCCGGCGCGACCACACCCATTTCGATCCACCGGACCGGTCAGCTTGCGTTGGATACCGGCACCAGCGCGCGGTCCAACGATTGCAGCGCCGCAAGAAGGTTGATCTGTGCCAGCTTGACTTCCGCAAGATCGCGCAGTGCCTTGGCGATGCCTTCCGGATGAGTCAAGAGCCGGCGCGAGGCCATCGGATCCGAAAGCTCCCGAAGATGATGCCCCACCATCGTGCAGGCCGCGATCACCGAATTGAGCGGTCCGGCGATGCGTTCGTCCGCCCCTTCCTGCCTCTTCTTCAAGAACCGCAGCGCCGATTTGACCGATCGCGAGATGGAGGCCGCCAACTGCTGATGGCCGGTCGCCTGAGTGGGCGCCATCGAGCCGCCCCCCCTCTTTCTCAGTTCACCCATCCAAAACGCCACCGCACCGCTACCGGTCAACACGCCGAAACGCGTAGCCGTCGCAGGGCCCAACATCACCAGGGCACTGCTCACGGCGCAACGCAACAGATCAGACCCGCCGCCGGGTTGCGTGCCGACCGACTCAACGATGTACACCTGAACAGGCGGGGTATCAAGCACCAGCGGGCTGCGCGACCGCCACTGCCCCGCGTGATCTTCAGTCCAGATCATGCCCGTCAAACCAACGTCGCCGTTGGATTCCCCGGTGATCAGGCCCCACGACAGCCGGTCCTCACCGGGCCAACCCTGCCAGGCGAGGACCGGTTGTTGGTTTTGCAGGGCATGAAGCACAAGCGGTCGGTAGCTGGCTTGGAAATGCTGGGCGAACTCGCTCGCGCCGTTCAGCCCGGTCGCCGCTTCAGGCGGATGCAGCGCGCGAAGGCACGCACCGAGCGCGCTGGCCGCCTGAACGATGCGGGCATCGCGCGCGTATGCGGACCATTGGGCCGGATAGGGGTAGGCCGGATGCGTGCACAAACACATGGAAAGCCCCAGCACGGCATGGACATCATCGACGTCCCTTCCACTCCTGGCGATGGCCGTGTGCAACGCCTTGGTCAAACTGAAGGAGTGGTCGAGCATCGTGTTGACTCCGTGGCGAAAGAATCGTTGATCCGCCGAGACGCCTCGTCAGGTCACGGGCTGCCTGCATTGTCGCGTAACCGTCCGCGATTGCAAAGAGCGGCCCGTTCGGCCATGTCCAATACAGTCCGTGACACTCGCGGCGGCTTGGGCGCCCTTCTCTCGTGCAGCCTGTAAGGCTGCCCTACAGTAGCCGTGGGTTCGCCTCCGGGCGAACCCACGGTCATCGCGTACCCCATTCCAATCAACCCTGTAGGGATCGTCTGAGCGCCATGTCGCACATATACCTCGCAGCAAAGCCGACCCCTTCAGGGTGCGGACGGTTGGGTGGCGGCGCAATCCGGGGGCGGCGCTGCGCTTGCCCCCATCTACTCTAGCGCATGCCTTCAGCCTGCCATCACAGCCGACGATACTGTTACGCACGCTGTCCGATAATGCCGGACCGCGGCGCGGGCACAAGTTCCGTGTGGTCCCATATAAACCCCGGCCGAAACGACCCCCCGAAGTTGCCTGGCCGGCCTCGGCCTAACGCAACCGCAAGGCAGCGCATGCCGATGATCCTACCGCGTGATTGTGCAACGAACCCCTTAGAGCCAATAACCATGAGCGATCAAACACCAGACCCGGACGGCAAGATCGGGTCAGACCTCGTGAAGCAGGATGCCTCGTTCGCAGACATCGTCGTCCAGTTCGTCGAGGGCCTTGGCGAGCGGTTGACGAAAATGACGAACGCGCTGGACAGTACGGACTTTGACGCCTTGCGCATGGCGGCGCACCAGCTCAAAGGCAGCGGAGGCGGCTACGGGTATCCGATTCTGACGGAGCGTGCGGCCAAACTGGAGCAATTCGCCAAGGACCAGTCGCTGGATGACTGCGCGGCCGCGTTGGGTGAACTCAAGGCGCTCTGTTCTCGCGTCGTGGTGGACGACGAACAAGGTTGAGGATTGAAGATTGGGACGTCGGCATGATTGCGCCGTTAGAATACGTCGACCACTCAGACAATCTCACCGTTCTCGTCCTACGTGATCCGCAGTAACACGGTCTGGCCACATTCGTAATCCACCGCGTCCGTTGCCGTTTGCGTCCCGGGTCAGCCGGTCGATGTCATTGTAGCTGTCATCCGACTGGCATCCAGCAAGCAAGCAACCCCGCCAAGACCATGCCCCGAAGATCGCGCTGCGCGGTGTCACCGCACGGCCAGCATCTCGATCACATAGCTCAAGGACGCCCATGGTCGCCACCGCGGCGCGTCCCCACAGCCATCGGCGCCCGAGGCTGTGGGGTTCACGTCAAGCGTCACGGGTCAAGAACCGCTAGCCGCTAGACCCTTGGCCCGGCGGCAGCGATCTCGGCCGACGCGCTGGAAAACTGCGCGAAATTCTCCACAAATCGACCAGCCAACTCGCGGGCCTTCTGCTCGTATTGGGTTGGATCCTTCCACGCCGAGCGCGGCGTCAGCACTTCCGATGGAACGTCCGGGCAGGACACCGGCACATCAAGACCGAACACGGGATCTGGCCGGTAGTCGACCGAATCCATCGCGCCCGCCAGGGCCGCTCGAACCATGGAACGGGTGTACCCCAGCCTCATGCGCTGGCCGACGCCGACGCCGCCGCCGCTCCAGCCGGTGTTGACCAGCCAGCATTGGGCGCCGTGTTTGGCCAGTCGCTCGCCGAGCATCTCGGCGTAGCGGCTCGGCGCCAGAGGTAGAAACGGCGCGCCGAAGCACGCGCTGAATGCCACCTGCGGCTCCGTGATTCCGGCTTCGGTACCGGCGACTTTGGCGGTGTAGCCTGAAATGAAGTGATACATCGCCTGCTGCGGGGTTAGCCGCGAGATCGGCGGCAACACGCCGAACGCATCGCACGTCAAGAAGAGGACGTTTTTCGGATGGCCGCCGATCCCCGGAATCACCGCGTCTTGGATGTATTCCACCGGATAGGCCACGCGCGTGTTCTCGGTCAGTTGGTCGGCATCATAATCGATCTCTCGGGTTTGCGGATCGAACACGACGTTTTCCAGGACCGCGCCGAAACGGATCGCATCAAAAATCTGCGGCTCGGTTTCCTTGGAAAGATGGATGCATTTGGCGTAGCAGCCGCCCTCGATGTTGAACACGCCGCCGTCGCCCCACCCGTGCTCATCATCGCCGATCAGGCGACGATCGGGGTCGGCCGAAAGGGTCGTCTTGCCCGTTCCGCTCAGGCCGAAAAACAATGCCGTATCTCCGGCACTTCCAATGTTGGCCGAGCAATGCATGCTCAGCACACCCGCCTGCGGGAGCAGGTAGTTCATGAGCGTGAAGATGCTCTTCTTGATTTCTCCGGCATAGGCCGTTCCCCCGATGAGAATCAGTTTCTTGGCGAAGTTCAGGACGACGAACGTCTCAGACCGTGTCCCGTCGGTCGCGGGGTCGGCCTTGCAACCGGGCACGTTGAGGATCGTGAATTCCGGGCGATGGTCGCCCGTGCTGCCCGGCGCAGGCCGGATGAACAATTGCGAGGCGAAGAGGTTGTGCCATGCCGTCTCGTTGACGACTCGAATGGATATTCTGGTCGACTCGTCGGCGCCGGCGAACATGTCGCGGACGTAAAGCCGGCGGCCTCGGCAATGTTGGATGACCCGCTGATGCAGCCGGTCGAAGTTGGCTTCGCTGATCGGTTTGTTGACGGACCCCCAATCAATCTGATCCCGGGTCGATGGTTCTTCGACGAAGAATTTATCGTTGGGCGACCGGCCGGTGTGCGGACCGGTCGTGCAGACGATGCCCCCGTTGGCGGCGAGCGAACCGATGCCGGCAGACAGGCTGTGCTCGTAGAGCTCGGCCGAAGAAAGATTCCAATAGACGTCTCCGGGATCGACGATTCCGTGCTGATCGATACCGACACTGCTGGGCGTGTATCCAAAAGTTGCCACGCGAATTGCTCCTTTACTTATGCCGTTGTCCAGCGAACCTATATCGTGCCTCGGGCCGCGGTTGTGCCCGCCACCGCGCCGAACAGCGTTTTTCGGCCACCGATCGGATACTAACGCGCTCGGCCGCACACACAACCACCGCGAAGGTAGTACCGGGCGTTCCGCCTCGATCGCGCCAAGCTCATCCAATCAGAAGATAGCCCACGCGCTCGAAAACCCACCCCGGTCCAGGGTTCGCCAGTCGGCGGCGCGA
>JBHHUB010000100.1:0-14490 GCA_046753625.1 Phycisphaerae bacterium | reverse complement strand
CGAGCCTGAGCTGTCCTCGGAGCTTTCCATATTGGAATTCTACCTGGGCCCCTGGAGCGTGACGGAGCGGCACTACGATCGCGCGGGCAAGGTCGTGGCCACGGTCAAGGGCACGGAAGAGGTGACGTGGATTCTCGACAAGCATGCGATTCGCCGGGCGTACAACACGGCCAACGATGATTTCATCTTCCGTGCTATCGGGACCATCTCGTACGGCCAAGTCGACGGGCAGTACCACGGTGTCTGGTTCGACAATGTGGGCACGTCCGGCCCCATGACGTCCGCGGGCACGTGGAACAATGAGACAATGACCATGACGTTTACCACCAGCCGCATCGGGCCCGGCGGGGATGCGGTTGTCCATCGCGTGGTCGAGCACTTTGTGACCAGCACGCTACGACAAACCACGACCTACTTGGTCGAGGGGGATCAGGTCATCAAACTGCTTGAAGTCCAGTACAAGCGAGCCCACCCCTGCCCGGCGCGCATTCAGCGTATCTTCGACGGCTAAAGCGGTTGCGTCTTTCGTGTCGCGGTTGTCGAGCCAACCCGCACGGCCGCGCGGGCTGAAGCCCGCGGCTCAAGGGGATTCGCGACATCGCGGAGCGAGATTCACGGAGCCGGTTGCACGGTGGCGGGCGGATCGGCGGGGGTGGTTGCAGCAGGTTTTGGTGTCGTGGTGAATGCGGCGAACAAGACCACCCCGGCCATCGCGGCGGAAATGGCCATCTTGGTCACCATGCCGATCACCAGCCCGACTGCGGAAAACGCCCCGACCCGCGCGACCTTTTCCAGCTTGGATTGGGCGGACAGTTCGCCGATCAGCGCCCCCAAAAAGCACCCGGCAATGGCCCCGATCACGGTTCCCACCAGCGGAATGGGAACCAGAAACGAGAGCATAAACATCCCGAAAAACGCGCCGAGAAAGCCCCCGACGGCCGCTCGCCGGCTGGCGCCGGCCCCTTTGGCGACCACGCTGGACGCTAGAAACTCGATGATCTCGGCCACCACCGCTGCCGCGATCAGCAGGCCGAGGGTCAGCCATCCGATTGAAGACCACTGTGTCCACCAGCCGTGCAAGGCCGCGCCCGCGATGATGGCCCAGGTTCCGGGCATGCGAACCACCGTCAGCAGTACACCCACAAGACACCATAGGGCCAACCCACCGAGCACCACGTATTCCAGCCACGGTACCGCCATCAGCGTTCCTTTAAGAAACCGTGCTCGGCAAGCCAAGCTGCCCGGTCGGTTGGTCAAGTCCAAAACAGGACAGCAGCCACCTCGGGGGTTCGCCTCCCGGGGCGCTACCGGTGCATTCGTTGGCGGCGGGTGAATATCCCGCGTGCCCAGGCGCAGTGTGCCTCGATCGGTTCCGGGTGGCAAGCGCTTTTTCAGGGTAGGTATTGAACCGAACCCGGGCGGGGCGTACAACAGGAGCATGCGCTGGACGGCATGGACCGTCGGCCGCGCGGTTGGACGATCCACCGGTGGATCGGTGCTGGAAATGGTGGCTGGAATGGGCGAAACGGATGACTGAGCCAAGACAACAGGTGCAGGTAGTCGTCGTGGCATGGGTTGCGGACCTTGTGTTCGGTTCGCGTATTTCCGCAACGGCGGCCGCGATGGGGGTGGCGGTAGAGCTCGTGCGTTCGCCGGACGAGTTCAGTGCGTCCGTGGAGCGACTGCAACCGAAGCTGTCGATCGTTGATCTTACGGCGATCGACTCGGACGACCGCGGCGATTGGGCGTCCGTGCGCAGCGCGGCGTCTGATTCCGTGTTGATTGGATTCGTACCCCATGTGGATACCGAGCGGGCGGAATCCGCCAAGCTCGCGGGGTTCGATGAGGTTCTGCCCCGCTCGCGTTTTGCCGCGTCGTTGCCGGAACTCCTGGGGCGTTTCGTTGGGGCTACCGGGTCGTGAGCGCGGGCGCCGTTGCATCGGCGCTGCCCCTCACGAGCACGTCTTATTGGATGGGGTCTTGACCGCGTGCACGTTTGGGCATACTCAGAAGTGGGCCTAAGGCGGCAGAATGTCCCATCGAGGACGACAGCTTTTCGTGTTCGGCAGTCTTATCGCGACCAACGCTTTGTTGGTATTCGCTGTGTTCGCCCTCGGGCTGCCGAATCAACTCATGGCGGGTCAGGAGATTCCCGAGCCGCTGGCAAGTATGCCCGGCTGGCTTCTGAGTCTGGCCAACGCCGGCATCGTGCTTGTCCTGTACGGCCTGCTGGGGCTTGCGGGCGTTTGGTTCGCGCGAAAGCTATCGCTTCCGGGCATCTACCGTGAAGGCGCCGGCTGGCGTCAATGGGTTGTCGCGCCGATGGTGATTGGGGTGGCGCTTGGCGTTGTGTTGATCGTCGGGGACAGCCTGTTCGCTAGGGCGTCCGAAGACTGGGCCGGATTCCCGCACCCTGAGTTTCCCCTCTCAATTATCGCGTCCGCAACCGCGGGCATCGGCGAGGAGGTTCTCTTTCGGTTGTTCGTCATGGGGTTGTGGGCGTTCCTTTTGAATCTGGCGTTGCGGCGGTGGGAGGCCGGACGTCTCGCACTTTGGGCCGGCAACGTGATTGCCGCTCTGGCGTTCGGCGCCGCGCATTTGCCGGTTACAATGATGGCGATGGGCGTCTCCACGCCGGCCGAGCTGCCGCCGGTCGTGATCGCCGAGGTGTTCGTGCTGAGCGGCATCGTCGGAATCGTTGTCGGGCAGCGGTATATGCGGGAAGGGCTGATCGCGGCTGTCGGGATCCACTTCTGGGCCGACGTCGTGTGGCACATCCTGTGGCCCGCCGTCCATGCCGCCTAGCCGGATCGGGCGAATGTGTTGGCAAGTGCGATGCGGAGAGGCCCGTTTCAGGAGCTGACAAGCGTGTGGCCAACAATCGGCAGCCTCAGAACCTACTTGATCTTCTACTTGCTCAGCATGGTTGTGCACATGTGGCTGGCGATTCGGCTGTGCCGAGAGCGCGGTGTCACCTGGAAAGCCGGCTTCGGTTTGGGGCTGTGCTACATCTGGGGCATGTGCGTCGGGGCGAGGATTCTCTACGACCTGCTCAACAGCCGACTCGACTGGCGCAACTACCTTGATATCGGCTTCTACTTCAGCGTGGGAGCCTGGGGCGGACCGCTGGCCTACCTGGCCGTGGCCGTGATCGGAATCCTCGTGCTGGCTCGAGATCGGCGGATGATGCTCGACGTCGTGGTGTTGGCGCTTCCCGTGCCGATGATTCTGGCAAAGGTCGCCTGCTTCGTGAACGGGTGCTGCTATGGCGCAGAGTCAACGGTTCCCTGGGCGATGGCCCTGGCGGATGGCGCGCGCGGTCCCGCCGGCATTCCCCGCCACTCCACACCGCTTTATGAGATCCTAGTCTTGGTTGTGATCACGGTCGTCTTTGCGAAGCTCGACCAGCACCGCTGGAAGGGCACACTTGTCGCCTGGTTCGTACTATTGTACGGCCTCGGGCGACCCTTGACGGAGTTGTTCCGCGCCACGAACGAGCTGCGTATGCCGATAGGTCCGTTTTCCGCATCGCAGGTAACCTGTCTCGCGGCGGCCTGCGTCGCGGCACTATCCATCCCGTTTCTGCGTCCGCGGTGCGGGATCCCCAAGACTCCCACGGCGTGCCGAGGTTCGGGCTTCAGCCAGCGGAGTCGTTCGGAAACGCAAGACGAAGGCTTAGGAACGTCGCGGAGCATGTGAGACGAAGCGGCAGTTGCGAGTACTTGAACCGCAAGCATGGGAGATGGAACCGATGCCGGTACGCGAGCCCGTGGTCGCGGGGCAGTTTTACGCCGCCGGGGCCCACCAATGCCGTCAGGAACTGATCCGTCTTTCGGAGGGATTGCCCCCCAAGGCGACCATGCCGGAGCGGCTGATCGGCGGTATTGTTCCCCACGCGGGATGGGTTTATAGCGGGGCGGTCGCGATGGAGGTGTTTCGTTCGCTCGCGGGCGCGCGTCAGCCGGACGTGATCGTTGTGTTTGGTGGGGTGCATCGTTACCGGTCCAAGCTGGCCACGGTCTTCGGAAGTGGGCGATGGGAAACGCCGATCGGTTCCGTATCGATCGACGATCGGCTTGCCGGGCTGATGCTTGATGCTTCGGATACCTTTGTGGACGATCCGCACGCCCACGAGACCGAGCATTCGATCGAAGTGCAGATGCCGATGGTCGCGTTTGCGTTTCCGGACGTTCCGGTCGTGCCGATCATGGTTCCACCTGGTCCGGCGGCGCTGTCGGTGGGCGAGGCGGTCGGACGGACGCTGGTGGCCAATGATCGCGATGCCGTCGTGGTGGGCACGACCGATCTAACCCACTATGGACCCGGATACGGATTTACACCACGTGGAATCGATGCCGATGCGTTTATTTGGGCGAAGGAGGAAAACGATCGGCGGTACATCAAAATGATGTGCGCGATGGCGGGCGAACAAGCGGTTGCCGAGGCCGGGGAACATAGAAACGCGTGCAGCAGCGGCGCCGTGGCCGCGACGATCGGCGCCGCGAAAGCCCTCGGGGCGACGCGGGGATCGTTGCTTTCGCATACAACGAGCCGAGAAGTGCTTGTACAAAGCGGGCGAGCGCAGCCGGTCGATTCGGTGGGTTATGCCGGCGTCGTGTTACACTGAGGCGGCTGGTCGCTAGTGTCTCGACACGGCTGGATGGAAATGCAATGGCCAGAATACTCGTAGCAGACAAAATCGCGGACGCGGGAATTGATGCACTGAAGGGCGCGGAGGGCGTCGAGTTCGACATTCGGCACGGTCTTTCACCGGACGAACTTGCCGGCATCATCAGCGAATACGACGGCATCCTCATCCGATCGGCCGTCAAAATCACGCAGGCCACGCTCGTAAGGCCCGGCAAGCTATCCGCCATCGCCCGCGCAGGCGTCGGCGTGGACAATGTGGATTTGCAGGCGGCCACCGAAGCCGGCGTGCTCGTGCTCAACACGCCCGATGCCAACACCATTTCCACCGCCGAGCACACGATTGCCATGATCCTGGCCCTGCACCGGCGCATTCCGGATGCGCATGCCCACGTGCGGCAAGGAGCCTGGAAGCGCAGCAGTTTTCAAGGAGAACAGGTGGCGGGGAAATGTCTGGGGATCGCCGGATTCGGGCGTATCGGCCGGGCCGTGGCGACCCGGGCGTTGGCGTTGAAAATGAACGTCATCGCCTTTGATCCGTTCGTTTCTGGAGAGGCGGCCCTGGACGGCGCGGTTCGGCTGGTGGGAAGCCTAGAGGAATTGCTTGCGGAAGCGGATTGCGTGACGCTACATACGGCGCTTTCGGAGGAAACGCGCGGGCTTATCGGACGCGAGCAACTCGCCAAGATGAAAGCCTCGGCCAGGCTCATCAACTGCGCTCGCGGCGCGCTGATCGACGAAGCCGCATTGGCCGACGCGCTCAACGAGGATCGCATCGCCGGCGCGGCCTTGGATGTTTACCAGAACGAACCGCCCGCGGACAGCCCGATCCTCTCGGCGAAAAACGTGGTCCTCACACCGCACCTTGCGGCCTCGACGGCCCAGGCCCAGCGGCGCGTGTCCATCGACGCCGTCGAGGCGCTGCTGGCCTATGTGCTCCGGGGCGAGATTCGCTCGGCCGTCAATGTCGCGGGATTGCCGCGCAGCCTGTCGGCTAAGTCGCGGGCGTTCGTGGATCTTTGCGGTCGGATGGGGACCGTGCTTTCCGCTTGGGCGCACGAGGGGGTCGAGCGCGTCAGCGTTACGGTCTATGGGGAGCAGCTGGGCGAGTTGGCGCCGACGCTATCGCTTCAGGCGCTGGCCAGCATCGTCGGCCCGCACTTGGATGGTCGGCTGAATCTGGTCAACGCGAAGGAGCAAGCGACGCGCCGCGGGATTGCCGTCGAGCATGTGGTGCGTTCGATTGGCGAGGATCGGCCTGAATCGATCGCGGTCGGGATTGGGATCGGCGACGCCCGGCATGAGATCGAAGGCACCGTGCTGACCGATCGCCTTCCGCGGATTCTGTCGATTGACGGCTACCGGATGGAGATCGTGCCGGAACGCTGCATGGCACTCATCTTCAACGACGACAAGCCGGGGGTGATCGGGCTGGTCGGGCAGATGTGCGGCGAAGCGGGCATCAACATCGCCGATATGGCGCTCTCGCGTCGCGGCGACACGGCACTCATGGTGCTCAAGCTCGACGAGCCGTTGCCCGCCAACTTGCAAAAATCCTTGCGCGCGCTCGCCCCGCCCATTCGTTCGCTGAGCACCGTGTCGCTGCCGCCGGTGTAGCCGGCCCGTCGGAGCGATCGGCTTGAGCTTGCCAAGCAGCGCCATCAATTGCCTTAGCCGGTGAAGGCCGTCTGGGAGGTGGCGTCCGCGGTCCCCGTTGGCAGCTCGTTGAATACCGAGGCGTGATCAATCTGCCATGGTTCGGCGCGTAGGGACCGCACGGGGGTTGGAGGATGGCCGCGATGACATCCAGCGAAACCCGGCCTCCGCCCACGCCGGCGCCATCGAATCTGAAACCACTTCAATCTTCTGCTCTTCGAGCTTCCAGCGCCACAGAAAAACGGGCCAAGGAACCTTGGTTCCTTGACCCGTTCGGACTCCGGTAAACGGAGTGCCCCCCCAGCTTCGACCTTGGTCGAGCCTTTCCGTTGAGCGAGATTACAGGAGCGAGAGAATCTGAGCGCCTTGCTGATTCGCAACCCCGAGTAACTGGACGGCCGACTGAATAAGTACTTGCTCGCGGTTGAGGTCTGCGGTGGTCAGCGCGAAGTCGGTATCCCCGATCGTGCTGGCGGCATCCTTCAAGCCGCCCTGGACCGATTCGAGGGACCGAATCGAGCTACCAACCTGGAATTTCTGGAACCCGCCGATCCGGCCTCGGATCGACGCGACTTCGGAAACGGCCGCCCGCACGGCTTTCAGTGCCCCCTCGACGTCGGTCTTCAGCGCAACGGCGCCACCGGCCTTGAGCTCGCTGAGCTTCTTGGTTCCATTTCCGCCGCCGAGCTTGAATGTGGAGAGCGAATCGATGCCGATGGTCTGGCGGGTGCTGGACGAGGTGCCGAGCTGGAAGGTCGCGCCGCCGCTGGCCTTAACCGTAAAGGAGGTCGACGTCGTGGCGCCGGTGTTGCCCTTGCCGAAGTCCGTATCCAGTGTGAAGGACAGGCTTAACCCGTTGGCACTGTAGGTGACGTCCAGGCCGTCCGTTCCGGCGGTCTGTCCGTTGATGGTGATGTTGGCGTCGACGCCCTTTTGCTTGGCGCTGCTGGTGAAGTCGTTGGTGGTGTCGCTGTCGCCGCCGGCCGTCTGCGTGTTATTGATAATCCCTCCGGAAAGCACTTCGACCGAGACGAACTCCGCGGTGCCAAATCCGGTGGAGTTCAGCTTAATGCTGTTGGCCTGTTGGATTGCGGAGACGCCGGTTTGATCTTTGGACAGATTGATGGCCGTGACCACGCCGGCCTGGGTCAGGCCGCTGGTCAGCGTCAGGGTCGCGGCTCCAAGGGCGCCGGTGATCGCGACCGTGGTTGTTCCGGAAGTGTTGGAGGTCGTGCCCTTCATGAACGCAAACGTCGCCGAGGCCGTTTGGGCCGATGCCACCCGTTTTACGGTCAGGGCGGTGTCCGAAGTTACCTGGCTGCGCGAGAAGATTCTGAGGTTGTCGAGGTACTGGTTGTTGGCGAAACCGGTGTGCTGGATGCTGTAGCTTCCGTCTATGAGTTTGTTGCCGTTGAAGCTGGTGGTGGCCACGATCCGGTCGATGGCGGAAAGGGCGTCGTCAATCTGAGCCTGATTGGCGGCGATTTCCGACGCGCTGAGGTTGGCGCTGCTGGCCGAGGCGGCGACCAGCGATTCAATTTCGCCGAGCAGGGAACTGATTTCCACGATGGATTGGTCCGCCACGGTCAAAATCGCGTCCGTCCGGGTGTTGTTGGTGAGCGAGGTCTCCACGGCCGATAGCTCGGAGTTGAGGCTCGCCAGCGCGATCAGCCCGGCCGGGTCGTCGGCGCCAGTGTTGATGCGCTTGCCGGTCGTAAGCTGTTGCATCGTACTTTGCTGCGCTCGGGTCGTCCGATTGAGGATGTTCAAAAGCGACAGCGTGTTTAAGTTGGAAACAGTCAAAGCCATGATCTTACTCCCGTAGTCTGGCGCACCTCGCGGCACCAAGGAGGAATTCTTACCTCGATTCAACCGTAGGATATAAAGATCAAAAAGACGGGCGGTTTGCGAAGATTCTTCTGAAAACGGCCCTGGCGGTGGCGTGAGGCCGCAGAAAAGTCAAGTTTTCTTGCTCGCCGGAAGGTCCGTTTTTCGTCGAATTAAGCCAGAGTCAAATATTTGGCATTGTCGGGGCTTGACACACCGGTTCCGGCGACAGGAAATCATCCGGTCAAGTGCCGTTTTCGAAAGCTTGCATGATCGGACGACGTCGAAGCCTTGGTATCGCCCAAACAGCGATCGGATGCGCCGGTGTCCTATAACGCCGGGAGCGTCGCGCGCAATTGCGAGACCAGATCCACGCAGGCCGCTTCGACGCTCTTGCGCCAATCGCCTTCGCCTTGCACTGCGAACCGCTCGTCGCGATAGGCGTAGATGACGCTTCGCGATGCCGTGACCAATGCGCCGCTTCCGTCGGGCTTGAAGCATTCGCGGACCTCGTCGGCCGTTCGACCCTGGGCACCGAAGCCGGGAACCAGGAAAAGGCAATTCGGCATCAGCGAGCGGATCAGCTTGGTGGATTCGAGGTCGCGAGGCGAGACGACCGCTCCGACGCAACTGTATCCGTGGACGCCGAGTAGGCCATCTTCGCCGGCCCATTGCTGAACCAATCTGGCTACCCGATGGGATACCAACGAGCCGTCCGATAGCCTCAATCCCTGGACTTGGACCGCTGATTCGTTGCTGGTCTGCACGAGCACGAACAGACCGCCGCCTTCCGCCCTGGCCACGTCGAGGAACGGACGAACGCCGTCCAGTCCGAAGTAGGGGTTGACGGTGACGGCGTCCGGTGACGCCCCTGCCGCATTTCCCCGGAAATGGTCTGCCAGTTGGGCGTGGGCGTATTGGGTGGTGGAGTGGCCGATGTCCGCCCGCTTGACGTCGCCGATAACGAGCAGCCCGACCTCTTGGGCGAACTTGACCGCACTGAAGTATGCCGCGACGCCCTCGGCGTGAAAACGCTCAAAAAAAGCAATGTTGATTTTCACGGCCGGAACGTGCGATGCAATCTGCAGGATTACTTCCCGGCTGAATTCACCGATCGCGGCGGCGCACGCCTCGTCGTCTGCCATCGCCGGTTCCGAGTCGGCCGAAAGCCCGTGCCGATCGAGGATGTCCTGCGGCAGGCGGTGGATGAGCGGATCAAGGCCCACGCAGGCGGGAGCCGCTCGGCGTTGGACGGCGTCGATCAGGCGGTCGGCAAAGTTCGTGGCCACTTCTGAAGGTTCCGGTTGCGTTCTCGTGTCAAAGCCCATACATACCCTAATGGTTCACCAACATGCCAATGGTAGGATCAACCGGTTTTCCAGGCAATGCCCTGATGGTGGATTGCGGACGATTGAGTGATGGGCACTTCCAAACGGAGGAAAAAGAAAGGCACCGGAAAGAAGGTGCGCGTGGCGTTCCGCCAAAACCGGTCGAAGCCTGCACGCAGCAAGGATTGGACCGAACATGCCCACCCGGAGGACAGCCATGAGACCGACACGGCTCAATCGGAGGGGGTCCGGGCCAAGGGGGCGCTGTCGCGGCGTCGTACGATCATCGTCCACGATGACGATGAAGACACCTGGCGTGATCTCAAGCGGGGGGTGGTGGTGGCGATGCGCGGCCTGTACGCGGAAGTGGACGATGGTCAGGACGTATGGCCCTGTACCGTCCGCCGAATACTTCGTACGCGGCTGATCGACGAGCGGCAGCCGGTTACCGTGGGCGATCGGGTTGGTTTTCGTCCGGGCCAAACGGCGGATGAATCCGTTCGGGAAGGCGTCATCGAGCGCGTCGCTCCCAGAACGGGCCAATTGCGGCGCAAGGCCGGTCGGCGCATCCAGACCATCGTCGCCAACGTAGATCAAGCGCTCATCGTCAGTTCCGCTGCGGAGCCGACGCCCAAACCCAATTTGATCGATCGTTACATCGTCGCTGCATGCGCCGGAGGCATTACGCCGATCGTATGTATGAACAAGGTCGATCTGGATGTGGATGGGGCGGCCGGATCATTGCTCGCGCGGTACGCCGGGTTGGGATATGCGGCCCTGGCGACCTCGGCGGAGCAACTGGTGGGCATCGAGACGCTGAAGGATACGCTTCACGAGCAAGCGACGGTTATTGTCGGGCAGAGCGGCGTTGGCAAGAGTTCGTTGCTCAATGCCGTCGAACCGGGGTTGAAGCTGCGCATCGGGATGGTGGGGACTCAAACCCAAAAAGGGCGGCACACGACGACGACGGCTGAGCTGCTCCGGCTCAAGGGGGGCGGGTATGTGGTCGACACGCCCGGCATTCGATCCTTTGATCTGACCGTGATTCCGCGCCACCAATTCGAGGCGTACTTCGCCGAGTTCGTGGATTGCGTGGCGGACTGCAGCTTCCCCGATTGCACGCACACGCATGAAACGGGATGTGCGTTGAAGCAGGCGGTCGAGGACGGGCGGATTCACCCGGATCGCTACCGCAGCTATGTGCAGATGTTTGAGGATCCCGGTGTCATCGAATAGAACCCGCGGGCGCACAGTGAATCCGGCCCAGAAGGGCTGAAAACGCGGTTGTGCACCGTCCCGGTCGGTCCGAGCGGTCTCACCCGGTTTGGAAGCTCGACGGGACACTGACCTTTGGGCAGAATTCGACGTTCCAACCAAAGACCCCATGCCGCGCGCCGGCCGAATCGTGGCATCCCAGGAGTTGCTTCCATGAAATGCTTGAGTATTGGTTGTTGGAAACGCCGCGGATGGCGTGTGCGGTGGTCTGTTCAGGCACTTGGTCTCAGTGCGGGGCTCGTTGGTGTCTTCGCCTTGAATGCCGGTGGTTGTGTCGTGCAGGCCATTGTAGGAGATGTGCTGGGCGTCACGACGGGCGGGCAGCAGGACATCGCCTCGGCCAGAACGATCATCGAGGCGGGCGGTGTTCCCGATCCCGATTCGATTACGGTCGAAGAATTCCTCTCCGAGCACGACATACCCATCGAGGCGCCGCCGGACGCCGGTGCGCTGTTCGCCACCGTGGCTGCGGCGTGGAACGATGATTTCGATGCGTTGACGCCGCTGGCGACCGTCCAAATCGGTTTTGGGACCAACGTCGAGGCTTCGGCCTTTCGGCGCCGGCCCTTGAATCTGGGTATCGTGATCGACACCGGCGACTCTATGGGCGATGAGATTGATACCCGAACGGGGACCACCAAACTTGAGTCGGTGCGCATCGCCATCGACGGGTTGCTCGCTCAACTGACGAATGAGGACCTGGTCAGCATCGTGCGTTTCAGCACGCTGGCCGAGACGCGGCTGGAGGCGGTGCCTGGGGATGATTTTGCGGCCATCAAGGCGGCCATCGAGACGCTGACGCCTGCCGGCGGCAGCGACCTAGCCCGCGGCATGAGTTCAGCCTACCAGGCGGTGCGGCGCCACCAATCCGCGGACCGAGCCGATCGCCTGATCGTCTTTACCGACGCGCGCTTCACGATCCGTGGAGATCGGCAGGCGGATGAGCTGATCGACGTGATGGAGACCTTCGCCGCGATGGACATCGGGGCGACGCTGTTCGGCGTTGGGACCGACATCGGCAATGAGACCGCTCAGCGGATCGCGCAGGTACGCGGCGGCAACTATTTCTTCTTAAGCGACTTTGAGCGGATCACCACGGTGTTCGACGAGGAGTTCGACCTGTTGGTCACGCCCGTGGCCTTTGACATTTCGCTAACGGTCGATGTGCCGTTTACGTTCGACGTGGAAGGCGTGTACGGCATACCCGCGGACCAGCCGTTTCCGCACATGCTGGAACTGAGCATCCCGACGTTGTTTCTGAGCAGCCCCGAGGGGAGCGAGGTGATGCTCATCCAGCTCCGCGCCGGGAGCCTCGTCGATTTTGACGCGGAGAACACCATCGCAAGCCTGTCGCTGGCTTTTACGGATAATTCGGGCGAGGACATCGTCTTGCCGCAACTCGACGCGGTGCTTCCCGCGGGGCTCGATCCCAGCACCCATCCCCGGTATTTCGAGACGCCGAGCGTGCAGCGTGGGGTGTTGCTGCTGAACACCGCGCTGGTGCTTCATGATGCCAGTGCGGATGCGTTTCCGACGTTCGGCGTGCTTTTCAATCGCGATGATCAGCAGACCGCGATCGATCGGTTGACGGCATTCTTGCCCTATTTTGACGATCTCGCCGATGGTTTGGAAGACGCCACCACCGCTACGTCAAGAAAGCTTTCCGAGGAGCGAGCCCTGGTGGAGCAACTGCTCGCGAACATCTTCGGCGCGTCTTGACGGATTGAGGGGTGGCCGACCTCCTATTGGAGGTGGGGGAGCCGATGATGGTGACCGACTGACGCCCGTTCTCGTCTGCGCTCCATGCCTCCCTGCTCTGCCGTTCGCGCTGGATGGCCTTCACTCCTAGTGGTCGCGAGATCATCGTCTCCCCCATGTCCAAAAGGACATGGGCCACCCGCCGGTGACCCTTTACGATGGACGTAGCGTGGCATCGCAACGTCGGTTATGCTGACGGTTATGTCGTCAACTGCACAGGAACCGCCATCGTCGGCCGCCATGGATTTCGACCGCACTGAAACCTCGGAGTGGGTGGACTCGCTGAAGGCCGTGGTGGATCGGTCGGGCCGGCCCCGTGCCCGGTTCTTGCTCGAGACGCTGATCGATTGGGGCAAGCGCAACAACGTCGTCGCTCCATTTTCTGCCACGACCCCCTACATGAACACGATCCCCGTCGATCGGCAAGCGGCCTACCCCGGGGATCGGGCGATTGAGCGGCGGATTAAGAGCCTGATTCGTTGGAACGCGATGGCCATGGTCGTACGTGCGAACCGTCGGTCGCACGGCATAGGCGGCCATATTTCGACCTTCGCGTCGGCGGCCACGCTGTACGAGGTCGGATTCCACCACTTTTTCAAAGCCAATACCAAAGAGTGCGCCGGGGATCAGATATTCTTTCAAGGCCACGTCGCCCCTGGTATCTACGCGCGGGCATTCTTGCTGCATCGTTTGTCAACCAGGCAGCTGGCCAACTTCCGCAGGGAACTGGCCGACGGCGGTGGCCTTTCTTCGTATCCCCACCCCTGGCTCATGCCGGATTTTTGGGAGTTTCCCACCGTTTCGATGGGGCTGTCTTCGATCAACGCGATCTATCAGGCCCGTTTCAACCGCTACCTTGAAGACCGAGGCTTGGCCGATACCTCGTGTTCGCACGTCTGGGCGTTTCTGGGCGATGGCGAAATGGACGAGCCGGAGTCCTTGGGGGCCATCACGCTGGCATCCAGAGAAAAGCTGGACAATCTGATTTTCGTGGTCAACTGCAATCTCCAGCGGCTCGATGGGCCGGTGCGGGGCAATGGAAGCATTATCCAGGAGCTCGAGGGCGCGTTTCGTGGGGCCGGATGGAACGTCATCAAGGTGATTTCGGGCGAAGATTGGGATCCGTTGCTGGCGGCGGACGCTGACGGCAGGCTCGTGGCACGGATGAGCGAAACGGTGGACGGGCAGTGGCAGAAGTATTCGGTCGAATCGGGAGCCTATTCTCGTAAGCACTTCTTCGGGAAACATCCCGCGCTGCTCAAGCTGGTCGAACATCTTTCCGACGAGCAAATCCGAAAGCTCCGGCTGGGCGGACACGATCCGGCCAAGGTCTACGCTGCGTTTCAGGCCGCCGTTGAGCACCAGGGGCAACCGACGGTCGTTCTGGCGCGGACGATCAAAGGGTACGGGCTTGGCGAGGCCGGTGAGGGGCGCAACGTCACGCATCAGCAGAAAAAGCTGAATTTCGAGGAACTGAAGGCTTTTCGCGATCACTTTGCCATTCCGATCCGCGATGAAGACCTCGAGGATGCGCCGTTCTATCGTCCCGCCAAAGACAGCCAGGAATACCAATACCTCCTTGAGACCAGGAAGAAGCTGGGCGGATTCGTGCCGCGCCGCCGCGTTCGTACGGCCCGAATTCCACCCACCGAGTCCGAACTTTTTGCCGATTTCGACGCCGGTTCGGGCGATCGCGAAGTGGCGACCACCATGGCGTTTGTGCGGCTGCTCAACCGTTTGATGGACGATAAGGAACTCGGCAAACTCGTCGTGCCCATCGTGCCCGACGAAGCTCGGACCTTCGGAATGGATGCGCTGTTCCGCAAGTACGGCATCTACGCCCACGCCGGGCAACAGTATGAGCCCGTCGATTCGCACCTGCTGTTGTACTACCGAGAGAGTAAATCCGGACAGCTTCTTGAGGAAGGCATCACCGAAGCCGGTGCCATGGCTTCTTTCCTGGCGGCGGGGACGGCCAATGTGACGCACTGCGTCAACA
>JBHHUB010000099.1:0-14754 GCA_046753625.1 Phycisphaerae bacterium | reverse complement strand
CGTGATCGGTGTCATCGGACTGCTTTCGCAGGAATACCTGCTGATGATGATCGCGGTGTTCGGCTATCTGACATGCTGGCAGACACGACGGGTTCTCAAGGAGCAAGGCGAGTTTGAGGCGGGATTCGGAGCGGAATTCGGTGGTGGCTACGCCTTCGGCGGCGACGTCGAAACGCGCCCGCGCAGGCTCGGCTACTTCGCACGCCGTAAGCAAGCCCGGCAAGAGGCCAAAGCGGCGCGCGAGGCGCGGGAACGGAAGGAGCATGCCCGGCTTGTCGAGGAGGCGTTGCGGCAGGTATCGGAATCGGGCCTGGATTCATTGACGCCCAAGCAGCGCAGGTTGCTGGAAGAAGAGACGCGGCGCAAAAGGGCCGTTGACTCGAATTCCGATTGAGGTCGTGAACTGCCGTCGCTCTCCCCTGGGGCCGCAGGCTGCAACCCGCGGGGCTAGACGGCTCGTGGGGCGCGCCGCGTCGTGACATCACGCCGGCCGGGCGGATGGCCCGGAGCCGACCATGGCATGGTCATGGGTGTTTAGAGCGGGAAACTCCGGCTTGCTTTGGACTCTTCAACGCGCTTTTCAGGCACGCATTCAACGGCCCGAAATGTTTTATGGTCCACTTTTTATTTTTTGCGGCACATTTTGTTTGACGCATCACACAATATGCGTACAATGCTCCGAAACAGGCGATGAGACCCGCTTTTCTCGGTCTATTGGGGCAGGCGGGATCGCCAAGAAAGGTAGGGTGTCATGCACGGGCACGAATACGGGCTCTCGCCAACGCACGAGATGTACTTGAAGGTGCTTTATCGCCTGCAGCAGGACCAACAGGTAGGACGGGTTCGAGACATGTCCAAGGGTCTGGGCGTCACGCCGAGCACGGTTTCAGCCGTTTTGAAGAAGCTGGAACGCGCGGGTCTGGTGCTCCACGACCACTATGGCTTGGTGAAGCTCACGCCGGCGGGCCATCGCGTAGCCGAATGCGTGGTTCGGCGGTTCGAGGTCATCAAGGCGTTCCTGATCGAGGTGCTCGGTCTGGATGCCGGGGCGGCGGAGGTTGACGCGTGCATGATGGAGCACGCCATCAGTCCGGCCACCGTCAACCGAATGGAGTCCTACTTTCACGCGGTCCGAGCAGGCGACGTCGTAGTACCCGGTCCGCGCGATGCGTCGGCAGCATCGTTGAGCTGTTCGGATTGCGAAGTGGCCGGTACGTGTCAGGCGGCCGCAGCCGTGCTGCCCCCGGGGCCCTGACCAGGCATGATCGGACCGCCTTCAGCGGTTTGAGAGCATCCATCGCGAGCAAGGAGCTTGGAGACGCAAACATGTTGGGACGCAAACGCGCGTTTACGCTGATCGAGTTGCTGGTTGTGATCGCCATCATCGCACTACTGCTGTCGATACTGCTGCCGTCGCTGTCCGCGGCGCGCAACATGGCCAAGGGCACGGTCTGCCTGGCCAACTTGAAACGCCTTGGGACGGGGATGACCTTGTATGTGACGGGCAACCGCGACAAATTCCCACCGTTTCGGCTGAAGACGCCGCGACCTACCTCTGATGCGGAGGTCTACGTCAACAAGTGGGGCCGCAGGAAGCCTCGCTGGCAATGGTTCATCGATGGGGATGAAGTCGGTCCGGTCATCGATCCTCAGCCGTTTCGCGGCGAAGTGGCGAGCTCGGGCGGATTCGGCGACGGGTCCACCGGCATCGGTGGTGCGTCCGGGCGGGAAATGACCAATGGCTATTTTCTCTGCCCGAGCCTGAAGGACGACTTCGAATCCGACATTCGCAACGGCGCGTACGGCTACAACTATCAGTACCTGGGCAATTCACGGCGAGACGCCGATGGCAACCGCTGGGACAACTACCCGGTAACCGCGACGCGGATTCGGGCGGCCGGACGCACGGTTCTGATCGCCGACAGCCGCGGGGCGGGCCCCAAGCATGGCAAGCATTCGTACGCCTTGGATCCGCCCCGGCTCGCGATTGAGCGGAAGGCGGTCAAGTTCGGCCCCGGACTCGGTGACGTTTCGATAGGCTATGATCCTTCGCTTTATCGGTACTCCCCCGTTGAGATGCGTCACGCCCAACGCGGCAACGTCGTGTTCGTGGATGGGCATGCCGAGAAAATGTCGGTCGAGGAGCTGGGCTATGAGCTTGACGCCCGCGGTGTTCCCATACCCGTTCTGGATCCCGCTGTGCCCGGTTTTCAGGCAACCAACCGCTTGTGGAATGGGGGCGGTGTGGACAAGTTGGCGGCACAGCTACGTCCTTAGCCCCAAGCTCACGGTCTTCGCCCAAGAGGGGCAGCAACATGTCAGCCCAGGGCAGAGCGAAGCGGCGCCAGACGCGTAGCGCCGCCCTGGGTTCCCGTGATCATAACATCCAGCCCTGAAAGGGCG
This sequence comes from Phycisphaerae bacterium, assembly GCA_046753625.1. Taxonomy (GTDB): domain Bacteria; phylum Planctomycetota; class Phycisphaerae; order UBA1845; family UBA1845; genus JADFOB01. Next base: position 12,351 of record JBHHUB010000099.1, on the reverse strand, counting down.
CAACAAGGCCCATGCTCGCCGCGAGGTACGTTTCGCCCTTTCAGGGCAACACTTCGAGGTGAGCCGTGTACCCAGGGCAGCGCTGCGCTCTGCCCTGGGCTATCTTGTCTGGCCCCCTTGGGTCAAATCTTGATCCGCCTCTTCCGTTCACGACGTTGCCACAAGAGATGGCCACACCCGCGAAGGCGGGATCAACGGCAAGAAGCCGGTATGACGCTTCTTGGGCAGGCGGTTGGGCTGAGCGTTTTGGCGACGGCCAGTGGGATATTCCACGGACGCCATCGCCAAATCCCCCATACGATGCCCTTGCGACGGGCTTTCTCCGCCGGTCCTGGCCGCGCGTGATCCCCGGTCATGGTGCGTGAACGTGGCTGGCGTCCGGATTCGGGCCATTGCTCACCGGTGGGGGATGCCGGTTTCGTCCCAGAACTACATGGCACGGTTTTTGCTACCCCCACCATTGCTGCCGATGGTATCCTTTATTGAGCCTCTAGCAGGCTTGCGATAGGATATTCGGAGCGAGCGTCGGGAAACGAGCGAATCGGCGGCGAAGATGCCGCCGATACGGCGTTTGGGCGGCCCGGGGGACGAAGCAAGCCCGGGCGATGCGAGAATCGTGACGAGGGTCCAACGTGACAACCGGCAACGAGTATCATCGTGACGGCGTTCTCAGCAGCGGGCGGGCTTTGCTTACCCGCGTCGTGCTGCTGCGAACGATCCGCAGCCTTTTCTGGCTGATGATGCTGGCGGTGCACATGCCCGCGTTTTTCGCTTCGCTACGCCTCGCCCTGGATGGGGAGGGAACGCTCGGGGCGCCCGCGCTTTACGGCTTGGCCCTTTCCTTTTTCGCACTGAAGATCATCAACGTTCGCTTCCTGCGATGGCATATCACCCGGCGATCGTGCGTGGCGTGGTTCGTGGTTGTGGCGTTGTTGCATGTGGACGTGGTTCAACCGGACCGACCAACCTTCGTACCGGAATGCGTGTCCATCGTGGCCATGACGTGCCTGTTCGCCGACGTGGCCAAGCTCGGTCGCAAGTTCTTGCACGCGGCGAATCGGGGGTCGGGCGTCCAGCGCCATTTGGCCTGTGTGCCGTCTTCGACGAACACGGTTTGGCAGGATGCGTTTCGCCCCCATTGCTGGCTGCTGGTTCTCAGTATCCGGCGTCTGCGCGCCCCTCCGCGCACCGCGGATTGATCCGCCTGGGGACGACCCGAAGCGCGGCGTCGGCCTCTATTCGTACTATCATCCTTTTGTAGCTTTCGTCCATGATGCGTGTGGTTGCCGTTGCGGCACGCACGCGTGGGTACGCGGTTGCCTCGTCGCCGTTGGGGAGCGGCGGGCACTCGGAGAATACACCGTATGAGTTTTTCAAGAACCAACCCCGGCCATCCGGGCCGAAATCCGTCGGGCGATGCTTCGCCCGCCCGAAGGGAACGCGGCGTCTTGCTGATCAATCTCGGCTCGCCGGATGAGCCGACCGTTCCGGCGGTTCGTCGGTACCTCAGCCAGTTTCTAAGCGATCCCGCAGTGATTCAATTGCCGCGCGGCCTCGGCTGGTTCAACCGCGTGTTGGGCCGTTTGATCGGTCTGCTGCGTGCTCCGACCAGCGCGGAGATGTACCGGTCCATCTGGTCGGAGCATGGTTCGCCGCTGATTTCCATTTCGCTGGCCCAAGCCGAGGCATTGCGCGAGGCGTTGCCGCGCGGTTGGCGGGTCTTTACGGCCATGCGTTACGGGCGGCCTTCGATCGCAGATACCTTGCGTGAGATTGAAGCGTCCGGTGTTGAGGAGCTGGTCGTCGTGCCCATGTACCCGCAATTCAGCGGTCCGACTACGGGGACCGCCATGCGGGAAGTGTACGATTACCTTTCGGGAGACGATCACCCGCTGCCGGTGGCGACGCGGCTGAGCTGGTACAACGATTGCGGCTACATCGCCGCACAGCGCGATTTAATCGCCCAATATGCGCGGGAGCACGGCCTGTCGCCGGACAACTGCTACCTACTGTTTTCCACGCACGGCCTGCCCGTTTCCTACGTGGAACGGGGCGATCCCTATCCGGAACATGTGGCGCAGACGGTGTCGTTGGTGGGCCAGCAGTTGGGTTGGCCCGAGCACCGCATGTCATTGGCCTTTCAAAGCCGGTTCGGACCGACCCAGTGGATGCAACCCTATACGGATGTTGTGCTTGAGCAACTGGTGGCCGACGGCGAGAAGCGGTTCCTGATTTGCCCGATCAGCTTTACCACCGACTGCCTGGAGACGCTCGAGGAAATCGACATTCGCTACCGCAAGACCGTCGAAGATGCGGGGGCGGAGCTTTACCTCTGCCCGGCGCCCAACACGTTCGCTCCGTTCATTACCGCACTAAAGCACCTGGTCTTGCGTGGCTGCCGGCCGATCACCGGCCCGCAGCGGTCGCTGGCGGCGATCACCGGTGCCAAGCCCGCGCACTCGACGCAGCGGGCAGCGAGTCCGTCGTTGGTGATGGTGGGGATGTCGTTGAAGGGGCGCTTGGCCGACGGGCTCGGTCCCGATCTGCGGCACACCGATGAGTCGGGCTTGCGGCGGATCAAGCGATCAAGCTGCGAAGTCCCCGCCTTGCTCCGGGATATGCAGGAGACCCTAGGCGTTCGGGAGGCGTTCCTGTGGAACACGTGCCATCGGGTTGAGTACTACGGTTATCTCGATGACGCCGGCGACGCGCGCCGGCAACGCGACACCGTATCGCGTATCAGTCAGCAGCTCTTTGGCGCCGGCGCCGCTGAAGTTAATGTTCTTGTTGGTAGGGACGCGCGGTGGCACTTGATGCGCACGGCTGTCGGGCTCAACAGTAGTTTGCCGGGTGAGCGGGACGTGTTGGATCAGTTCAAAGCGGCGCACCGGCTTGCCGCCCGCGCCGGGGCGGCCGGTCCGCTCTGCGCCTCGTTGCTCAAAGAGGTTGTAGATGCCGAACAGCAGTTGCGCACGACGACCGACTGGGGCCGCTTTGATCCCGATTACTGCCACATTGCGATGAAGCGTATTGCCGAGGAAGAGTGCATCGATTTCGCTGAGTGTCGCATCGTTGTCGTTGGAGGATCGACGACATCCGCGAGCGTGTGCAGCACGCTGATCAAGAGATTTCATGTTTCCGGTCGCCAGTTGACGCTGCTGCACCGCGGCCACAAGCATGGCGGCCACCTCAAGCTGCTGCGCCAAGCCATCGGCAACGGGCGACGCCTTCGCGTGCAATCCTACAGTGAAGATCGGGTGTTGCGTGCCTGTTGCGAAGCGGGCCTGGTCGTGTTTGGGACCGACCGGGCCGAGCCGATTCTCAACGCGGATCACCTGCACCGCTACCGGGCCGATCGGTCGAAGCCGCTTGTCGTCGTCGATTTCAACTCGTTCGGTTCAACCGAAGGCGTGGCGGCGTCGGGGCGGGTACGGCTTTGCACGCACGAAGACATAAATGCGAACGTCCGTGCGCACGCCGATGCGCTCTGCCGCGGCGAGGCGTTTCAAAATGCGGCACGTCACGCTGAGGCGTGGGTCGCCTGCCAGATCACCGGCGGTGCGAAACATCTTTTGTGTGCCGCCGGCGGCGGTCGCGAACGGGAGCGGCCGGGCGCGGCGACTGCCGCCGGCTTGGGCTCGCGCGGCATGGTTGCCGCACGGAGTAACGAATCATGATCGCCACGACGTCCGACGCGGGTCAGTTGGGATCGGGTCTTGAAGTATTCGATCGGTATGCAGGTCTTTCCCTGCCGCGGCATGTTTCCTATCCGATGCCCAATTGGTGGCACGCGATGGACGAGGCGGACGCGCTGCGCATGCACGCCGCGAGCGCCGAGCATCGTCCGGAGCAAGACCTGTCCCTCTATCTGCACCTGCCGTTCTGCGAGAAGTTGTGCAAGTTCTGCGGCTGCAACAAGGTGATCTTGCCCAAGCACCAGGACGGCGCCGCCGAGCGTGTGGCCGGCTATCTGGCTGCGCTAACGCGGGAGATTCGTCTCCTGGCGGAAAAGACGGATTCCGCTCGACCGCTGCGCCAGATTCATTGGGGCGGCGGCAGCCCGAGCTATCTCGACGTCGGGCAAATCGAGCGCATCCACGATGCGATCGGAACTGCGTTTGCTATCGCCGACGATGCGGAAATCGCCATGGAGGTCGATCCGCGCGGCGTGACGCCGGACAAGTTGGCGGGCTTGCGGCGCATGGGTTTCAATCGCGTGTCCATGGGTATTCAGGATTTCGACGGTCAGGTGCAAGCGCACGTTCGCCGCATTCAGCCCTTTGAGATGGTCGAGCAAGTCGTGGCGTGCTGCCGTGAATTGGGCTTCGACAGCGTCAATTTCGATTTGATCTACGGCATGCCGTACCAGACGATGGAGACGATCCGGCACACACTCGAGCAGACGATTCTGCTCGCGCCCGACCGCATTGCGTATTACCACTACGCACAAATCCCGGAAAAAATAGCCACACAACGAGGTATGGACTACACGCGTTTGCCGGACAGCCGGACCAAGCTGCGCATGTTTTTGCTGGCTCAGGAGATGTTCGAAGGGGCCGGATACGAATTCATCGGGCTGGATCACTTCGCCCGACCGGATGATCCGCTTGCGAAGAGCCACAAGGACGGCACGCTGCAACGGAATTTTCAGGGTATGACGACCGGTGGCGATCTGCGGCTGCTCGCTGCGGGCGTGTCGGGCATTACGCATTTGCCGGGCGTCGGTTTTCTGCAAAACATCAAGACCACCGACGGCTATGTCGAACGGGTGAGCCGGGGCGTTCTGCCCGTTGATCGCGGTAAGTCCTTGACGCGCGACGACGGCATTCGCCAGGCCGTGCTGGCGCAATTGTATTGTCAGGGGTTTGTCATTGCGCGAGACGTCGAAGAGGCGTTCGGTATTGCATTCGGCGACTACTTCGCCAGGGAGCTGGCCGGCCTGGAGGTGCTTGAACGGGACGGATTGGTGACCGTCAATTCGGTGGGCGACATCAGGCTGACCGCTCCGCTGGGCTACGTTTTGATGCGCAACGTAGCGGCCGTGTTTGATGCGTACCTGGATCCCGAGGCGTATTTGAAAGGGGATGGATGTTATTCCGCCAACGCATAAGCGCGGCGGGCCGGCTGAGTGGGAACGGAATCGGAGGCAGCCCATGGTGAAAAACGATCTATTGCTGCGTGCCGCCCGGCGGCAACGGACGCCTCGCACGCCGGTGTGGTTCATGCGCCAGGCAGGTCGGACGGATCCTCAATACGTGGCGCTGCGCCGGAGCAGCGGCCTCGAGCTTGAAGCCTTTTTTCGCGATGCCGATCTCGCCGCCGAGGCGTCTCTGTTGCCGCGGCGCATCGGCGTCGATGCGATCATCTTGTTTCAGGACATCTTGACGCCACTGGCGCCCATGGGCGCGGAATTCGTCTTTCGCCCGGGTCCGCGGTTGATCGGCGGGCCGGCGTCCGCCGAGTCCCTCAAGCGCCTCCGGCCGATCGATCCGGCGGACGATCTGTCGTATGTCGGCGCAACCCTTCAACGCATTCATCGCGCGCTGGACGATGCGTTGCCCGTGCTCGGATTCGCCGGTGCGCCCTTCACGCTGGCCGCGTTCTTGATTGAGGGGCAGAGCCCGATGGCTCAAATGCCAAGAACCCGCGCATGGATGCGCGAGAATCCAAGCACATTCCACGACTTGCTCGGGCGACTCGCCCACATGACCGTCGACTACCTGCGTTATCAGATCGATCAGGGCGTCCACGCCGTACAGTTGTTCGAGTCCGCGGCGGACCTGCTGACGCCGGAGGACTACGAGACCTTCGCCCATCCGTATCAAACGCAGGTTTTCGCGGACCTGGGGCGGCGCGCGCCGACGATGCTCTTCGCCAAGGATCAAACGCGGCTTGATCTGATGGTGGAGACCGGGGCGCACGTGCTGAGCATTGGGAGCCATGTCGATCTTCGTGAGGCGAAACGGCGATTCGGCCATCGCGTTGCGTTTCAAGGAAACGTAGACAATCGTCTTGTGGCCGAAGGCAGCGTTGAGGTCATAGAAGAGGCCGTCTGGGAATGCGTCGCCGCCGGCGGGTGTGAGGGCCACATACTTAACTTGAGCCACGGTCTGCTCAAAGAAACGCCATGGGACCACGTGCAACGCTTCGTTCGTGCGGCCAGGCGCGCGGAGCGGCCTCGAACAGGGAGCACAATTGCAAGGGTATAGCGAACATGAACAGTCAGCGAAGGGAAGTCGTTGTCATCGGTGGGGGGATTAGCGGCCTGACGGCTGCGTGGCAATTGAAAAAAGCCGGAGTGGATGTTTGCCTGCTCGAAGCACGGCACACGGTGGGCGGCTGCACACGAACTGAAGTGCGGGAGGGCTACCTCCTCGAGCAGGGGCCGTTCAACGTCATGGTGCGTGATCCTGCGTTTGAGGAACTGCTCGATGATTTTGCCGACCGCGTGCGGGTTGTTTCGGCTCAGAAGGCGGCTCACGCCCGCTACATCGTTCGTCGCGGGAGGTTGCGTCGTGTGCCGTCGAACCCGCTGTCGCTGATGGCCACGGGCTTGCTGTCGATGCCCGGCCGTTTGCGGCTGATTCGCGGGTTGTGCTGGTCGGCGAGCGCGCGAGATGAGGAGGAGACGATTCAACAGGCTGCGACCCGTCGCATCGGGCGCGAAGCCACCGACACCTTCGTCAGTGCCGTTATCTCCGGCATCTTCGCCGGTGACATCGGCACGCTCAGCCTGCCGGCGTGTTTTCCGTCGGTTGCTCGATTCGACAACGAAGCCCGGAGCCCGCTTGTGCACGGTATTGTAGCCATGGCGAAGGCACGGCGGACGCGCGCGGGTCGTCCCAAGCGCAGATGGCCGGGGCTGGTCAGCTTTGACGGCGGCTTGGGCGCGCTCACGCGTGCGATGGGCGATCGGCTCGGCGACGATTGCTTTACCGAATGTGTCGTCGAAGGGCTGGATGCGGTGTCGGGCGGATACGAGATTTCATGCAGGATCGGCGCCGTCCACAAGGAGGCCGTGACGCTATCGTGCAAGCGGGTGGTCGTCGCGTTGCCCGCACACAAGGCGAGTGATCTGCTGGATTCGCTGGAGTCGACCGCGGCCGATGTGATGAGCCGCATCCCGTGTGCCTCTCTGGCGATCGTCAACCTCGCCTACCGTCGGCGCGATGTCGGGCACGATCTGAACGGCTTCGGTTTTCTGGTCCCGCGAAACGAGCCGGATATGCCCATCATGGGCGCGATCTGGGCGGACAGCATGTTTCCGCACCACGCGCCCGCCGATTTCCGGTTGATTCGCGTTTTTGTCGGCGGCGCCCGGGACAGTATGGCCGTGGATCGTGCAGAGGGGCCGTTGGTGCGATCCGTCACGACGGCAGCGCGAGATCTGTTGCAGCTATCCGGCGAGCCCGTCCTGGTGGATGTGTGCCGACATCGTGCGGCGATTCCACAGTACGGCCTGGGCCATCGGGAGCGGATTCAGGCCTGTCGGGCCGCGATGGCCGCACGGCCCGGGTTGCATCTGATCGGAAACTACCTCGAAGGCGTTTCGTTGAATGATTGCGTGCGCCTTGCCAGCGTCTGCGCTTCCGAGATCATAGATGATGCGGGTCGTAGTGCCGCGGTTGCACCGCGCGGGGCCGCTCGCGATGTTTCTTATTGTTAACACCGACCTGGACGGTGAACGGGAAGCGCCGGTTTGCCGTCCCAGATTACGAAGGAGCCTGATCTATGGCACAAACATTCGACTGGAACCGCCCGGTTCAACGCCCGCGGCGGCTTCGCCGTACGGAGACCATTCGGCGCCTGGTTCGCCAGACGCGGTTGACGCCGGACCGGCTTGTTCTACCGCAGTTTGTGATGGAAGGCGACGGTGTCGCGGAGCCCATCGGCGCCATGCCGGGGCGTTGTCGTTGTACGATTGACAAGATAATCGAGGAATGCAAACAGGCGATTGACCTGGGTGTTGGTGCGTTTGCGCTGTTCACCGACGTGGACGCTTCCCTGAAGACCAACGACGGCCAAGAAGCGGTCAACGAGGACAACCTCATGTGTCGCGCCGTGCGTGCGCTTAAGGAGGCCTGCCCCAACGCCTGCGTGATCACCGATGTGGCGCTCGACCCCTACTCCAGCGTCGGTCATGACGGCATCGTCAGTGGCGAGGGCGTTGTGCTCAACGATGAAAGCGTCGAGGTCTTGGCACCGATGGCGGTCGCACATGCGCGGGCAGGTGCGGACATCGTCGCACCTTCCGATATGATGGACGGTCGCGTGGAGGCCATCCGCACGGCACTCGACGACGCCGGCTTCACGCAGACGGCCATCCTGAGTTACACCGCCAAATATGCCTCGGCGTTTTATGGCCCTTTCCGCGAGGCGCTGCATTCGGCACCGGTAGAGGCCGCCAACGTGCCGGGCGACAAGAAAACCTATCAGATGGACCCGGCTAACGCCCGCGAAGCGATCCTCGAAGCCATGCTCGACGAGGCTGAGGGGGCCGACCTGATGATGGTCAAACCAGGAATGCCCTACTTGGATATCATCGTCCGGTTGCGGGAGCGGACGGAGCTGCCGATCGCCGCCTACCACGTCAGCGGCGAATACGCCATGGTCAAAGCCGCAGCCCGGCTAGGCTGGCTCGATGAGCGGGAGTGCATGACCGAATCGCTGATCGCCCTGGCGCGGGCCGGGGCGGACGTGATCTTTACCTACGCCGCTTTGGACTACGCGAGGTGGTGGCGCGGGTCTTAATCGCTGAAGGGCTTGGATGCGGCACGGTGGCGGGGGGCGCAGCCGAATCGGCCTTCGGCGGCGGATCTGCACGAGGCGCTATCCCACGCTGATTTCTTCGCTTTTGAGCAACCGACTGTCCAGCCGCGCGCTGCGCGGACGCGTCTTGCGGGCATGCTTGAGCTCGATGCGCTCCCGTGCTTCATTTTCGTGCGGTGAATCGTAGAAGCTGCCGAGTTCTCGGATGCGCTCCTGACGCTTGCGCACGAGCGCACTGACGGTTAGGCGCTTGAGGGCATCCAGCGATGTACAGAGGAACTTTTCGAGGTTGGCGGCCGCTCCGACCGGATCCCGATGTGCTCCACCGATGGGCTCGGGAATAATGTGGTCAACGATGTTGAGTTTGAGCAATTCCTTGGCCGTGAGCTTCAAGGCCTCGGCGGCATGCTTTCGCTGGTCCGCCGTTTTCCAGAGAATCGCGGCGCAGCCTTCCGGCGAAATCACAGAGTAAAACGAGTTTTGAAACAAGGCCACCTTGTCTCCGACGCCGAGCCCCAACGCGCCGCCGCTGCCGCCCTCGCCGATGACCGCGCATACGATGGGCACTTTCAGGCGGGACATCTCCATGAGATTGACTGCGATCGCCTGAGAGATTCCCCGTTCTTCGGAACCGACGCCGGGGTAGGCTCCCTGCGTATCAATCAAGCAGACGACGGGCAGGCCGTATTTCTCTGCGAGCCGCATTTTCTGTAGCGACTTACGGTAGCCTTCGGGATGGGCACATCCGAAGTTGCAGCTTACCCGCTCTTTGATGTCCTTGCCTTTGTGGTGGCCGATAAACATGACACGATGCGCGCCGATGCGACAAAAACCCGTCAGGATCGCGCGATCGTCGGCGAAGTTTCGATCGCCATGAAGTTCGCAAAAGTCGCGGAAGATCATCGCGAGGTAATCGGTCGATTGAGGTCTCTTCGGATGCCGGGCTACGAGAACCGTTTCCCACGGCGTAAGGCTCGAATAGAGCCGCCGCATCGTGGATTGGAATCGGGCTCGCTGCTGTTTGATGTCCTTGGTGAGGTCGCGCAACCCTTCCGCGTGTTCGCGCTCCATTTCCTCGATGTCATGACGGATACGAAGGAGCGGCTTCTCGAACTCGAGAAAGTCGTTCGTATTCGTCGCGGTAATCTCGCCGGATGCAGTATCGCTTCCGCTGCTCATGACCTAAAAACTCACTTTCATCATGCCACTCAGGTAGGCTCTTACGGCCGGGTACGCCCGCGCCCAAACTGCACGCACCCACCGCTAATAGGGTACCTCATCGGTCGCCGTGGGCAAGCAAATTCACACCGGCGTTTGGGATTCGGCCATACCCTGCCGAACCTGCATCAGTCGATGCTGTGCTAACCGTATTGCTGGAAATAGGATACGGCAGCCTTGCCGGGCTTCAGTTCGGCGAGACCGGGTGAGAACGCCTTGTGCGAGAACCTGTATGCTCCGTGAGGATCGCTATGGTGCGGCCTCCTCTTGATGATCCAGCGCGCTCACGAGCTCGGCAGCCTGCAAGATGATACGCTCGAACTTGGCTTCGGTCTCGGAAATCGCGAGGCTTTTTGAAGCGAGGACAGCCATGAACCGGTCCAGATCGCGCGTGACGGCTTTGCGCTGGCGGATCAGGTTGGAATTCGTCGGCGTAGCCGCGCGATCCGCGGCCTTGGCGTCCGCATGCTGCTGACCGTACAGTCGCTCGTATCGCTGAGCGATGACATTGGATAGTCCGATAATGGCAGCCCCTTCTTCTTCGTAGAGCCGCTTTGTGCCCCTGGATATGGCACGCAGCCGGAGAACCACCTGGCCGAGCCAAGCTCTCGAAGACCTGTCCAAACGGTTCGGTGGCGGTACCAGGCGCGTGGCCAGGGCATCGGTTTCCGCTGGTGTGGGCGTCTTGTTGTCCAGGCGATTGGGAACATCGGGTTGCGCAGGCTTGCTCGCGGAACCCATCGCGGTTGAGGGTATGGCAGACCGCAGTTGGGCGGCGGGGTGAGGCGCGATCGGACCCCCCTTGGACGGCTTGCCCACCGGCCGGCCACCCTGCGCCGAACGCTCGATGGACCTTCCTGTGGCCGGCGGGGCTGCTTGTGGCCGTGCAGGTTGGGGTTGGTCGCCCCACTGTCCCGGTGACGTCGGGCGGGCCGCTCCGGGTTGGCTTCGTTGTTGGACCTTGGGGCTCTGCTGCGCTGCCTCCACCGGGCGAATCGCCATCTGGACGGTGGCCTGACCACTGCTGGTCTCGCCGGCGGACGATTCCGTTAGCTTTTCGATGACGGCTCCGGTGGGCGCGAAGTTGTGGGTTTTGGCCCACGCGCGAATGCTGCGACAGGCTTCCGACAATCCGGCCGACCCCGCGTGTACGCGCGTGGTGGCTACGAACTCCGCATCCCAGGATTCCATCTTGAAGGGTGGGGCTGGCGTGTGCTTCCCGTCCAAGGCAAAACCAATCTTCATGGCGATTGAGGAGCCTCCGGCTCGGGTCGGGTCGGCTGCATAGCGAATCAGAAGGGGGCCGGAAAGCTCGTGCGTGCGCATGTAATTGCGAACAGCCTGCAGCTTTCTGGCGATCCCCCAATACGGCCCGACATGATCCAGGAACACGACGGTGCGCTGCGGCACGGTCTGCATCCGGACATCACCGCCGACCGGTGGTTCGGCGGATCGCGCGGATCCGGCGAACATAAAGCCAAGGCAGGCGGCCGTTAGGACGCCGCGGGACAGGGTTTGGCCGATCATGGTGTTTGTGACTCTCTTGGCATCCGTTGGAGCGTTTTGGGAGCTGTCAGCCATCAGTTCTTAGCCAAAGGCTCACATCGTTTCAGCTCGAACCGGCGGTTAGAAACCGCCCCCTGTGGCTTTTACAGGTTCGCTGGCCTCGCGGATGCACCGGCAGGGGCGGTTTTCCGCAACGGCGTCCATATTGATGGTACCGCGCCCGGCCTGGGATTCCAGATTGAAGATTCAAAGGTTCAAGACTTGGTCGCTGGGAGCGGGTGAAGGATAGCGTACGGCGGAGAGGAGTACCCACCAAGACACGAAGGAATACACGAAGGTGTCAAGAAACGGGGAGGTAGAGCATCGATTGGCGTGGCGAGGCATCGGGCTCATTCGGCGCTGGTTCGGATGGCCGCGCAAGCGTCAAGCCCGCCGAGCACCGATTCACAGCCGCGGGCGCCGGCCCGCGGACATCCTCGACGAACGCCGGCCCGGCGTTCTTGCACGCCCGTGTCACCGGGCTTGCGCCGGGCGCTCTGAAACCACTTCAATCTTCAATCTTCAATCTTCAATCTTTAATCTTCAATTTTCAATCTTCTAATCTTCTAATCTTCTAATCATTCAACCCCTATTCCCCACACCTGCCGCAGCCGAGGGCATCCACCGCGTCCACGCAGAACTGACTCCAGCCGGTAGTCGTGGTGCAGCAGAAGGGGAAGGCGTCGCAGACGCAGGCGGTGACGGCCGGGTCGTTGGTGCCGGGCTGGCCGTGGGCGTGGCAGTAGTCCAGGTGGGCGTCGGAAAGCCCGAAGCGGACCTGAAAGGCCGCGACATCCCGCAGGTCCACGTCGCGATCGT
>JBHHUB010000098.1:0-14773 GCA_046753625.1 Phycisphaerae bacterium | reverse complement strand
ACTTCGTCCCCGTCATCGTCGGTCTGCGTCTCGTTGATGCTTGACGGGCAGTTGTCGCAGGCGTCGCCCACGCCGTCCTCATCGGCGTCTGTCTGATCCTCGTTGGCCACGGTCGCGCAGTTGTCACACGCATCGGGCAATCCATCCATGTCGGTATCTTCCTGGCCGGCATTGGCCACCAGGCGGCAGTTGTCGCAGGCGTCGCCCACGCCGTCCTCATCGGCGTCTGTCTGATCCGCATTATCCAGACCCAGGCAGTTATCGCAGGCGTCGCCGGCGCCGTCGGAGTCCTCGTCCAATTGGTCGGGGTTGGCGACCTCCTTGCAGTTGTCACACGCATCACCTATGCCGTCGCCGTCGGTATCGGTCTGGTCCGGGTTGTCGACATCCGGGCAGTTATCGGTGGGCGTGCCACCGCCGGCGTTGTCGTTGCCATTCCCGTTGGCGTTGGTGTTATCGTTCGCATTGCCGTTTACATTCCCGGAGCCGTTGCTGTTTCCATTGCCCGTGGCGCCGGAATCCGGACAGCCGCCGCAGAATGCGATACCAAGTGCAACAATGGTCAGCGCCGAAACGGTCTTCGCGCGCACACGGCAAGGCAGGCTCATCAGCGCCGGAAGGAATCTTGGAATCATTGATCGGTCCCCAATAGCTCGTTAACGTTACAGCGACCCAAGCCTTCCTCAGGCCGCCCGAGGGCATAGTCAGAATCTTTTGCCGGCAAACCGTCCCCCATTCAGTTCTGCCGCCAAGACAAAGGCGAACATGCCAACACACCCTGCGGATATCGACCGCGGGGGCAGGCAATCTATCGCAAATATCGAGCAATGTGAGTGGGATTAGAAGGCGCAATTGGGAGATTCTTGACATCCGGGCTGTTGGCGGGACTCGGCGCACCAGGGGATGTCGTGTCGCGGCATCCAGGCCAACGAGGCCGAAAGGCGGCCCCCTTGAATAGAAGTGATAGTGGAAGGGTGTTAGTGGAGCTTGAATCCTGTGCGCCCTGCTGTGCAAATACAGAGGTAATCTTGAGTTTTCGGTCCTCTTTGGATGCGGATTGCGTTACGCTTTCCGTAGGGAGCCGTCGAATGCTCGCGGGTGGCGCTGCTCGAACTTCGACGCAAGGGACGTCTTTTCGCATTAGTGGCCGCATCTCGCTTTCGAGCGCTTGCAGGAATCAGCTAGGAGGGTCGTGTTATGGGTCGTGTATCCACGTCATGGGTGGTGTTGCTGCTGGGCGCGGGGAGTGTACTGGGGCAGAATTCGTTCGTTAACTGGGAGACGCCGCACGTTACACCGCTCGCGTTGACTCCGGACGGAAGCCGGCTCCTGGCGGTCAACACGCCGGACAATCGCCTGGAGGTCTTCGATTTAACCAGCGGTTGGCCGGTTCCGCTCATTTCGATTCCCGTCGGGCTCGATCCGGTCTCAGTGCGCGCGCGGAGCGACGCCGAAGTATGGGTGGTCAATCACATCTCGGACAGCATCAGCGTGGTCGATTTGACCCTGGGCAGCGTCGTGCGGACGATCCGCACACTGGATGAGCCATGTGACGTGGTGTTCGCCGGCGCGCCACAACGGGCATTCATCTCGTGCTCGCAGGCAAACCAAGTCATGGTCTTGGGGTTGGAGGTTCCGTCTTCGCCGCCGGTGATCTTGCCCATTGTGGGTGAGGATCCGCGAGCGATGGCCGTCAGCGCTGACGGCAGCGAAGTGTACGTGGCCGTGTTCGAATCGGGCAACGCCACGACGATTCTCGGTGGCGGTTCGGTGATCGTGCCGGGTTTTACGCCCAACGTGGTGGGCGATCCAATGGGACCGTATGGCGGTGTGAACCCGCCACCCAACGCCGGCGCGGCGTTTGACCCTCCGATCAATCCAACCCTTCCGCCGCCACCGGCCGTCGGATTGACGGTTCGCAAGGATGCGGCGGGCCACTGGATGGACGACAACGGCGGGGATTGGACGGATCTGGTCAGCGGCCCGCTGGCGAGTCATTCCGGTCGGTTGCCGGGCTGGGATCTTTTGGATCACGACGTCGCGATCATCCATGCCGATACGCTGGCGGTTTCGTACGCTGACGGGTTGATGAATATATGCATGGCCCTGGCGGTCAACCCGGCGACGGGGGAGATTACGGTTGTGGGCACGGACGCGATCAACGAGGTCCGGTTCGAGCCGAAGGTCAACGGGCAGTTTGTTCGGGTGCATCTCGGTATCGTGGACCCGGCCGCGACGGACGCGGTTTCGATCGTCGATCTGAACGATCATCTGACCTACGCCGTTGCGACGATTCCACAGTCGGAGCGCGACAAATCGCTGGGCGATCCGCGTGGTGTGGCTTGGAACGCGGCCGGGACGCGTGGGTATGTCACGGGGATGGGATCGAACAACGTAATCGTGATCGACGCGAGCGGCCAGCGGGTCGGGGCGGCGCCGACCATCGAGGTGGGCGAAGGGCCGACCGGGATTGTTCTGGCTGAGGCAGACCATCGTCTTTATGTGCTGAACAAATTCGAATCTTCGATTTCGGTGGTGGATGTCGATACCGAACTGGAAGTGGGGGCCGTGCCGTTTTACGATCCGTCGCCGCCGGCGATCAAGATCGGCCGCAAACAACTGTACGGGACGCACGAAACGTCGGGGCTCGGCCATCTTGCTTGTGCATCGTGCCACGTCGATGCGCGGATGGATCGGCTGGCGTGGGATTTGGGCAACCCGGCCGGAACGATGAATCCGTTTGATCAGAATTGCGGCAACGGGGTGGATCCCAACTGCCAGGACTGGCACCCGATGAAAGGTCCGATGACCACGCAAACCCTGCAGGACATCATCGGCAAGGAGCCGTTTCACTGGCGCGGCGACAAGGATGGATTGGAGGAGTTCAACGGTGCGTTCGTCGGCCTCATGGGCGATGACGAGCAGTTGACACCTCAGGCCATGCAGGAATTCGAGGATTTCCTCGCAACGATTTTCTTCCCGCCGAATCCATTTCGAACGTTTACCAACGGCCTGCCCGTGGATCTTCCGCTGCCGGGCCACTTTACATCCGGGCGGTTCGGCCCACCCGGGCAGCCGTTGCCCAACGGCAACGCCGTCGTGGGGCTCAACCGCTACCGGACGGGTGGTTTGGACGGTGTTGAGTGTGTGTCCTGCCACACGTTGCCCACGGGCATGGGTAGCAATTTTGCGCTTCAGGGGACTCAGTTCGTGCCGCTACCGCCTGGGCCGGAGGGAGGTTTGCATCATGCCACGGTTTCGGTCGACGGGTCGACTAATGTTACGATGAAAATCCCGCACCTGCGGAATCTCTACGAAAAGGTCGGTTTCGACACGACGCAGCTCGCCAACGTGGCCGGCTTCGGCCTGCTACATGATGGCAGTGTCGACTCCATCGCTCGATTCATCAGCGAGCCGCTGTTCAGTGTTGTTTCGGATCAGGATGTGGCCAACATTGTGGCATTCATGCTCGCGTTTTCCGGGTCGGACCTGCCGATGGGGTCGCCACAGACGCCGCTGGAGCTGCCCGGGCCGTTCAGCAAGGATGCGCACGCCGCGGTCGGGACCCAGACCACGCTGGTGGACCTGGCAACCGCCGATCCGCAGCAATTGCAGTTGATCGATTCGATGGTGGCGCTGGCGGAAAGCGGGGCGGTCGGTCTGGTTGTGAAGGGCAACATCGGGGGATTCCAGCGAGGCGGATTCTACTCGGGCGCGGGCCTGTTCCAGACCGATCAGGCGACGAGCGCCGTTTTGTTGGATGGGTTGCTCACGCTGGCCGAGCCGGGCAGCGAGCTGACGTTTACGGTGGTTCCCGAGGGCACGCAGGTGCGGATCGGGGTCGATCGTGATGAGGACGGCTTCTTCGATTTGGACGAGATTCTGGGTTGCAGCGACCCGGCCGATCCGAGCAGCATGCCTCCGATGTGTGCGGCCTGCTTCCCGCCGAGTGTTGCGGGTGAGGGCGGCAGATATCTGGCGGTTACGCCGGTGGATGAGGGCCAGCCGCTGGCGCTGCGCGTCGAAGGCGACCCCGGCGACGCACAAACGGCATGTGTGTCCCTGTTCGTACAGGCGGATGGCTCACTCGGCGAGGCTCCGGTGTTTCAAATGCCGGAGGCGTGGGCTACGGTGCATGTCCACGGGCTCGAGATTATCCCTGATGCGAGCTATCAGGTGCAGACGGTGTGCGGGATCGGGCCTGGGGCGCCCGAGTCGCCGTTTGTGGCGGCGGCTACCTGGGGTTGGGGCGACGTATCCAACGACGGCATCGTCAACCTCGCGGATGTGCAGCTTGTCGTGTTTCGATTCCAGGGCACGGGCAGCGCGACGCTTGAGGCGGCGGATTTGGATCCCTGCGTGCCCGACGGCGTGGCCAATTTCGCCGATGTGTCGCGGGACGTACAGGTGTTCCAGGGGGGCGATTTTTCGGCCATGGGCTGCTCGGTGCTTTGTCCGTGAAAGCTCGGTCAGCCGGTGGATTTTGGCGTGAAACAGGTTGCAGGCGGCGTCTAACCTCGGCCGGTACGGTCGCCTGTGGCCAGCCCGCGGGTTGCATGGAGGCAACCCGAGCACGGGCACCCGTAGAGATGATGTAGCGATGCCGTTCCAAAAAGGCAGGGGGTAGGTAGCCTACTCGGCCGACGCCTTAGCTTTTTCTTCAGCCTCTTTGGCGGCCGCTTCCTCGGCGGCCTTTTTCTTCTTGAATTGCTTCTTTTCTAGGTGTTCATGTGTGTTTTGGGCGCTTTGGGCCCACAGCTTGTACGCTTCTTCCCTGTCCCCTCGCTTGTAGGCGATGGCCGCGTTGATTTTCTGACGTCGGTACGTTTTGCTTGGTCTGGGCATGGATTCCTGCCTATAACAACAAAGACCCCCATGGGGGCAAACCTCCACAATCGAGCCGTGGATTGTACCGCAAGACCGGCGCGTCGCCAACTACCTCGCACGATTTTTGCCGCGAGCCGGCCGCGAGGGCCGTTTCTGATGGTTTCGGCAGCGGTTTGGGCACCGTTGTGTTCGCCATGCGTCAGGGCAGCACTGCGGTCGCTGTGGAGCCGGCAGGGGCTTCATTCCTGCAGGGAGCCCAATTCCAGCGACGCGCGAAGCCGCTGAGCGAAGTCTATCTGTTCGTTGCACAGGGCTATATCAGGGTCTTGATCCGCGCCAAACGCCTCAAGCGCCTCGCGGGCGTGCATCATGGTCTGGATCGCCGCGTCCAGGGCGCTTCCGGCCCGTTGCCGATCCTTTTCGATGAGCGATTGGCCGCGCCGTAGGTGTGTTGTGCCGAGAAGTGCCTCTGCTCTCGGAACGCCGTCGGAGGAACGGTCATGCTCCTCCCATGCGATCATAGCTTCGCGCGCTTTCGCCACAGCCTGCTCCCAGCGTTCCTGCCCGAGCCGAATGTAGACCCACTCCGTAAGGCATACGGCACGTTTTTGCGACGCGGGCTCGACGCACTGTGACACGAAGGCCAGCGCCTGGTCGATATGCTCGATGGCGGCTTCGAAATCGTGTGCGATACGGGCATCAAGTGCCAGCTCGCGTTGTATGAGCCATGATTCCTCTGCCGAGCCGAAGCGTCTGATGCCTTCGTACGCCGCCCGGTGCGCACGACGGGCATCGTCGACGCGGTCCTGCCGCCGGTACGCGCGGCCCAATTGAAGCAACGCCCGCGCGGCGAGCCGGTCTGCCGTGGCAACATCTTGCTCCATTGGATCGGCGGCCAGAATACGGGCTTGCGTGAACGCTTGGCAGAGCCTAACGGCGGCGGCCATGAGCTCCTTTCGCAACAGGGCGATCTCGCCGGACAGGGTCAACCGCCAAGCACGATCGAGCGGCGCTTCGGGTTGCCAGGCGCTCAGCCGCCGCGCGGCCTCGCTTGCGTCTTCACACTGCAAAGCCTCCAAAATGCGGCGCGCCTCCGCAGACGCAGGGAGCAGGGTGCCTGTCGGGGAGAGGGCTGGTTGGCTCAAGTGGGAATCGTTGCCGGATGCCGTCACGGTGCACTCGCTTCCTTGAGCGCTTTTTCAACGGACGCCTTGATCCCGGCGCCGTGGAGGTCGCTTTCGAGGATGTTTCCCTTGCGATCGATCAGGAACATTGCCGGAATGCCGACGACGCCGTAGCGTTCGGCCACCGCTGAAGCGGGATCACCGTATACTTGATGCCAGGGGAGTTTGCGGCTGTTCACAAACTTCGCCAGCGTGTTCTTGTCGAAATCCAGGCTGATGCCGATGACCACGAAGTCGTCGCGGGCGCCGAAGGCTTCATGCGTCGCGACAACGAGGGGAAGCTCCGCGACGCATGGACCGCACCACGTCGCCCAGAAATCCAGCAACACGACTTTTCCGCGCAGGCTCTTCAAGTCGAGTTTCGTGCCGGCCAGTGTGGTCGCTTCGAAGAGCGGCGCGGACTGGCCTGCTTTCAACGTGGGGGGGCGCCCCGGCATCTTGGGCGCCTTGGCCTCGGGAAGCGTGACCAGAAACGGTTCATCGGAATCCGGTCGGTAGGTGGCTGCCGCATGTTCTCTGTTGGGCCCGACGATACTGACGTCGAATTCATCAGGTGGTACGTCGGCGATCACAAAAGATCCATCGGGTCGGGTCATCGCGCGCAGGCCAAGGGTACGGGCGCCGCGCCACTGGGTCGTCGATACGATCGCCCCTACGGCCGGTCGGCCCGAAGCATCCTTAATGACGCCCGAGAACACGTGCCCCTTCTTCAGTCGAACGTCCAATCGGGCGGATTGGCCCACGGTAACCTCGACTTCGTGAAGCTGTGGTGCGTAGCCGGCGGCATGGACGGTCACGAGCGTCTTGCCCGGCGCAATGCCGATGATTTTGCACGCGCCTTGAAAATCGGTCCACTCACGCGGCGACGTGTCGCCGTATTCCGAGCCGGTAAACAGGCGTGCGCCGGAGACCGGTTCGCCCAGACTGCCGGCGGTCACCGTGCCGGAGATGGACCCCGCCCGCTGCAGGACCAGCGTGTGCTCGGACTCCGCGCTGTCGGCGGGCATCGCGACGTGCGTATCCAGTTCCATGGATGATACGTGCTGATCCTCGGTCACGCGGCAGTCGAGGCTGTCGGCATCGAAGTGCAGCCCACGCAGAACAGCGCGTCCCTCGTCGTCGGTTATGACGGAGCGGAAATCCTCCCGAGGTGGGTCCAGGCATTCGAGGATGGTGCCTGGGATCGGTTGCCCGATTTCGTCGACAACTTTGAATCGTACGATTCGCTCGGGTTTCAATCCCACTGAACAGGGTTTGTCGCCAGTGGGCACCGTTATTTTGGCACGCTCACGACCGAAACCGTCTGCCGTGACCATCAGCTCGAGCGCGCCCGGCGTGAGGCGGTCGAATCGGAACCGGCCTTGTTCATCCGTGGTCGCCAATCGCTCGTCGAAAAGCATGCTGACGGTAACTGTAGCGGCGGGGATCGGATGGTTCTTGATCGCGTCGAGCACGGTTCCGGTCAAGACCAGCGTGCCGCCGAGTTGGATGTCGAGAAATGCCGGCCAGTCATCGTCGCCGGCCGTGAACCGCCGTTCGTCCGGCTCGAACCCCTCCTTCACCACGGATACGACGATCTCACCGCGAATGGCATGATCGGCGGCCAGGGTGAAATCGCCCAGGGAGTCGGTCGTCGTCGCCGCAAGAAGCCGGCCCTTCGCATTCTTTGGTTCGCCGGGTGGCGCTGCTCGGCGGGCCTCGATCTTGACGCCGGCGGCGCCGCGGCCGATGGGATCGACGACTTGGCCTTCCGCGAAGATGTGGCGTTGTTTTTGGGCCGATTCCTGCCGATCCGGATGCGTCTTGGGCGCGGAACTCTTGTCGGCGCGGATGTCATCGGTCGAGCGTGTCGTCGGGGCTCCACGGTCGGTCGCGTCCGCATGGCCGCGCGGGCTGAAGCCCGCGGCTCGGGGGGAGGCGATGGCGAGCGCCGCGATGGCGACCAGAACGTTGGCTAACAGTAGCCTTCGATAGACGTCAGTAGAAAAAGGGGCGTGCGCTTTCAACCGTTGGCTCCGCAAGATCAGCATGGTTTTCCTCATTGTCGGCTATTCTAGCCGTTTTTCGGTGAGGCGTTAGCCCTCGCCGCCATGCGCGGTATGGGGTTCCCCGTTTGTCCGGCCGCGGTTGGTGGGATATGATTTATGGGACGGGGCGGAGATGGGACGACTGAGAACCGGCAGGTTGAGCGACTGAGTATTTGGTTTGTGCGAGGAATTGGGGATAGATGCCCCTTGGCCGTGCGGCTAACGGCTGCGGGTTGGGAAGATGTCGGAGGCGGGCAGAACCCGCTTCCCGAACCGTCCGGGCGGTGATTGGCCTACGGATTGAGTGCGAGGAACTTGATATGACGATGCTTGAGCGTCAGGTTCGCAGCGCGCAGCGGCGGCTCTGGCTGAACAGGTTCTTGCAAAAGGCCTGTGGGGTGGTCGGGGTGGGGGCGGTTCTGTTCGGCGCCGTTGTGGCGGTACAGCGGCTTTACGATCTGGCGGCACCCATTGGCTGGATCGGGCTTGGGATCGGAGCGGCGTCATTGATCGCGGCCGTCGTTTGGACGACGGTGACGCGAGAGGAATCGATCGAGGCTGCGGCCGCGCTGGATCAAGCGGCCGGCTTAAAGGAACGCATCAGCAGCGGGTGCTTCTGTGTCAGTTCCGAAGATCCGTTCGATCGGGCGGTGGTTGCCGACGCCGAAGAGGCATGTCAGTCGGTTTCCGTACGCCAACATTTGCGGCCGCGGTGGCCGAAATCCCTAGCGCTGAGCTCCTGCTTCTTGATCCTGGCGGCGCTGATGTTCCTGATTACGCCGGGGCTGCTGGCCAATAGCGAGGTGAAGGCGACGCAGGAGGTCACTGAAGAATACAAAAAGGCGCACGTCGCGGTCAAGAAACGGCTGGCCGCCCTTCGCGAGGAAGTGGAACGGAATCCGGCTCTGGCGGACTTGAAGGAGAAGCTCGACGGGTTGGATCAGCAGGCGGGCGGACAGCTCAATCGGCCCGGCGATCTACGCCACGAGGCGGTGAAGAAAATCGACAAGCTCGCCGACGCGATCAAGCAAAGACAACAAAGTGGTAAGTACAGCAAAACCCGGGCCATGCGCAAGATGTTCCGCCGCATGACTGTACCCGCTTCGTCGGACGCGCCTACGCAAAAGCTGGCGCGCTCATTGGCGAAAGGTGATGTCAAGTCCGCCAAGGAGGAGATCAACAAGATCAAAGAGCAGCTCGCCACGCTCAAATCGGAAAATGACCAGGAACTGGCCGCCAGGCTTGGCAAGAAGCTCGAAGAACTCGCCAGGCAGATTCAAAAGCAGACCGATCGGAATGATGTCGCCAAAAAGCTTGAGCAGGCCGGCATCAAGAAAAAAGACCTCGAGCGCATGCTCGAAAAGCTCACCAAGAAAGACCTGGACCAACTCAAGAAGCAATTGGAAAAAAAAGGACTCTCACAAAAACAGATTGAAAAGCTCGCCAAGCAACTTCAATCCCAACGGGGCGCAACTAGCGCAGCCAAGCAGTTGGCCAAGGCCATACAGCAGGCCGGAGCCGGCGCCCAAGCCGGGCAGATGGGCGAGGCCATCGCGGGCCTTTCCCAAGCCGGTGAACAACTCAGCGAGCTGGAGATGATGGATGCGGAATTGGCACAAATGCAATCCACCATGCAGTCGCTGCAGCAGGCCCGGTGTGGTCTGGATGGCAACTGAGCGGGTGGCTCACGGCCCGGTTCGGGTCGCACGGGCGGACAAGGGACGCAACTCGGGCAAGGGCGTGGCGGACTTGCCCCGGAGCAGCAGACGGCCGTTGCGTTCAAGACGGAGCGAGGCAAGGTGCATACCGGCGCCGGGGCGATCATCGGCCAGTTTCTTTTCGACGGCGAGCAAGTAAAAGGGGAAGTCAATTCCAAGGTTGTGGAGGTGGTTGCGGCGGCCGAGCGTGACGCCTCGGACCGAATCAGCCGGGACCGGATTCCGCGCCAATATCAAGAGGCCGTCAAACGCTATTTCTCCGCGGTTCATAAGTCCATGGGGAATCCGCCATCCGAGGATGGCGGAGCATCGTCGGAAGCGAGTCCGAACCCCGGTGAGGCCGAGGGTGGTTCGTAGCGGCTTGTTTCACGGCGGGTGCGACGGTCGCGAGACAGGAGCGAGCGTTGTCGGGTGGCCGCGCGGGCTGAAGCCCGCGGCTCGGGGGCTGCTTGTTGCTTGCGTGATGGGGGCGTTTCTTCTTCCGCTGATTTCCGGATGTGATCCGGTTCACGGCGGCGCCGGCGACGTGGTGCGCGTGATCGGGCGTCTTGGAACGGGTCCGGGCGAGTTCGGTTATCCCCGGGCGATTACGGTGGATGAGCGCGGCACGTTCTTCGTGGTCGATAAGACGGGGCGGATTCAACGGTTCGACAAGGATGGAAACCTGGAGCGCGTCTGGTCGATGCCCCAAGTCAAGGCCGGCAAGCCGGTGGGTATTTATATTCATGCCGACGGGCGGCTCTTCATCGCCGATACGCACTACCATCGCGTGCTCATCACCGATCGCGACGGCAACGTACTGGATTCGTTCGGGCGTGAAGGGATGGGCGCCGGCGAATTCAGTCTGCCTACCGACGTAGCCGTCGACGCCGATGGTTTTATCTACGTGAGTGAATACTACCTCACCGAGCGGATTTCCAAGTGGTCGCCGGATTTGCAGTTCGTCAAGTGCTTCGGTGAGGCGCCCATTGAGGGGCGGCGGCTGAGCCGACCGGCGGCGATGGTTTTCGACGACGAACAGACGTTGTGGGTCGCCGACGCCTGCAACCATCGCCTGGTGCGTTTTTCCCGAGACGGGGCGGTGCTGCGCACGTTTGGTTCGTTCGGGTCCGGCCCGGGCGAAATGCGGTATCCCTATGACGTCAATGTGGCACCCGATGGGACGTTGCTCGTTTGTGAATACGGCGGCCATCGCGTGCAATGGTTTGACAAGGAAGGCCGATCGCTGAAGATATGGGGGACAAGCGGTCGGGCTCCCGGTGAACTGTTCGCACCGTGGGGCGCGGTGTGCGGCGCGGACGAAACGGTAATCGTGGTGGATTCGCTGAACAACCGAGTGCAAATGGTGCGGCCGTGAAGGGGAGGGGGAAGGTGCAATCGATGTGTTGATCGGGTGGCCCACCTCCGAAGGACATGGGGCACCCGCGGACAGCCGACCGCTTTCAGGGTCGTGTTGTTTGTGGGTCGCAAACCGGTGGCGGCGCTGCGCTTACCACCGGCTACTATAGAACAGCCTTACAGGCTGCGAGGAAACAGCCCCTACGGGCTGAGAGGGAACAGCCCTTACGGGCTGAGAGGGAACAGCCCTTACGGGCTGAAAATGGGCACGCTATTGGCTGCGGCTCGTGAGAGACTGCCCTGATCTTGCTGAACGCGTGTGAATGGGAAGAGACCCGCGTTTGATGGACTATCTTCCATTCGAATTTGAAACGCCTGTGTGGCTGTGGCTCTTGCTGCTGATTCCGCTGGTGGTGGTGTTTTCGTTTCGCAGTCTGGCCGGGTTGGAGCGGGTTCGGCGGGTTCTGGCGATGGGGGCTCGGTGCTTGGTGGTCTTGCTGGCGACGGTCTGCCTCGCCGGGGTTACGCGCGTGCAGCGTAATCGCGATCTTACCGTGATGTTCCTGATGGACCGCTCGCACAGCGTGCAGGCGCTTCAAAACATCCAGGAGCAATTCATCGCGACGGCCACACAGGACATGCCGCCGACGGACCGCGTGGGTCTGATCGATTTCGCCCGAAACGCTCTTCTCGAACAGCGGCCGGAGCACGCCTACTACCTTCAGCCGGGGCGCTTGCCGGTGATGGCGAACACGGATCGCACGGACATCGCCGCGGCCATTCGGCTTGCGATGGCGATGTTTCCCCACAACACGGCCAAGCGCATCGTGCTCATGTCCGATGGCAACGACAACATGGGCGACGTGTTGGCCGAAGCGCGGCGTGCCAAGGCGGCGGGCATCCCCATCGACGTCGTGCCGCTCTGGTTCGAGCGGAAAAACGAAGTCTACTTCGACCGGATGATCGCGCCGACGCAAGCGGAACATGGTGAGCAGGTGCCGCTGCGCATGGTGCTGATTTCCAAGCGGGCGGTCTCCGGCACGTTGGCCATTTACCACAACCGCCAACCCGTAGCGCTCCCACCTGAAGCGGCACACGTGAACCTCAAAGCCGGCAGCAACACGTTCTTCATTCGCCTGCCGGTAAACACGGCCGGCGCGCATGTTTGGGAGGCGGTGTTTCAACCGGACGACGACTCGATGGACGGCTTCGCGTTGAACAACCGCGCGCGGGCGTTTTCGTTTGTGGAGGGTGCGTCCCTGGCCTTGATGATTACGGCGAACCCGACACACGATCGGCCGCTCTTTGAGGCTCTGCGCAAGGAGCGCGTCAAGGTTGACATGAAAACGCCCGCAGAATTGGGGGCATTCGATCTGCTGGGCATGATGAACTATTCCACCATCATTCTGTGCAACCTGTCCGCGGCCACCTTCACGGAAGAGCAGCAGCGCGATCTGGCAGTCTACGTCAAGGACATGGGTAGCGGTCTGATCATGACGGGTGGTGATGACAGTTTCGGTGCAGGGGGCTGGATCGGCACGCCGTTGGAAGAAGTCATGCCGGTTACGTTTGAAGTCAAACACAAGCGCGTGATTCCTCGCGGGGCACTGGTGGTCATCATGCATAGCTGCGAGATTTCGCGCGGCAACTACTGGGGTAAGCAGATGGCCAAGAAGAGCGTGGACACGATCAGTTCGAAGGATTACTTCGGTCTGATCGCCTATACCTGGTCGCCGGGTGGGGTGAACTGGGAAGTGCCGCTGGGCTTCAATACGAACAAGGCGGCGGTGAAAGCGAAAATCGATCGCATGCAAAACGGCGACATGCCCGACTTCGGCTCGTCGATGCTTATGGCGCTGAACGGCCTGACCAAAGGCATCGGGCGCGACGCCGCGCAGAAGCATGTGATCATACTCAGTGACGGTGACGCGACCACGCCTTCGCCCGGATTGCTCAACGCCTACAAGAAGGCCAAGGTGACGGTCAGTACGATCGCACTGGGCTGGGGGGCGCACGTGCGGGAGCCGATCATGCAAAACATCGCCCGGCAAACGGGCGGGCGCTATTACCGGGCGCACAACCCGCGTCAGTTGCCTCAGATTTTCGTCAAGGAGTCGAAAGTGGTGCGCCGGCCGCTGATTGTGGATAAGCCGTTTCAGCCGCAGCTTCGGGATGTGGATAGCGCGTTGCTTGGGGCGTTGGGACGCGGAGCGCCCGACCTGCCGCCACTGGGGGGGATGGTGCTCACGTCGGTCAAGCCGAGCCCGAATGTTATTCTGCCAATCGTGCGGGTCAGCGATGACGGCGACGATCCGGTGTTGGCCCATTGGCAATACGAACTGGGTAAGACGGTGGCGTTTACCAGCGGGCATTGGCCCATCTGGGGCACCGATTGGACCGCATGGAAGCGATTCGCCAAATTCTGGGCGCAGGTGGTGCGTTGGACGATGCGTCAGGAAGCAACGGCCAACTTTGAAACCTATACGAAAATCGAAGGAAGCCGAGGGCGCGTCGTCATCGATGCACTGGACAAAGACGCAAGCTATCTGAATTTCCTCGATCTGCAGTCCAAGATCATCGGCCCCGACGGCAGCGCGAAGCCGTTGGCGTTTCGTCAGACCGGGCCCGGACACTACGAAGCCGAGTTCGAGGCGGAGCAGGCCGGGCAATACCTCGCCAACATCCAAGTGGACGAAGCGGGCATACATCGAGGTACGATTCGGACCGGCGCGTCGCTGGCGTATTCCCCGGAATTCCGAGACATGAGGCCCAACGAAGCGCTGCTGCGGCAGGTGGCGGACATCACCGGCGGCGCCTGGCGGGATGAGGGGGCGACCCGGTTCGACGTGTTCGACCACTCGCTTCCTCCCACGGAGGCTAAGCGGCCGGCGTGGCGTTGGGTGCTGGCGTGGCTGCTGCTGCCGACGTTCTTGCTGGACGTGGCCGTTCGGCGTTTGGCGAGTTGGGTGGCGTTGTCGGTGGCCGTGGAGTTGGTCGTGCTCGTGGTGCTGCTGTTCGGCTTGGGCCTGATTGAAAGCCCTTGGTGGGGGCGGCTGGGGGCGGTGCTGCTGGCGGAGTTGATCGGTTGGAGCATTCGATTCCGGTCCATCGGCCCGCTGTTTGACTACTTAACGCAAGGCGTGACCGCGTTGCAGCGGGCCGACGCGCGGAGCGAAGCATCGCTGAAGCAGCTCAAGGACGCCCGGGACCGGGCCCGGGAAGAACTGGCGACAAAGACGGAATCGGCGTACAAACGACTGGATCTGGACGCCGAGCCGGCCACCGGGGCATCGGCTGCGGCACGGTATGATGTCGGGGATCAGCAGGCGGAGGAGCCCATCGGCGACCTGCGCGAGGCGCTCGGTGGGGTGACGCACAACGTGGATCAGCCCGCCGCAAAGCCGGCACAAGGGGATGAATCGAAAGCACAAGAGGATGAGGACGCGATGTCCCGTTTGCTTCGCGCTAAGAGAAAACGCCGGCGGGATCATGATTGAGGGGGGGGGGCGTGCGGCGCCGCGCGCATCGGACGGCGGCGCGAGGGCGATGGTTTTGAGGTGAGCTAGTGCTGCGTCACACCGTAATCTATGGGTTGTCGCTGCCCGAGCCACCGGAATCGGGCGTGCGAATCAGAGCCCACCGCGCTAGCGGTGGGACCGGTCCGAGGGCCGGCGCCCGC
>JBHHUB010000097.1:0-15077 GCA_046753625.1 Phycisphaerae bacterium | reverse complement strand
CGTATAGGCATCGGTAAACAGCAACACCACCTGACAGGATAGCCCGCCCTGATCGCTTTGCCCCGTAACGTAGATCGGCTCTTTGTGAAGCAATTCGGACCCACTGGCCAGATGAAGGCAGAAATCCTTGAGCCCGTCTTCGAAGTAGAATGTGGCCTCGCGGTTCGAACAGTCGTCGATCAAGCGCACGTGAAGCCGATCGTTCAGATAAGCCAATTCGCGAAGCCGGTGGTGCAAGGTTTCATATTTGAATTCGGAATCACCGAACACCTCGGGGTCTGGCTTGAACTCGATCGTGGTTCCCGTTTTGTCCGTATCCTCTTCGACGGCCAACTCCTGCGTGATGACACCACGGCGAAAGGCCATCGTGTGTTTCTTGCCGTTGCGGTGAACTTCCACCGTCAGCCATTCGCTCAGCGCGTTGACCACACTGACGCCGAGCCCATGTAATCCGCCGGAAACCTTGTAGCTGTTGCTGTCGAACTTACCGCCCGAGTTGAGCACGGTCATCACGATTTCCAGCGCCGGTCGGCCGTTGAGCTTGGGGTTATCGTGCTCGATTTTGCCGACGGGAATGCCCCGGCCGTTGTCCGAAACCCGGCAGCTTCCGTCCGCGCCCAGCCGCACCACGACCGTGTCACAGTGCCCTTCCAGCGCCTCGTCCACCGCGTTGTCCACGACTTCGTACGCCAGATGGTGCAACCCGGCTGCGCCGACGCCACCGATGTACATACCCGGATTCTTGCGAACGGCGTCCAACCCCTCCAGCACCGTAATACTCGTTTCGTCGTAGCGTTGTTCCGTCACCGAGGTGTCACTCATGTTCTTATTTCTCTCGCCGCCCACGGCCATCGCCAACTCCGACGACGGTTTCCCGCCGCGTCGTTCAAACATCCGTTGCTTGCAACTTCGAGCCACTGCTGCCGTGGCGAAACACCACCCGGCGAATCCGTCCGGAGCCGCCCAACGCCGACGACAGCCGCGCGGCCCACCGCCGCCGCATCAGGCTCACGCCGGCGGGCACATCCACGTACACTTCCAACGTAGCCCCATCGCGAACCAGCAACCGGCAATGTTGAATAAACGCCAGATCCACGATCCCCAGAACGCGATCCACCACATCCGGATCCAACGCCCCCTGCAAGACCGATTCCGCTATGGGGCCGACCAGGTCCGCCACCGGCTGAGCCGCGGCCGACTCGCGACGATTCCGCTGAACCCAGAAAAACGCGCGTTGCGAATCCATGTTCCTGCGTCCTGAGGCTCGGCCCATCCCTCGGCCCGACCCTACGACAGATTCACCGGCATGACCACGTAGAGAAACTCGCCCCCCGCCCGGAGTATGCCCGGCCGGTTCGCTTCTTTCATGGCCAAGGTGACCTCGTCCGTGTCCACCACGCGAAGCACATCCAACAGAAACACCGGGTTGAACCCGATTTCCATCGGCTCATGCTTGTAGATAACCGGAATGGAAATCGTCGCCCCCCCCTGCTCCGGCGCCCGGCTCATGATCGTCAAATCGCCCTCCGAAAAAGCCAGACGCACCCCGCGGGATTCCTCGTTGGTCAACAGCGCCGCCTGCTTCAGCGCCGCGGCGAAATCGGCTGTTTTCAACGTCGATTCGCGATCACAATCGGTCGGAACCACATCCCGATAGCTCGGGAAATGGCCCTCCACCAGCGATGTGCCGATCTGCGCGCCCGCCACCGTGATCAGCATCCGATTGCTCGAAATATGTATGGAAACCAGGTCGTCTTCGCCGGTAGTCAGCCTGTTGAACACGGTCAGCGCCTTGGTCGGCACGATCCCGGGCGGTACGTCCCCCGCGTCCTCGGGCCGCGTGACCACACCCGGCGCCACCGAAAGCCGCCGGCCATCGGTGGCGGCCAGCGTCAGGCGGTCCCCCTCGACCTCAAACAGGACGCCGTTGATCGCGTAGCGCGTGCTCTCGCGCGCAGCGGCTAGTGAGGTCCACTCGATCTGCCGCCGCAAAGCGTTTTGCGCCACAGTAAAGTGTGGTTCCTCGTCCGTTGCGGGAACGGACGGGAATTCCGCGCCGTCTTGGGTGACGATTTGAAAATGCGACCCGGCGCCCCGAACGTGCAGCTCGCTGGCATCCGTCTCCACCGCCAACGTTTCATCCGAACACTCGTGCATGATTCGAGCGAATGTGTCGGCCACGATTACGGTTTCCCCGGGATCCAGGACTTCCACCTGCGTCGCCGCGCACCGCAAACTCAACTCGAGATCAGTGGCGGACAAAAAAAGAACATCCGCTCTGGCCTCCAGCTTGACGCAGCGAAGGATTTCCTTGGGCGTGCGCGCCGCGGCCACGGCGCACAAGGGGGCGAGGACATCCGCCATTTCCTGCCGGTTGAATCGAAGCTTCATGGGCTCACCTGTTCGAAGAAGACGTATGCGAAAAAGATTCCGGTTCCTTCTTAATAGTTTATCTATATCTCATAAGAAGTAGTAGTACGGCCGGTGATAAGCGTGCTTTTTTTCGCGTCCGAACCGTCAAACTCTTACTTCCCAAGAGTTAATGCGCTCGAGCCGGCCGGTCTTGGACCGGCGGGCCTGTGAACATCGCTGTCAACTACCGCCGGCGTACTCACAGTGAGCCAGACCGAACGAGGAGGCGGACGCTCCGTTCGGGAAACTGACACCCGCCGCCGGCCCATGCAACAGGCTAGGGGCTGTACCGGATCTCCTTGGTCATGGACTCCAAAAGCGCCGCCATGTCCGGATCCTGCTCCGCCACCTGGCCGATCGACCGGCTTGCCAGAAGAACCGTGGAGTGATCCCGACCACCGAAGTAGCCGCCGATGTCCTCCAGGCTTCGCCCGGTCAAGCGCCGGGCCAGGTACATCGATACATGACGAGGGTGCGTGATCGCCCTGGACCGCTTCTTTCCCTGCAAGTCAGAGATTTTAACGCCAAACCGCCTGGAAACCACGCCCAGAATGGCCGGAATATCAATCGGCGTTTCCGGGCGGTCGCTGAGCGCCTTGGTCGCCAGCTCGACGGTGATCGGGCAGCGCAGCGCCTGGCTCATCGCGTCCAGCTTCGTCAACGCGCCCTCCAGATCTCTAATGTTGGCACCGGTTGCGCCGGCCACGTGCCGCACCACATCGGCTGGAACTTCGATACAGCGTAGCTTTGCTTTCTTTCGAAGGATCGCCATTCTCGTTTCCAGGCAAGGGCGGTCCAGCAAAGCCACCAATCCGGAATTGAAGCGACTGACCAGCCGCTCCTCCAAGCTGGGAATATCAGCGGGCGGACAATCCGCCGACAGGACGATCTGCCTTTGCGATTGGTAGAGCGTGTTGAACGTGTGGAAGAATTCCTCCTGGCTGCGCTCTCGCTCCGCAAGGAACTGAATGTCGTCAATGACGAGTAGGTCAACGTGGCGGTACCGATACCGGAATTGGTGCAACGCGCCGCATTCAACGGCCTCGATGAAATCGTTGATAAACGTTTCGCAGGAGATGTAGTGGTACCGGATTCTCGGGTTTCGTTCGCGAGCGGCATGACAGATAGACTGGAGCAAGTGCGTCTTGCCCAAGCCGACCGGGCCGTGAATGAAGAAGGGGTTGTAGGCCCGACCGGGGTCGCCGGCGACGGCCGTCGCGGCCGCATGGGCGAGGCGATTGCACGGCCCGGTTACGAAGTTATCGAAGGTATAGTCAGGATTAAGCGGGATCACGCCGTCCGAGATAACGGGGAGCCCGCTATCAGACGCGGCGGGCTCTTCAGCCGGGGCCGGCTCGAACGCCACGGAGACGAGGCGCCCCGTTGCCGCTTGAGCAGCGGTCACGAAAGCCGACCGGCAGTGCTCCTCAAGATAGCGCGCCTGGGCGTCGTTGCGGGTGCGCACCACGAGCACGCCGGCGTCCACGTCGGTCAGTTGGAGGTCGGAAAACCAGCCGCGCACCAGATCGGGCCTGCTGACGCGAACGTGCCCGGTGAGATCATCCCACAGCATCGTCGCGGCATCTTCCATCGAGCCTTTTCCCATGCGTTCGGTGCCGGTAGGGCAAAGAGTCAAGAACCAAGCCTCACGAGACCAACAAGCGATAACTCTATGAATAGCAACAACTTACATGGTAAGCCGTCCCTTCGAGTCGGTTGGGCCATTCTACTCGAATTCGGCCACATTGCCAGCGCTCCAGTCCATGATTCTTTGAAGCAACCAGCAGCCGACGACTCACCGGCCGCAACAAGTCAAACGCGGCTCGACCGCTCGTTCGGTTGAACAAGGCGTCGGGGCAATTAGAATGGGGGGAGCGAAAGAACAAGGGAGACGTTCCAGGGATAGCCAAGGATGGCCGGTCGGACAACCCCACCGATACAACCAACCGACGAGAATCAAATGGAGTTGGCGTTCGCCCCGCGTGACGCCGAAACCGCAGTGGCGAAAAGACCAGCGAAGCCAGAACAACCCCGGCGCACCCCGCGCAAGTCGGCCCAATCCCGTACACCGGCTACGGCCGAGTCGATGGCCAAGCAGCAGCGGGAAATCTCCGTCTCAGAGTTTTTCGCCAAGAATCGCCATTTACTGGGGTTCGACAACAAGCGCAAGGCCTTGCTGACCACGGTCAAGGAGGCCATCGACAACAGCCTCGACGCCTGTGAGGAGGCCAGCATCCTTCCCGATCTGGAAATCAGCATCAAGCAAACCGATCAGGATCGGTTTCGCGTCACCATCCGCGACAACGGTCCCGGTATCGTCAAGGCGCAGATTCCGAACATCTTCGGGAAGCTTCTCTACGGCTCCAAGTTCCACCGGCTTAAGATGTCGCGGGGCCAGCAGGGTATCGGCATCAGCGCCGCGGGGATGTACGGCCTGATTACCACGGGCAAGCCGGTGCGCATCGTCAGCCGGACCTCAAGCCGCGCAGCGGCTCACATGTACTTACTGGCGATCGACACGAAGAAGAACCGCCCCGACATCATCGACGATCAGACCGTCGACGTGGATTGGCCCCACGGCACGGAGGTGTCGATCGAGCTGGTGGCGGCGTACAACAAAGGGCGGCAGAGCGTCGACGAATACCTGGAGCTGACCGCCATCGCCAATCCGCATGCGCGGGTTTTCTACCGCCCGCCCGTTGGAGAGCCCGTCGAATGGGCGCGCGGCACGGACGCGCTTCCCGAACCAACGCAGGAAATCAAGCCGCATCCCTACGGCATCGAACTCGGCACGCTGATGAAGATGCTCAAGGAGACGCAGGCGAAGAAACTCGGCGCGTTCCTCACGGGCGAGTTTTGCCGGGTCGGCCCGACGGTTGCCAAGCAGGTGTGCGCGCAGGCCGGCGCCACGACGGCCACCTGGGTCAGCGCCATCGAGCCGATCCAGGCGGAGCAAATATACAACGCTCTCCAGAATGCCAAACTGAAGGCACCTTCCACGAATTGCCTGGCGCCGATGGGGGCGGAGGCCATCCTCACGGGGCTGCTCAAGGGTATCAGGGCGGAGTTCTACACCGCCAGCACCCGTCCGCCTTCGGTGTACCGGGGCAACCCGTTTCAGATCGAGGTCGGCCTGGCGTACGGGGGCCAGCTCGGAAACGACAGGCGCGACACGCATGAAGATGAGCCCGACAAGAAGAATCGATCACCCGTATCGGCGCGGGTCATCCGCTTCGCCAATCGCGTACCGCTGCTCTACCAGCAGAGTTCCTGCTGTACGTTCAAGGCGGTCTTGGACACGAAATGGAACAATTATCAATTGTCACAGTCCGCAGGTGCCTTGCCGGCGGCACCTATGGCGATTCTCATCCACATGGCCAGTGTTTGGGTTCCGTTTATCTCCGAAGGCAAGGAGGCCATCGCCGACTACGACGAAATCCGCAAGGAAGTCCGCTTGGGCATCGCTGAATGCGGTCGCCGGTTGGGCATTCTGCTGCGCCGCAAGCGTAAGAAGGTGGCCTTCACCAAACGCCGCGACGTCTTTACGCGCTACATCGATGAACTGGTCGATGCCGCCCGTGCCATCACCGTGATCAACAAGGCCGATTTCCGCAAGGATCTCATCGCACTGGCGCAATCGCATACCGAACAGGCGGATATGGAATTCGACGAGCACGGCAAGGTCATCAAGAAGAAGCGACCGGGCAATGAACTGGGCTTGGCCGATACGATCGTCGTCGATCCCAGCGCCGACGTGCCGAACCCCGAAACACTCTTCGAGGTCGCCGCGGACAAGAAGCCGGCCTCGCCTGGCCGGCGCGCCCCCAAGAAGCGCGGCAAACGGTGAAGCGCCGCCGCGCCGGATGAGCGGCGACAAGACGTATGACGCTGCGCCGGCAGCAAGAGAGATCAACGCGATGGCCAAGAAATCCAAGCAAACCGCCGCCAAGAAGCAGGCGAAGAAAACGGCCGCGGTGCGAGGCGTGCGCTCGCGCCGTCACGGCAAGAGCACCAAAGAGAAAATCGAAGCGCTGGCTCAGGAAGCGGTGGAGCTGGCCCGACAACGGCGCGATCCGGAAATCCTGATCCCCTCAAGAACGCTGTCCAACGTCTCGTACAACGAAAACTCTCGCCGGATCGAAATGGGAGACGGCAAGCAAACGCGCAGCTTCTTCAACTACGGCCAAGCCAAGCGCTACATGCAAACCGTGCTCGTCGCCTCCAAGTGCAAAGACCTGATCGATATGGGCAAGACCGCGAGCATTCGACAGATCTACTACCTCGCCAAGCACACCATCAAGGGCACGAAGGAAAAAACGTTCGACGACCAGAGCGAATCCGATCCCGTCATCGAAGACCTCGAAGTCGCGATCGACGTCCTCCGCGAAGAACTCCACGTTTTCGCCAGCAACCGCGGCAATCTGGCCGGCCCCATCACGCTCGTCGACGACGGTAACACGTTGGACTGTGCCGCCATGGGCAGCGCCGGCTACGCCGTGCCGAGCATCGTCGAAGCCGACACCATCCAGTTTAAAAAGTGCAAAGCCAAGTTCATCCTGCATGTCGAAAAAGACACGGTCTGGCGAAGGTTTCACGAAGATCGATTTTGGGAGCAACACGACTGCATCGTCTCCCACGGCGGCGGTCAGCCCGCCCGCGGCATGCGCCGCCTGCTGCGCCGCATGCACGACGAACTCAAACTGCCCGTCTTCGTCCTACTCGATAACGACCCCTGGGGGTACTACATCTACTCCGTCATCAAGCACGGCTCGATCAACTTGGCCTATGAGTCCCGGCGCATGGCCGTCCCCGACGCCAGATTCATCGGAGTCTCCAGCTTTGACTATCAGCGCTGCGATATGAGCGACGACGTCAAGATCGAACTCGACGCCAACGACGTCAAGCGTGCCAAGCAGATCGCCAAGTACGCCTGGTTCGCCCACAAGAGGCCCTGGCAGAAGGAAATCAAGAAGATGCTGCAAAACGGCTTCAAGATGGAAGTCGAAGCCATGATCAGCAAGAACCTCACCTATCTGACCGAGCAATACGTCCCCATGAAGCTCAAAGACAAGAAGCAATGGCTTGACTAAAGCCGTAGAAGGCCCCGCGCCGCGGCCGGCCCAGCCACCCACGGCTGGGATGGTAGCGCCTGCCAGCTACGCACACACCGGCGCTCCCGCCGCCCTCGGCCGGATGCCCCCCGAGCCGCCCTTTTCAGCCCGCGCGACCGTGCGGGACCACTGAGCTACATAAATACACCACAGGAATAAGTAGGCATAGCCTATTGCATTGTGGAGGCCGGATTGGGTATCATGATGATCTTGTCGGGCCGCGTCATCGCTTGGTATTCAAGGGAGGTGCCCGATGTCCAAAGTCCTGTCCACAGTGCTCGCTGCGCTAACCCTGCTCGCCGCCACTGGTGTATCCTTTGGCCAGACCTGCGTCATGTCCGAACCCGCAACCAGTAGCTGCGAATTCGCCCGCACCATCCCAGGCACGCCGGGCCAACACGTCGTCTTGGTGGACGCTTCCAATGCTGTTGGAAACGGGCCTGGCTCGTGCGGGTTCAACATAGGTCGCTTCGCGTGGTTCCAGGTGATACCGACCGTCAGCGGTCCGATAACGCTAAGCACCTGCCACCCGGCGACATCCTACGACACCGTGATCGAGGTCTTCAGCGGAGGCGATTCCGGCTGCGACTTCATGTCTTCTATCGCCTGCAACGACGATGGGAGCGGTACGGCATGTGTAACCCCATGTGGCTCCGGCCCGCTCGCGTCGCGCGTTACGTTCGACGCGATGGCCGGGCAGCAATACCGGATTCGCGTGGCCGCGTACAACGACAACAGCGCGGGATGCGGGCTCTGCTTGGGATTGACGGCCACGATTGGTCAGCCGTGCGGCGATGCGCCGGTGAACATCGGTCCATGCGACACCGCGCGCGAGCTTTCCGGTGCGGCCGGATCGGAAACGATCCAAATCGATGTGACCGATGCCGTGGTGCTTCCCAGCGAGCCGCTGCCCGATCCCGCGTGCACCGACGCGACTTTTTTCGGCAACACGGTCTGGTTTCATGTTACGCCCGATGTTGACGGCGTTTTGACGTTCGACACCTGCAACCCGGGCACATCGTATGACACCGTAGTCCAGGTTTTTACCGGAGATCTGTGTACGGTCGGAGGGCTGACGATCAAGCCCGCATGCAACGATGATACGAACGATCCGGCGTGCGTTACCTCGTGCAGCGGCGCCCCCCGCGCCTCACGTGTTGCGTTTGATGGCGTCGCCGGCCAGGACTACTGGATTCAAGTTGGCTCGTACAACGCCAACGACGCGGGTTGCAATGACCTCTGCCTGGAGGCCAACTTCACGCTTGTGGATTGCACCACCGCTGACCCGCCCATTGTCGGCATCTTCTCGCCGCCGTCATTCACTCTGGGCTGCGCCTGTGAACCCGTACAGATTGTCGGCTCCGCCTTCGTGCCGACGGAGGGGTTCTCCGGCTACACGCTGGAATACCGCCCCGCAAGCGGAAGCATCTGGTCGCCCATTGCCGAGGGAACGACAAGCATTGTTAGCGGCGTCCTCGCCACATGGGATACATCCAGTCTGTCACAGGGTTACTATCTCCTGCGCCTGACCGCGACCAACGTCTGCGGCGATAGCAGTACGGCCACCGAGGTCGTCTTCCTGGATAAGGACTTCGATACCCTAACTTGGCGCTATCCGCCCGTTCCCGGGCCGACCGGTGGCCCGCCCGTCGTCGCCGGCCAGGTCTGCCTCGATGGCACCGTGTTTGAAAGCTGGTGCTGGCATCCGGCATCCTCCACCGCGCACTTCAGCGTGGGATACCGGCCGGTCGGCGGCGGCGCTTTTACCCCCGTCGATTCGCTGCACCCCGTGTACGAAACCACGGTCGTCAACGATCCCTTCGCTAGCTGGGATACCCTGTTGCAGGGGGTGCCCGACGGCGACTTTGAATTGCGGGTTACCGCGGGGAACGACTGCGGAAAGGTCAAGACCGAGACCCGACCCGTCGTGGTAGACAATACGCCACCCCTAGGCCAGATAACCGATCCCGCCAACTGCGACTACGTCGAGGGGCTGGTCAACATCGTGGGCACGGCCAATGACGCCAACTTGGATTTCTGGGTCCTGGAGTACACCGGCGGCGCGTCGACCGGTTGGACTCCCATCGTCTCGCCGCAAACCGCGCCGGTGGTGGCGGGTCTGCTGGGTACATGGGATACCACCACGCTGCTTCCCTGCGCGTACACGCTGCGCCTGCGCGTCTATGACCGGGCCTTATTCGGTTGCGGCAGCAACCTGCGCCAATGGACAGAATACACAACCTCCATCAATGTCGGATTCTGCGGAGATTTCGACGTGGATGACGACGGCGACGTCGACCTGTTCGATTACGGAGCCTTCCAGGGCGAGTTCGGCGGGCCGAACCGATAAAGACGCGGCACAACGGCATGCCGCCGGGGCGCCACGTTAACCGGCGCTGTGCCACGGCAAGAAATCGTCAACCCATGTTGGCCCGGGCCTTGCAGGCCTCCATGCGCTCTTTGGAGCATCGCTTGATCACGAGCACCCCCTGGTCGTTTTGCCACCTGAGCAGCTTGCCGTCCGCCCCAATCGTAATGAGGTAACGGAGCAGGCCCTTAATAACGCCTGCCTCGATCGACCACGTACCATCTTTATTCTTCTTGCTTCGAAACCCCAGCAATTCCGAGCTGCCTGATTCCGGGTCGAACTCGTAGAGCAGGAATTTGTCATGGTGCTCGAAGTCGACAAACTCCAGCGCCGCATCCAGCGCCATGACATACGGG
The DNA here is from genome assembly GCA_046753625.1 of Phycisphaerae bacterium. Classification (GTDB taxonomy): domain Bacteria; phylum Planctomycetota; class Phycisphaerae; order UBA1845; family UBA1845; genus JADFOB01. Next base: position 4,830 of record JBHHUB010000097.1, on the reverse strand, counting down.
GCGGGTCCCCGCGGGACTTCGCGGCGGCCGGGTGGCTCGGCGGCCGAATCGGTAATGGTGACGACGTCCTTCTGGATGGTGGCGGTGATGGTTCTGTCCAAGACTTCTCCGGTGGGTCGGATCGTCGATCTTACCGTTTTCGCCCAATAGGGGACGAACTGAGTGGAAAGCTCGGCGGTAATCGTCGCCTCCGCACGCGTACCGTCCTCGAAACGAAGCCCCATGACGTGGGTGTACGCATAGCGAACCTCGTCGCCGACCTTCTTCGATTCCAGGAGTGCGTCAGAATACCCAGTCGAACCCGGACCCATTTCAAGCTCAAAATACGCCCGCTTGGAAAACCCCGGAGGCAACTGCAGAAAATCGGTGTAGGTCTTAACCGCACCGGATCGCTTGATCTGCGCCTGGCGAAGCGGCGGGTCGGACGCGTTCGTGTCGGAACCGGCCAGCATTACTGCGGCAACCATAACATGAAGCAGTTTACTCATAGCAGATTCATCGCCCCGCTAAGCCTGTGCCCAGCCGCCCCCGGCTGCGTGCACGCGGCCGAATTGTAGCCCGGCCGCTCCCGACTGGGTATCCCGAGGCCGCGGAGTATGTGTGGACCAGAATCGTAGCCCGGTTGTGACCGTCGGGCCTGCACGGCCCAGGGCCGCCGCGTTACATCATGCGTCGTATTCGACCAACTCGACCTCGATTCCGTCTGGGTCCACGAAATAGAGCCGCCGTCCTGGTTCGTAGTCCTGCTCGGAGTGTGGCTCGACGCCCAAGGCCTTGAGTCGAGACTTTGCGGCCTCAAGATCCTCGACTACGAATCCGAGGTGGTTGATCCCGACCTCAGCATAATCCTGTCGGCATCGACCGGTCTGGTCGGCCCCGAACAACGCGATGTAGTACGTGTCGGTCCCAACATGAGCTGCGTCCGTTCCGCGCGAAGTCTTGCCGCGCCAACGGACGTCAAAACCAAACAAATCACAGTAGAATTGGGTCGATCGGGCCACGTCCGATACCGTCAGGTTCACATGCTCCAAAAACATAACAATCTCCTTTTTAAAAACAGCACCATGTCTTAATTGTGCGCCACCGCTTGATTTTGTCAAGCCACCGGTTTAGAAAATTATCACCTTTCCTTTTTGTGGCGTCCGGCGTACAATCATGAAAATGGGATCCGAATCCATGCTGGCGACCTCGAAACAACGGATCGTAGAGCTGCTCAAGCGAGACGGGCCACTGATCGCGCATAATCTAGCGGTCCGATTAGGTGTAACGGATGTCGCGATTCGCCAGCACCTGCTGGCGTTGGAAGCGCAAGGCTTGGTCAGCCAGCAGCCGCTGAAGCCATCTGGCCGGGGCCGTCCGGCCGTGGTCTGGTCTTTGACCGAGGCGTCGCAGTCGCTCTTCCCCGATCGCCATGGGGAGCTGACGGTAGCGTTGCTTGAAGCCACCAGGCGGGCGGTGGGTGAAGACGGCTTGGATCGCATCATCGACGAGCGGGCGCGTCAGCAGATCAAGGAGTACGTGTCGCGGTTGCCTGGGCGCGAGGCGACGCTGCCAGGCCGGGTCGAAGCATTGGCCAGGTTGCGATCCGCCGAAGGGTACATGGCCGAAACGAAGGCGGGCGACGACGGTTCCGTCTTACTGATCGAGCACCACTGTCCGATTTGTGATGCCGCCAAGTGCTGCTTGGGGCTGTGCCGCGCGGAGTTGGCGGTCTTTTCGGCGGCGCTGGGGCCGGACGTGGTCGTCGAGCGCGAAGAGCACCTGCTCGCCGGCGCAACGGGGTGCGTCTACCGCATCAGGCCGGCGGTCGGGTCGCGCGATTTCGGGGGATGAGTGCTGCAAGTAATACGCAGGGTTTGGTAGCATCCCTGCGATCAGGCTGAGGCGTACGCCGACGCCGATCGCCAAGCTTGTCGGGAGGCCGCATACCATGGCGAAAAACATTACCGCGGCGGAGTTGCGCGATGCATACCGCCTAATACCCAAAGAGATTCGGCAGGAGAATCAAGGGTTTTCCATTCGCGTGTGGCGGGCTCTTTCCTGGCTTGATCGCGCTGAATCCATCGAAACACTGGACCATGAAGGCCGGTTCATCTCCTTCTGGATATGTTTTAACGCTCTTTACGGCCAGCTCGTGGAAGATGGGCATGCATGGGGTGATCGGGAGGCGTGGAACGCCTTCCTGTCGAGAATCTGGAGGATCGATGAGCAACACACGATCAGAAAAGCCATGGGCAAGCGGCAAATATAGATTCTTCGCTTGATTGGGAATCCGTATCTCAACGCCGAGTACTGGATCCAAAAGAAAGTCGCCGAGAAGCAGGTGCACCGCGATGCCAAGGCGGCCAATGTGGCCTTTGGAACGAGCAAGATGTACCCCGTATTCCAAACGCTCTTCGAACGGCTCTACGTGATGCGCGTGCAGGTATTTCACGGCGCTAGCACCAAAGGCAGCAAGCTGAACCGCAACACGCTGCGCGGCTGTGTTTTTGCGCTTCAAACGATCATGCCGGCGATCATCCAGGTCATGCTGGATCATGGAACGTGCGTCGATTGGGGCGAGGTCTGCTTCGCGCCGCAGTGACGCCATGGCACCGCCGATCCGGGATTTTGGCCGCCACTCGACCTGCTCAAAACCGACCCTTTCGGCCGATCTATAGGCAGCAGGAGAAAACGACCATGAAGCGGTATGTATGGCCAGGTGTGGCACTGGTCGGCCTGCTGGCGCTGGCCAGCGATTGCGCGTCCGGCAGCCGGCTGAGCCGGATTACCCCCGGCGCGGTCAAGAAGCACGTGCAAAAGGGCGTGACCACGCAGGCTGAAGTGATCGAAATCTTCGGCACGCCGAACATCGTCACGATGAAGGAGCCCTACGAGATGTGGGTGTATGACCGGGTCTCCAGCCGGCAGGCCAGCTCCATTCTTGGATCGACCAGGAGGTCCGAAACGACGGTGATGCTGATCGTCTATTTTGACGACGACGCGGTGGTGGCCGACTACCGATTGGCCCAGGCCAAGTTCTAGGGGGGGTGGTACGCGATGCGATGCACGTCGGGTTTTTCGGGTGGGTCGACCGGCACACTGCTCCTACTCGTGGGGTTGATGCCCGGTTGCGCGAGCATGAGTCAATCCGAAATCAAGTTTCTCGAAACGCGCGAGCTGGACCTGGGCTACGATGACGCCTACCGGGCGGCGGCCAACGGGCTGTTCTCCTTGGGCTACGCCATCAACCACAGCGATAAGAGTTCAGGGATTCTCAGCGCCAGGCTTGTTACCCATGTGGCCAAGTCAAGCGTGACGTTCTTACTGGTTCTGCCGATGGCCACGATCTCGGAAGGCCGGAATGAAGAGGCGGTCACCTTCATGCTGACGCCGATCAACAAGCACCGGACGCAGCTTCGAATGAAGGTGGTGTTCGACGGAAAGCCTATCGTTGATCGAAAGAAAATGACCAAGATATGGCAGCGCATCGAGCGTGAGGCCATGTTGGAAACCAAACCGGCGCGCGCCACGCGCACCAAGGTCCGCGCACGCCCCAACAAACCAAGGCGCCTACCCCCGCGCTCAACACCGTGAGTAGCCCAGCCGCCTACGGCTGGATTGGCCGGGAGGGTGACCGGCGTTCACCGCCTAGTGCTGCGTCACACTCTAATCTATGGGTTGTTGCCGCCCGAGCCACCGGAATCGGGCGTGCGAATCAGAGCCCACCGCGCTAGCGGTGGGACCAGTCCGCGGGCCGGCGCCCGCGGCTGTGACTCGTAACGAACCCGCAAGTTTAGGCGTGTCAAAGCACTGGGGCCGCTGTGCCACACGCTCTAGCGGCTGGCTGTGGCCGCGATGCTGCGCTGGGCCGGGCCGGTGTAGCGGCTTAGCGGGCGGTAAATCCGATTGTCTTGGGCTTGTTCGATGTAATGCGCGCACCAGCCCGTGATCCGGCTGCATACGAACAACGGCGTGTAAAGGTCCAGCGGCAGATCCAACAGGAAATAGGTCAGCCCGCATGGAAAATCCACGTTGGGATAAATGGGCCGCGCCTTACCGACGATCGGATCCTTGATCGCGTCGTAAATCGCGATGAGATCCTCGCGCCCTTTCTCGACGGCCAGCTTGCGCATCTCGCGTTCGAGGATGTGCGCCCGATGGTCGCCGTTCTTGTAGACGCGGTGGCCGAATCCCATGACCCGCTCTTTCTTTGCCAGCGCGTCGGTAACCCATGCCGAGGCTTCTTCGGCGCTGTTGAATCGCGAAATCAGTTCCATGGCTCGCTCGTTGGCGCCGCCGTGCAGTGGCCCCTTGAGCGCGCCGATCGCGCCGGTGACCGCGGAAACCATGTCCGATGTGGTCGAGCCGATGACGCGGGTCGTAAACGTGCTCGCGTTGAACTCGTGTTCGGCATAGAGGACGAGCGTGAGATCGAGCAGCCGGACCGACGTTTCGTCCGGGTCGGTCCCGTGGCACATGTAGAGCGTCTGTGCGGCGTGCGACAGGCCGGGCTTGGGTGCGACGGGTTCGTGGCCACCGAGCAGTCGGAATCTCGCCCCCACGATGTCCGAGCAGACCGCCATCAGCCACACCGCGCGTTTCTTTAGATCGTCCATGGACGTGCCGCTGACGGGATCAAAGTGGCCTGCCATGGAAACCCCCGTACGCAACACGTCCATCATGGGCGTCGGCGTGGGGATCGTACGTATGGCGTCGACCACGGCGGTGGGCAGGCCGTGAAAACCGTCCAGCAGCTCTCGAAACGATGCCAGCTCGCGCTCGTTGGGCAGCTCCCCGTGAATAAGCAGGTGGGCCACCTCGCTGAAGCAGGCGTGCTCTGCGAGTTCG
>JBHHUB010000096.1:0-15093 GCA_046753625.1 Phycisphaerae bacterium | reverse complement strand
CGATGTCCGAATTGCGGGTCGAGAACGCCACCGCCGCAGGACTCTCCCTCCAGTGCGGGGGAGCTTGCCGGGCCGGCGCCGGCCGGATCCCCCACGGCGACCGAGCCGGACTCAGACCCCGTGGGACGAGCCACGGCATCTGTTGTTGCACTCGTGGCCGGCCTGATGTTCTTTGTGCCGCTGGTAGCGCAAGCCATCGGCATCGTCGCCGGGGCTTATGCGCTCACGCGACCGCGTGATTCCGGCGCCCGCAAAGGGCTTGCGGCGGTTGGTCTGGCCCTTTCACTGGCGGCGCTGGTCGGCTGGGTGCTTGTCTTCGGCACGAATTTCGGTGTTTTCTCCGGCTCCAGCGCAACCGTGCGGGTTCCCTCCAAGCCGATTTCCGCAGCGGTCGGGTTTACGAAGATGGAGGAAGCCGAGTCGCTGGACCCGAGCGTGTGGCGGGATGTTACGGGCAAGGTTCAACAAGCGACGGTCGCGTATCGACGGGACTACGGTCGATGGCCCGCGTCCGTGGAGGAGATGCGCGGCCAATCCCTTTCCCTGACATTTGCGCTCCCCGACACGATTCGCTATCGTCCGGTGCCGGCGCGCCATGCGGACAATCCCAACTGGATTCTGCTGGTCAGCGAACCGACGCTTTGGGATTTCGATGGTGCCGCGTTGGCACGCTCGCATCGTTTGATCCAACAGATCAACGGCACAAGCGCCTTGCTGGCGTCCGAGGTCGTCGCCCAACGACTCGACCGCGATGACACCGGCGACACAATTCCATCCCGCAAGAAGGAATCCACCGAAGACGACGAACCGTAAGCCGCCTGGCATACCACAAGAATCTTCCGGCGCGTCGAGCTTCAAGGCCATGAAGCGATGGACGCGGGACCGGCGGTCGCGCGCGGTGGCTTGGGATGGGACACGCGGGTATCATCGGGCGGTCGGAGATGGGTTCGGTTTGACTGGCGCGGTTCAACGGGTACGGTTTTCACGATGAACGTGATTATTGGCGGCGCAGGTGAGGTCGGCAGCCACGCGGCCGAAGTGCTTTCCACGGCCGGGCACGGTGTCACCGTCATCGACTTGTCCCCGGACAAGCTTCGCGCGGTAAGCAACGTCTTGGATGTGCGTACGCTCGTGGGGCACTGCGCCCACGTGGACGTGCTGCGTGAAGCCGGGTGCGAGAAGTGCGATCTTCTGGTGGCCGCCACGGACGTTGATGAAATCAATCTGCTATCGGCCTCGCTCGGCAAGCAGATCGGCGCCAAGCGGACCATTGTGCGTGTTCACCATACGGCCAATTTTGCGCTTCGTTCGACCCGGTATGCCGAGCACCTGGGCGTGGACGAAATGCTCTGCCCGGAACACTTGACGGCTCTGGAGATCGGGCGGGCGATCCGCAATCCCGGATCGATTGCCTTGGAGGATTTTTCGCGCGGTCAACTGCTCATGCAGCGGCTCAAGGTGATGCCCGGGTCGGGCGCTGAAGGCAAGAAGCTATCCAATCTGACGCTTCCGCCGTCCGTTCGCCTGGCGACCGTGGAGGATGAGGCCGGCCCGCACATCGCGCAGGCCGCTACGGAGATTCACGAGGGGCATTGGGTGACGGTGATCGGCGAGACGAAGAGCTTCGAATCGGCCCGCAAGCTGTTCAGCAAAGAAAAAGACAAGCGTCAGCACATCGCCATCATGGGTGGAGGATCCACGTCGGTCTGGCTGGCGCGGCGGCTCAAGAGCAAGCTTTTCTCGGTTCGGCTGTTCGTCAACGACCACGCTCGGGCCGAGGAATTAGCCGGCAAGCTGAGCCATGTGACCGTGCTCGTGGCAGACCCGACGGACTCAACCACGTTTGCCGATGAGCAGATCGACAAAGCCGACGTGTTTATCGCGGCCACGGATGATGATGAGCATAACATTCTCGGATGTGCGCAGGCGAAGGCCCGAGGCACGACACTGGTCATCGCGGTGGTGCAGCGCACCAAGTACATCCACCTGCTCGAGCACGTTAAGATCGATTTTACCTTTAGCCCGCGCAACGTGGCGGTCAACGCGATTCTCAGCGTCATCGACGTCGGGCCGGTCCGGTCGGTGGCCACGTTTGCCGACCGATCGTCGGCGGTATACGAAGTCCATCCGCACAAGAGAGCCAAGATCCTCGGGCACGAGCTGCGTAACATCAAACTTCCGCCGCAATCGATGATCGCCGCGATTCGTCGCGACGACCGGGTTTATGTCCCCGGCGCCGAGGATCAGGTCCGGTCGGGCGACACCCTGCTGGTGATTGCGCCGGTGGGCGTACACAGTCAACTGCGCAAGGTTTTTGTCGCCAAATGAGCGTCGATCTCCGCATCGTCTGTCGGCATCTGGGCCTGTTGATGGGTGTGCTCAGCCTGTTGATCCTCGGCGTGGGCGCGTTTTCCGGGATCGAGCATGGGCTGAACATTTCGCAAGCCTCCGGAGAGGTTTCCGGATTGCTCCTCAGCGCTGCGGGCGGATTCATGTTATCATTCGGGCTGCTGGCCGTACGCCAGAAAGGCCGTGGCACGCTGGGACAGCGCGAAGCGCTCCTGCTGGTCGCGATGAGCTGGATCGTGGGCGCCGCGCTGGCGGCGGCCCCATTTTTCATTTGGGGCTTGCTGCGTGACAATGCGGCCGAAGACGCCCACAATTTCGACAGCGGCGTAAACTGCTATTTTGAGGCGATGAGCGGGTTGACCACCACGGGCGCGACCATCGTTGAATCGTTGGCCACGCTTCCGAGGGGTTTGCTGCTATGGCGCGCCATGACGCATTGGCTCGGCGGGCTGGGGATCGTCGTCTTGTTCGTGGCCGTGCTCCCGATGCTCGGGGTCGGTGGGCGGCGCATCTATAAGGTCGAAGCGCCCGGGCCGACGCCCGAAGGCGTCACACCACGCATCCAGGACACCGCGCGGATCCTCTGGCTAATCTATACCGGCTTGACGGCTATCGAAGTTGTGGCGCTGCGCCTCTGCGGCATGACCTGGTTTGACAGCGTCTGCCATACTTTTGCCACCCTGGCCACCGGCGGCTTCAGCACGGTCGATAGCAGCGTCGCCGGTTTCGACTCGAGCGCCGTGCACGTGGTGATCATCCTCTTCATGCTGCTGGCGGGCATGAACTTCGGATTGTTCCACCGGCTCATCCAAAGAGATTACCGCAACGTCGTGCGCGATCCCGAGCTGCGCCTCTATCTGGGCGTGATCGTCGTGGCCACGGGCTTGGTGATGTTCAGCCTGTTGCGATCACCCCCCGCGGGCGCCCCGTACGGTTCGTGGCTCCTCATGCTGCGTGACGCGCTGTTTCAGGTGGTTTCGATTCAAACGACGACCGGGTTTTGCACGGCCGATTCCGACCAATGGGGTTTTCTCGCCAAAGCGACGCTGCTGTGCCTGATGTTCATCGGCGGCTGCGCCGGCTCCACCGGCGGGGGCATCAAAGTGGTCCGAATACTCATTGCCGCCAAGGTGATCCTGGCCGAACTGGAGCACGCCTACCGACATCATGTCGTGCGTGCCACGCGCATCGGCCGGTCCCCGATCGACAACGATCTCAAAGTCGGGACGCTGGTCTATATCCTCGGCATCGTCGTTCTGTTCTGCGTCGGATCGGGCATGATTCACCTTTTTGAAGGGGACGCCGCCGCGGGATTCACCACGTCCGCCACGGCGGCGGCCGCGACGCTGAACAACGTCGGACCGGGATTTGCTCGGGTGGGCGCGACGCAGAATTACGTGTGGTTTTCGGCCCCGAGCAAGCTGGTCATGAGCACCCTGATGCTGCTGGGCCGGTTGGAGTTGTTCGCCATCGTGGTACTGTTCTCGCCGCGCTTCTGGCGCTCCGAGTAGGCGTTCCGGCGAGCGGAGTCGGCGGCCTCTTGTCGCGGTTTGCAACAGCGTGCGGTCGAGATGTGACGATAGTACGTAGGTGTTGGGATATTGTGTCGCGCCGGCACGTTACCGGAATCAGCGGTCGTGATTGCCGGGTTCGCCCGTTGAGGTTGCTGGGTTCGTCCGCTGAGGTTGCAGCCTGCAAGGCTGCAGAAGAGAACGGCGCCCAAGCCGCCGAACGTGTTACGCACCCGTGTTGGGCCGGCTATGGGCCGGCCTGTTGCCGGGTGCAAAAAGCGATGCCGTACTTTCTTAACCCCTGGTTCATGAGGTGTTTTTTTTCGTGGGGCGCAGTTAAATGAGACGAGTCAGATCACTACGGCGATTCGACGTCCAGGCCCGCTACGCCGCCGCGACGGCCGTGGGGTCCATCCTGCCCCTATTGGCCGCGGTGATGATCGTGATGCGCAATTACAACTTCGACCTTCGACAAATCGTCTACCGGCAAAACACCTATGTGGTGGCGTTGCTGGCTTGCGTGGGCCTATCGGTATTGGCGGGCATCGCGGCGTGCGTCCTCGGGTACAACAGTGCGGATCAGCGGGTCAACGACCGCCCGAAGCTGTCCTGGCTCGGCTTCTTCCTGGGCGGCGGCGTGGTTACCCTGAACTTGGTGATTCTGGTAGCCTTCTTCATGCTTCGAATGAAACAGCCGGGCTAGGGCGGCGAGCGCGCTGATTCGATGGGTGGCTCGGGTTTGGCCCAGCGGTCCTCCGCTGTGTTTGCCCGGCCGAGGGCGGCGGAGCTGCGCCCCGGCGTATGCGCAAGACAAGGAAGGTCAGTGCAATGGCACCCATGACGATGAGTCGCAAGATTCTGATTGACCTGCTTTCCATACCGACGGCGCCGTTCGCCGAGCATCAGGTTCTGGCTTATTTGGATCGCTTTCTCGGACGCCGCAAACTCACCGACGTCACGCGTGACTCGGCGGGCAACCTGCTCGTGCGCGTGCGGCGGGGGACGCGGCGCGTCAAGCGGCCCGTGTGCATCACCGCCCACCTCGATCATCCCGGTTTCGTCGTGGATCGGACCGTCGGAAAGAGCAGCGTGCGCGCGTTCTGGCGCGGCGGCGTTCCCGAGGAATACTTCGTGGGAAGCCAGGTACGCTTCGACCTGGCGGGACGATGGATCAAGGGTCGGATCCGATCGGTGACGACCGTATTGCGCCACGGCATCCGGCGCGTGGATACGGCGCGGGTCGATGTCGATCACGCGCTACCCCCCGGGACGATCGGCATGTGGGATTTTCCCGAGCCTCGGATTCGCGGTTCGCGCATCTACGCTCGTGCGTGCGACGATCTGGCCGGCGCGGCCGCGATGGTTGCGTGCATCGATCGGCTGGCACGCAGCCGGTTTGCTTGCGACGCTTACTTTCTGTTCACGCGAGCGGAGGAGGTCGGATTCATCGGCGCGATCGCCGCGGCCCGAAAAAAGACGATTCCGGCCAAATGCATCGTGGTGGCCATGGAAACCAGCTCGGAACTCGTCGATGCCAAGATGGGCGACGGGCCGATCCTGCGCGTCGGAGACCGGGCGAGCGCGTTCACCCCGGCGGTCACGGGTTATGTCCACGGCATCGCGCGGGAGCTCGCGCGCGCGGACAAGCAGTTTCGCTATCAGCGCAAGCTGATGGACGGCGGGACCTGTGAATCGTCGGCCTATTGCAGCCTCGGGTACGACGCGACCGGGTTGTGCATCGCGTTGGGTAATTACCACAACGTCAACCGCAAGCTGAAGAAGCTCGGGCCGGAGTACGTCAACCTCAACGACTTTGACAACGTCGTCAAGTGGTTCGTCGAGCTCGCCCGTGCGCCACACGCTTACACGGGACGGAACACCGTGCTTGATGATCAAATCCGCGAGCTTGAGACAACCTACCGGGGTTTGCTTCGCCGCTCGCGACGACGGCCTTGCTGATGGACTTCCTTGAAATCGTTGGCGATCTCGGGATCGGGGCAGCGATGACCGGGTGTCGCCGGTGCGCCGGAAGCTGCAATCGACGCTAAGATGCCGACCATGGCCATCTATTCCGACCGTGGTGTGGTCCTCCGGCGGCTCGAGTATTCGGAATCGTCGCAGATCGTCGTGCTCTTTACCGGCAGGCATGGGAAAATCCGCGCGATCGCCAAGGGCGTGCGCCGCAATACCAAGAAGCGATTCGCCGCAGGTATCGACCTGCTGGAAATCGGAACGGTAACGTTTTCCGCGCGGGGGCCACGACCGAAGGCGTTGGCAACCCTGACCGAATGGAAACAGACGCGTTTGCCGTCCGGGCTTCGAGCGAGCCTCAGTCGGCTCTACGCGGCGATGTATTTGGCGGAAATCACGACCGCGCTGACGGAAGATTGGGACCCCCACGAGGACGTGTTCGAGGCGTTGATCGACACGATCGCCACGTTGGCGCAATCAGACGAGCCGTTGCCCGCCGTCGTCCGGTATCAAGGGGCGTTGCTGTGCGGCATCGGTTCGATGCCTCGTCTGGACGCCTGCGTCCATTGCTCGACCGACGAAGGGCTCGCCTACTTTTCCGCGCACGACGGAGGGTTGATCTGCGACGCCTGCGCCCAGCCGCGACCGGAACGCCGCCGCGTCTCGGAGGAAACCTTGCAGGTACTGCGAAGCGGATCCTGGTCGGCCCGACCCACCGGCGTGTTTCGCCTGTTAGATTACGACATCGCCCACATGATGGGGCATGAACCGCGCTTGTCGAAGAAACTCATGGGCTAGCAGCCTGTTGAGACGGTGTGGTACGGGCATCTTGTCGGTGATGCTGCCGGTGCTGACCGACTGGAACATGCGATGCCGCGCGGTTGGGCGTGGTGGTTGTGGCAACCGCGGCACCCTATTGCGCCGGTGATGCCGTTTCTTGGGCGGCCGCGGTTCGGCTTGGCCCGGAATACGCCTTCCGTGTCCGGCGTACCGGCGTTATGATCCATCGGGCGAAAAATCATTGGCGCGGAACAAAAGGAATCATCCCCATGGCAAGGACGAATCGCTGGGTCTATTTTTTCGGCGGCGGCAAGGCGGATGGCAGCGGGGCCGACCGTGCGCTGCTTGGCGGCAAGGGCGCGGGGCTCGCGGAGATGACGCGGATCGGCCTGCCCGTACCGGCCGGCTTCACCATCACCACGGATACGTGCGCCTCGTTTCACAAGCACGGAGGCGCCTGGCCGACCGGCCTGGAAAAAGAGACGCGCGCCATGCTCGCCAGGCTGGAGAAACTGAGCGGCAAGAAGCTGGGGGGCGCAGACGATCCACTGCTGGTGTCGGTCCGTTCGGGCGCGGCGCAATCGATGCCGGGCATGATGGAAACCATCTTGAACCTCGGACTCAACGATACGTCGGTCGAGGGATTGGCGCGGGTATCGTCGAGCCGCCGATTCGCGTTCGATTCCTACCGCCGGTTCATCATGATGTACGGAGCGACCGCCAAGGGTTTAGACCGGACGCTGTTCGACGAGGCGTTCGAAGGCATCAAGGATACGCAGACGCGGCGGCGGCTCGGACGTAGCGATTCCGAGTCGGTGGTCGACACGGACGTCAACTCGGAGGAATTGGAGGCAACCGTCGCCCTGTTCAAACGCATCTACCGGGACCATGGCGGGGAAGAATTCCCTCAGGATCCGTTCGAGCAACTCAAAGGGGCGATCGACGCCGTGTTCGGAAGTTGGATGTCGGAAAAAGCGGTCACCTTTCGGCGCGTCGAACATATTTCGGGGCTTAATGGCACGGCCGTCAACGTGTGTCGGATGGTCTTCGGCAACATGGGCGACGACTGCGGGACGGGCGTTTGTTTCACGCGGGACCCGAGCACGGGCGAGCCTTGCTTCTATGGAGATCTGCTGATCAACGCCCAGGGCGAGGATGTCGTGGCGGGCGTGCGGACGCCGGTGCCGTTGGTGTCGCTGCGCGAACTCATGCCCGACGTGTACGATCAGCTCGAAGCGGTGCGCGTCATACTCGAGGTTCACTACAAGGAAATGCAGGACCTGGAGTTCACGATCGAACGCGGAACCCTGTACATGTTGCAGTGCCGCACCGGAAAACGATCACCGGCGGCGGCGTTTCGGATTGCCGTGGACCAGGCCACGAGCGGACTGCTTACCGCAGCTCAGGCCAAGCGGCTTGTGGCGTTGGGGCGTTTGCCCAAGGCGTACGCCCGGCCCGCGAGGCGGCCGGTCATCTCCAAAGACGAAGCGATCGCACGCATTACGGCGGAAGACGTGGAGCGATTGTTCCTGCCTGTGATCCACCCCAACGTACCGCGGGAAGAGCTGGCGGCGAAGAAATGCGGCACGGGCATCGGAGCGGTGCCGGGCGCGGCGTATGGCCGAATCGCGTTCAGCGCCGAACAAGCGGAGCGGATGGCCGGTCGGGGGGAGACGGCCATTTTGGTGCGCAAAGAGACGTCCCCCGAAGATGTCGGCGGCATGTATGCCGCGGCGGGTATTTTGACGGCGACCGGCGGAAAAACGTCACATGCGGCGGTGGTGGCGCGCGGCTGGGGCAAATGCTGCATCGTCGGATGCAGCGATCTCATCGTCGATTATGGTGCCAACTCCATGTCCCTAAATGGGGCCGCGTTCTCCCAAGGAGACGCCATCACGCTGGATGGCGGGTCCGGCACGATTTTTCGGGGTGAAATCGCCCTCGACCGGCCCGACGCGCCGCCGGAATATGAAACCATCATGAGCTGGTGTGATGCACGGAGACGGCTCAAGGTGCGCACCAACGCGGATACGCCCGCCGATGCACGGAAAGCGGTGGCGTTCGGCGCCGAGGGCATCGGTCTGTGTCGCACCGAGCACATGTTCTTCGATCCATCACAGCCGGAACGCATCCGGGCCATGCGGGAAATGATTCTGGCGCAGACCGTCGATCAGCGCAAGCGAGCGTTGGCCAAACTGCTGCCGCATCAACGGGAGGATTTCGAAGGCATCTTTGAGGCGATGGACGCCAAACCCGTCACCATTCGCCTGCTCGATCCGCCACTTCACGAGTTCCTGCCCCACCACGACAACCCACAGGGGCAGGCGGATGTCGTCAGCGATCTCAATGAAGGCCACGACCCCAACGATCCCACCGCGATCCACATAACGCTCGAAGACGTCCAGCGACGGGTCGATCAACTGCACGAGTCCAACCCCATGCTCGGGCATCGCGGGTGCCGTTTGTCGATCACGTTTCCGGAGATTCTCGAAATGCAGGTAGCGGCCATCATCGAGGCGGCCGTCAACTGCGCGGCGCGAGGCGTCCGCGTGCTCCCGGAAATCATGATTCCGCTGTGCATCGACGCGCACGAACTGGCCATTCTCATAGCCCAATCGCACGAAATCGCGGATGGAATCATCAGCGAGCGCAACAGTGACGTTGCGTACCTCGTCGGCACGATGATCGAAACGCCTCGGGCGGCGCTCGTCGCCGGCGAGATGGCCGCCGTCGCCGAATTCTTCAGCTTTGGCACGAACGACCTGACGCAGATGACCATGGCGCTGTCGCGCGACGATGCGGGGCGGTTTTTTCCGGAGTATATGGACGAAGACTACGCCAACATCTTCGCCGCGGACCCGTTTCAGACAATCGACACGGCCGGGGTCGGCCAACTGGTGCAATCCGCCTGTCACCATGGCCGGTTGGCACGGCCCGGGATCAAGCTCGGCGTCTGCGGCGAGCACGGCGGCGATCCGGCTTCCATCCAGTTCTTTGCAAACGTGGGGTTGGATTATGTTTCATGCAGCCCCTACCGCGTCCCGGTAGCGCGATTGGCCGCGGCGCAGGCACAAATCACGCGAGAATCCTCGGGGCCGGACAAAAAGCGCCCCGCCCGCAAGCGTGCCGTAGAGAGCACGGGAAAAAAGCGCCCATCCAAGAAGAAGAAGAAGAAGGCTCAAACCAAGAAGTCGGCCGCCAAGCGGCCCGGCGCTCGGACTGCGAAGAAGAAAGCCACCCCCCGGAAGAAGGCCGCTGCCAAGAAGAAACTGAAGAAAACGGTCAAGCGCAAAGCCGCGGGCCCAAGCAGAACTGCCAAAAGAAAAGCCGCCAAGAAGAAACGTGCGCCCGCCAAGAAGCGTGCATCGGGCAAGGCCAAAGCCAAGAAGAAGGCCGGCCGCAAGCATCGGTAGCGGTGGTTGTGGCCCGGTATTCCGAGTCGCCCGTCTAACACCCACGCGGACTCGCGCAAACGCGGTGATGTGCTGGCGGGCGTGGTCCGCAGGCTCGCGCCCGCGGCTCTGAGTCGGCATACCGATCCCAACGGGTCGTTTCGCACGCTTCCTGGCAGATGGGCAGATGAACCAATTGCCACGAAATCCTTGTTTTCGTGGTATCGCGTTGCTATGCTACACGTTGCGGGTCGTTGATCCTTTTCTCAGGGGGGAGGTTGTGCGCGGTGGACCCGCCCAGACCCGTACTCCATCCGCCCGCCGACATCCGGGAGGGAAGCTATGCTGGTTGCACGTTTTGGTTCACATGCACGGCGTTTTCTATTTGTGACGGTCTTGCTCGCATGGCCCAGCCTGGCCGATGCAGCGCCGTTTCACTTCGACGCACGCCGCGCCCTGGCGATCGGGCACCGGCCCGGCGCGGTTGAGCTCGCGGATCTCAACGCGGACGGCAAGTTGGACCTAGTCGTGGTCAATACAGGCGAGTTCGCCGCCGACCAGTGGCATGGAAGCAGCGCTGCGGTGTTTCTCAATCCGGGCGGAGGCGATTACCAGGATTCGATGACGTACGTCGTCCCCAATGCCCCCAGCGACGTGGCGATTTGCGACGTGTCGGGAGATGGCGCGCCGGATCTGATCCTGGCCAGCGCTGCGCCCAATAATCTTTTTGTGCTCGTCAACGTGGGCGATGGCACGTATGTTCCCGGCGCGACCATTCCCGTCGGCACGGACCCGGTGCGTGTCGTGTGCGCGGACTTCGACGGCGACAAGGATCTGGATCTGGCCTCGGCCGATCAATTCGGATTCGGCTGGTCCTACGCCCTGAACAACGGAAGCGGGACGTTCGCCCCGTCGATCTT
This sequence comes from Phycisphaerae bacterium, assembly GCA_046753625.1. Classification (GTDB taxonomy): domain Bacteria; phylum Planctomycetota; class Phycisphaerae; order UBA1845; family UBA1845; genus JADFOB01. The sequence continues at coordinate 4,170 of JBHHUB010000096.1, read as the reverse complement.
CACGGGCATCGGCGATCTGATCAACAACATCCTCGCCGGTGACGTCGATGGCGACGGAGATCAGGACATCATCGCCATCGGGAATCAGGAACCCTACCTGTTCAAGAACAACGGATTCGCCGTCTTCACCGCGCAGCCGTCCTTGGGCGTGGGTCCGATCAGCGCAAGGGCGGAACTCTGCCTGCTGGATTCCGATGCGCATCTCGATCTGGTTACCGGATCCAAAGTGTGGCCGGGAGTAGGAGACGGCACGTTTGAGGTCACGCCGCTGACCACAGGACTTACCGATGATTGGGTGCGATGCTTCGACTTCAACGGCGATTCCGCAACGGACGTGGTCACCGGAGCGGGGGTGGCGCTTTCGCTCGGTGGAGGCGTTTTCGACACGCCGATCGATTTCGACCCGCCACCGGCGAGCGGCCCGATCGCGTGTGCTGATTTCATGGGCGACACCCCGGCCGATCTGGTACGCCTGCAGGGCGGGATCGCGGGGCCGACCGGATTCGCCGCGTTGATTCGCGGTCTCGGCAACGGCGCGGTTCAAGGCTTTCCGCGTGTCGGCGGCGGCGATAGTGTCTGGGCGATGGCATCCGGATTCGTGGACAGCGACGCATTCCTCGATCTGGTGGTGGCCAACGTCGGCACGCCGTTTCCAATCTTCCTCGACGGATCCATTCTTCTGTTGACCGGAAGTGGTGACGGGTCTCTGACACCATCGGCCCCCGAACCGGCCGGTAACCGCGTTCGCGCCGTCAGCGTGGCCGATCTGAACGGCGATCTTTCGCCGGATGCCGTCGTGACCAACTTCGACGACGCCCAGGTGCGTGTCTTTCTCAACGATGGATTCGGAGCGTACGCATCCGGCGTACCCTATCCCGCGGGCAGCAATCCGGAAGCCATCGCCGTTGCAGACTACGACAACTCCGGCTCGCCAGATCTGGCGATCGTCAACTTTCTGCTCGGCACGGCGATGGGCACCGTGTCTGTCCTTGGCGGCAATGGGAGTGGCGCCTTCGCGGCGCCGCAGACGATCACACTCGACGGCGAGCGTTGCACTACGATCGTCGCCGCGCATCTGAACAACGATAATGCAGTCGATCTGGCAATTTCGTGCGGCGGCCGATTCTTCGCGGGCGAGTTCTTCAACTTCGGGCTCTACGTGCTGATCAACAACGGCGACGGCACCTTCGCGTCCAATGTCGCATACGCAACCGGCCTGCTTCCACGAGCCGTCGACGCTTGCGATCTGGACGGAGACGGCGATCAAGACCTTGTGGTCTCGGCCTCGGATCCGTCAACCCCCGGGCTGCTCAACGGGGCCATTCTTACGTTTCTCAACGATGGCAGCGGCGCGTTCGCGCCACCGATTTCAACAGACGCCTCGAACGATCATTTCAGCATGGTCTGCAAAGACCTCAGCGGCGACGGCGTGCCCGATGTGGCCTTACCCTACATGAGCTCTTCCGCGGTGTCCCTGTTTCCGGGCCAAGGCGACGGCACGTTTGGTTTGGCGACCCATTACGCCACGGCGGCCCAACCCCGGGCGATCGTCGTCGGCGACCTGAACGGCGACGGCCGAAACGATCTGGCCATCGCCCACAGCGACGCCAACGAGGTGGGCACGATGCTGGCCGTCGCACAGGACAACCCGATCCCGACGGCCTCCGGCTGGGGCGCTACGGCCATGGCGCTCATGTTGCTGATCGGCGCGACCTGGGTCTTTCGAGACCGGGCGGCCCGGCCGGTTCGTCCATAGGGGATTCGGCCCGGGCTTATCTCAGCGAAAGCGACTCGGGCTTGTCGGCCAATGCCGTCTCGAACCGGTCCAGGGTCTTAAGGAGTTGGGGGCTCGCGTTTTTCCCGGCCAGTTCAACCGCCCTGGTTTCCAGTTCAACGGCGGACTCTACATCGCCGTTGACGAACCGGGCCAGCGCGAGCGTGTCGACGTACATCCAGTTGTCCGTTTCGATTTTGTTGCACCGCTCGGCGAACGTCAGCGCCAATTCATTGAACCGGCCTTCGAAAGGGCTGTCGGTCAGAAGCGACCAGGCAAAATTGTTCAGCGCCATGGCGTCGTTCTTGACGCCGGCGTACATATCCTTGGCATGGTTTCGAGCGTCGTCCGGCCGGTCCGCCAGAACCAGAATCTTGAACTTCTTTTTCATCAGCGCCGCGTCGGCCGGCCGGCCGGCGAGCATTTCGTCGACCCGGGCGAGCGCCTCGGCCCAGTCCTTGCGGGCGACGGCCTCGCGAGTCGCCCGCCGTAGCACATCACCGTGCTTTTCGGCCGCAATGAGTTGTCCGAGCACCCCGCCGATGTGCGGCAGATTGGACACGCCGAGCGCCACTTCGAGCCGCTCGTTGGAATGGTTGACCACGAGCGACGCGACCGTGGCATCGAGCATCGGAAGAAACGGCTTGACCTCTTTTCGCTCGCCGTCGGACATGAACTTGGAAGCGAGCTTAAGGCATCGCCCCGGATGAACGAACAGGGCCTTGGTGGTGGCGGGGCCGACGCGCGCCAGGCTTTCGGCGAAGGCCGCATCCTTGCGAATGGAGTCGCCACCGGCGGCGGTCTTGATGGATCGGGCCATCGCGTATCGGCTCGTCGCCACCAGAACGCTGTGGCCCACGGTGGCGAAGTGCAGGTCCAGCTTGTCTTTGATGGGATACACGCGAACGGGTTCCCCCTGGATCGTGATCGCCTGACCCTCCTGGGTCGGCGCCCCGGAAGCCATGCTGACCAGCCCGAGGATTTGGGACCACAATTGCTCCGACTTGCTTGGGTCGTTCACGACGATCGCGGCCGCCACATCGGGGACGGGGCTGGTCGGCCCGGATGGATCACTACCTGACGGCATCGCAAAAACGGCCACGCTCGCGATGTTCGCGAAGAATTCGCGACCATAGTCCATCCCCGTTACGACTTGTCCATCGTCGCCGGCCACGGCGCCACCGGCATGGTACGCCTCGCTCAGCCCGCTGAAGCTCGCCAGGGCGAAGGCCGCGGCGCCGGCGGGAACGTGCTCTATCGTTTCGGCGTCGATGGGCGGTGTGCGCATCAGGTTAAACACGATGCTCCGGTGGCCTTTGTCGAGTTCAAGCTGCACGGCCGCGGAAAACCCTGCGTCGCTGAAACCCACATGCCCCGAGAGGGATCGAATGCTCTTCAGGTCGACCATGACGTTGACCATGGCCAATTCCGGATCGTGCGAGGCCGCGTCCGCAATCAGTCCCTGGATCATGGGCATGATCGGCTCGGTACGTACAAAAAACGACAGCAACGATTCGCCTCGTTGCGGCGCGATGCGGGCCGCGAAATCCTGATCGGCCAGCGACGGCGTGCCCGATTGGCCGAGGCGCCTCACCACACCTTCGATCAACGCGCGCGACTTGGATACGACGACCAGACGATGCGTCAGCGTGATGATGGCTTCATCCTCAACGGAGTAGGTCGCGAATCCGCCGATGGGCGCTTGTGGGTCGCCACCGGCCGGCAAGACGGTCTCGAGCACGCCCGCGGGCTCGCCGTCGGCCGGATTGATGCCGTTGATCGCAATCGCGGCCCCTTGGAATCCGAGGAGTTCGTCAACGAGCAAGGGACTAACGGCCACAAGGGGCTGGCCCGGCGCGGCGGTCCTGCCATCGGCACCCAAGATGCCAAGCTGGTCGAGCAGCGTTTTGACTTGCTCGCCGACGGGGCCAATTTCGACGTAGGCGAAGGAATCCGGCGGCATCAGCTTCGCAAGATCGCGGCTGGCGATGTCTTCCCGGCAGCCCGCCAGACGCATCTCGGCGTCTTGGCGCAGATCGGCCCCAAGCCCGCGCCCCGCGAGCGCTTGCTCATAGAGCTTCGCGGCCGCGGTTGGGTCGTTTTGCTCGCGTTCGAGGTAATAGGCCCGGTGAAACAGGTCGTCGGGCGACTCGGCCAGGGCGGGAGTGATGAGCAGGGACGTCGCCACGAGGGACAGGGCGACGATTTTGAGTTTCCAATCCAATACGAGCAGCATCGTTTTGACTCCTTGGGACATGAACTGTTTGAAATCGGTGTTGCGGCTCACTCGCCCTCGAGTGTGAATACGTAGTCGCCAGCGCTCCAGCCGGGGGCGGCTGGGCTACACGATTAGTGCTTTGACACACCTAAACTTTCGGGCTCGTTACGCACCAGAG
>JBHHUB010000095.1:0-15106 GCA_046753625.1 Phycisphaerae bacterium | reverse complement strand
CGCGCTGGCCAAGCTGGACTCGTTGACCCGGCTCACCTCATTCTCCGTCGAGTTCGTCGACGCCGCCGCGCAGGGCCCCGCCTCTTCGGTTTCGCGGGGCGATATACAAGCCCGGTCGCACGCGTCCGCGTGCGAAACGACGGACGAGCTGGCGTTCACCATTACCAACGAGCTGCGCAACAAGCTCGGGTGTGAGCAGGTCGCCCTGGGATTGGTCCGCCGCCGCCACGTGCGCATCTTGGCCATTTCCGGGCTAGACCAGGTGCGTCAGCAAAGCCCCGGTGTGGTCGGTCTTACCGCCGCGATGGAGGAGTGCCTGGATGCCGGCGAAAGCATCGTTTATCAGCGAGGTGGTGGTTGGTCCGGCGGGGGTACGGCCAAAGCATTTCGGCTCCACAAACACTGGCATGCGATAGCCAAAGGTGATGGCGTGGCGTCGGTTCCACTCAAGGCCCATAACGAGATTACGGCGATACTCAGCCTTCGCCAGAGTGCGGACCGACCGCTGACGGCGGAGCATGTGGAGCAAATACGCAAGCGTGTAGAACCGTTTGCCGGTGCCCTGCAACTTACCGAGCGGGCGAACCGCGGGTTGGTGCGGCATCTGCGGGATTCGATCCACGCGGCCGGCTCGTCCCTCATGGAAGTGGGCCATTGGGGCAGAAAGGCGGTCGTCGTTGGCGTTCTGGTGCTGGCCGGATGGTTTGCCTTTGGGACCGTCGACTACGATCTTGCCGTCGATGCCGTGGTCACGGCTGCCGAGACAAAACACATCACCGCCCCGTTTGACGGCGTCATCGTTGCGGCGGCCGCGGTCGAGGGGGATTCGATTCAGGCGGGTCAGGTGTTGTGTCGTTTTGATGATCGCCAGCAGGGCCAGCGGCGCGCGCAGTTGCTTGCAGAGCTGGAAGTCTGGGAGCGGACGATGGACAAGGCGCGAGCCGACGGCCAACCGTTTGAGGTGCAACTCGCGCGAGCCAAGCACACCTTAGCGCAGGCCAAGCTGGACATCGTCGAGCGGCGCATGGAGCAAGCGGTAATCAGGGCACCTTTTGCCGGTGTTGTTGTGGCGGGGGATCTGCGCAAGCGGATCGGGGGCGTCGCGCTTCGTGGTGAGGCACTTTTCGAAATCGCGCCGCTGGACCGTTGGACGTTGGAATTGCATGTTCCCGACGCCGTGTCGGCGAATCTGTCGCCTGACCTGACGGGTGTGTTTACCAGTTACGCTCGGGCGGACCGCACGCGCGGATTTCGCATCGCTCGGGTACTGGCGTCCGCACAGCAACGCAAGACCGCCAACGTCTTCATCGCCGAAGCGGACATCGATGGCCGCGAGTCGTGGATTCGTCCGGGCATGGAGGGGGTGGCTCGGGTTCACATCGGGACCAAGCCGGTCTGGTGGATTGCGCTGCACAAAGTTATCGATTATCTCCGGATCAACTTCTGGCTATGAGTGCGAACCCCCAACAGGCGATGCCGACTCTGGCGGACAAGTTGCGTGACGTCCAGTTGGGCCTGCGCGAGGATTTGGAAGTCACCCGGCACCTGTTTCGCGGCAAGCCGTGCTACATCATTCGCGATCCCATTACGTTTCTGACCCAACGCCTCGAACCGGCGGATTATGACGTCTTCGTCCGCATTGAGGCGAGCCGATCGTTGGGCTCGATTTTCAGCGGGCTGGTCGAAGAAGGCAAAGCGGATGCGGACGCGGAGGAGTCATTCTATCAGTTCATCATGTCATTGCACCGCATCGGGTTTCTCCATCTCCCGGTCGTGGATGATCGGACACTTTACCGGCGCCATCAAGTCAAGCTTCGCGCGGCGCGCAAGGCCAAACTCTTCGGGTTTCTGTTCTTGAAAATCCCGCTGATCAACCCGAGTGCATTCTTGGATAGAACCATCGGCCGCGTCGAGTGGGTCTTCAGCAAGACGTTTTTTGTGATTTGGGTGGTCGTCATGTTGGCCGCCGGCTCCATCGCGGTTCGGCGCTGGCACGATCTCTCGGAACCGCTGCAGGGATTGTTGGTCGTCGGTAACTTGCCCTTGATGTGGGCGACGCTCGTGGGGTTGAAGGTGTTCCATGAATTCGGGCACGCCTACTGCTGCCGGCATTACGGCGGTCACGTCCCCGAAATGGGGGCGTTTCTGATCCTCTTCACGCCCTGTGCATACATGGACGCAACTTCTTCATGGGGCTTCCGCAGGAAGCGCCACCGCGTCTATGTCTGCCTGGCGGGCATGTATTTTGAAAGCATGATCGCGGCGTTGGCGCTGTTAGTCTGGTCGCTGAGCGCCCCCGGATTGCTGCACAGTGCCGCCTACAACGTGATCTTTCTTGCGACGGTTGTCACCGTAGCGTTCAACGCCAATCCGCTCATGCGCTACGATGGATACTATATCCTGAGCGATCTTGTCGAGATTCCCAATCTTCGGGCGCGGGCGGCTGCCCACGTCGCGGCCGTGGCCAAACGCATCATCTTCGGAATCGAACCGAAGAATGAGCCGGCGGACCGCCGCATGCGCGTGACGTTGTTGTTGTTTGGCGTGGCCGCATCCCTCTACCGCATTCTACTCGTGCTAGGCATCTCCGCCGTTCTGGCGTCCAAGGTGTTTCTGGTCGGGATACTTCTAGCCGGCGTGTACGTCGGGTCCACCGCCTACGGCATGATTTCCAAGCTGGTCCGCTATTTGTGGCACGCCGAGGAGACGTCCCACCTGCGGCTACGCGGTGTCTTGATCGGGGTGTTGGCGCTCTTGCTGTTACCGGCCGCCACGTTCCTGGTTCCGCTCCCCTCCTCGGTTAAAGCACGTTGCGTTGTCATGGCCGAGAGCGAAATGATCGCGCACGCTCGTGAGCCGGGCTTTCTGCAGCGTCTGTCGATTCGGTGTGACCAAGAGATCGAGCGCGGCTCGGTCATCGCGGAGTTGGCCAACGACGACTACACAGAGCAAGTGGCGACGGCGCAAGCCGGATTGAGGGCATCGCAAATCCTGATGGATGCCTACCGCGTGTACGATCCGACCCTGCTTAAGAAGACCGAAGCCGAGTTGCGGATGCATCGGGATGCGCTGACGCTGGCCCAAGCGCGGCAGCATGACATGGTTCTGCGGGCGCCCTGCTCGGGGCATATCGTAGACGGCATGACCCCGCGTGACCTGGGCAGGTTTATTTCCACCGGCGAGCCCATCGCCACCATCGTTTCCGGGAAATGGCAGGTGCATGCGATGCTCAACGAGGAGGAAGTGGCCGATGTCGAACCGCGGATCGGCGATGTCGTCGCCTTTCGTCCGGTGGCCGATCCTGCGACCACTCTGCTGGGCACGATCAGCCGCGTTGCACCGGCTGGATCGCGCAAGATTCACTTGACGGCCTTGACTCATCTTGGCGGTGGAGACGTGGCCATCGATCCCCGCGACCACAAGGCGGCGGAGCCGTACTTCGAGGTGACGATCGATCTGGCGCCGTCGGACGCGGCCTCCTTACGTTACGGCATGATCGGAAAAATCCAGCTTTCCGCCAAAGCCATGCCCATTGGCGTGAAACTTACGCGCCGCGTGGCGACGTTTGTGAACAAGCTGCTCAAGGATTAACGCCGGCGCGGGCCGTCGGGCGGTGGTACCGTTGCCCGCCCGGTGTCGCGGCGGGGGTGGTGGATGAATCGCATCTCAAGCCGGACGCTATCCGCTGATTTCCAAGGGAATCGTGGTTGGAGGCGTACGCGGTTGCTCCTTCGGGCCGGCGTAGGTGACCGTCCACGGCGCCCCTTCGATCCGCCAATTCGCCGGGCCACGCGTCACCTTGCGGTAAAGCGTATCCCGTTCGACCGGCCGGCAACCCACTTCACGGATCATCCTGCGCAATCGGTCGATCGAGAGCTCTTGATGGGTGGTGCCGCCGGATTCGCGCTTGGTGATGTCGTAGTAGACGACGGTGCCGTCAAGATCGTCCACGCCCCAGGCCAGCGATACCTGCGCGAGCTTGGGCGAATGCATGATCCAGAAAGACTTGATGTGCGGGATGTTGTGGCACATCAGCCGGGCCAGCGCCAAGGTGCGCAAATCGTCCAAACCGGTCGGCCCCGGGAGGTGGGCCAGCTCGCTGCCGTCGGGAATGAATGACAGCGGTATGACGGTGTTGAAGTGGGCCTTGCGGGATCGCAGGCTCTCGGCTTGGTGTTCGCGAAGTTTGATCAGATGTTGCACGCGTTCGGCGGGGGTTTCTACATGTCCGTAGAGCATCGTGGCGTTGGTGTGGATGCCCAATTCGTGGGCGACGCGATGCACGTCGAACCATTCCGCTTCGCCGACCTTGTTCTGAAACGCCTCATCATGCACCCGCTCGTCGAAGATTTCCGCTCCGCCGCCGGGCAGCGATCCCAGGCCGGCTTGGGCCAGTTCCTGCAGCACCTGCTCGATGGTGCGTCGCGGTTTGGCCACGCGCGTGAAGTGGATGATCTCGATGGCCGTGAACGCCTTGATGTGCATGTGGGGACAGGCCGCGCGGATCCCGCTGCACAGATCAAGATAGTAATCAAACGGAAGCCGGGGGTGGAGCCCGCCGACGATGTGGACCTCCGTCGCGCCGGCCGCGTACGCGTCTGCCGCGCGGGCGACGACTTGCTCGACGGAAAGCTCATAGGCGTCGCCGCGCACCGAGCCCGATGCCCCACCTTTCTCAAACGGGCGGTAGAAGGAGCAAAACTTGCAGCGCAGGACGCAATAGTTCGTGTAGTTGATGTGGCGGTTGACGTTATAATACGCCACGTTGCCGTGAAGTCTTCGGCGCAGTCCGTCGGCGAGTTCACCGAGTGTGAACAGATCGGCCGATTCGTAGAGCAACAGCCCCTCTTCCAGCGACAGCGGCTGCTGTCGGTCGATCTTGCCTTGAATGGCGGAGAAGGTCCTGTCTGTCGATGCGATCATGGCTCTATCCGTTCCATCTCCAGCCGGCTTGCACGGCCATGCCGGCTTTGGGCCGGCGTCATGGCGGCGTTGCAGCCGTGTGCTGACTATTGCGGCAGTTTTTCCAGCTCCTCGCTGACCAGTTCCATCAGGGGGGCCAGGGTTTCGTAGGAGAAATCAAAACGGGCTCCGGCCGCTTGGAACAACTCGGGCAGCGGGCGGCTGCCGCCCAAGGCCAACGCGGCGCGATACCGCTCGACGGCTTGGGAGCGATCGCGCTTCGCATTGCGCCACACCTGAAGGGCACCCAGTTTGGCGATGCCGTACTCGATGTAATAAAACGGCACTTCATAGAGATGGAGTTGCCGCTGCCAGTTGTAGGCGAGCGCTTCTTCGTATCCGGTGTAGTCGGCAATGCCACCGAAGCGTTCGTGCAGTTCCAGCCACCACGCCCGCCGTTGGTCGTGGTCGTGTTCGGGGGCGGTGTAGACGGAATGTTGGAAAGCGTCGATGGTCGCCACCCACGGGAAGAGTGAAATGATGCCTTCCAGTTGGGATCGTCGCGCGCGGGCCAGGTCTTCGCCATCGTAGAACTCGTCCAGGTAATCCAGGGACAGCATTTCCATCCCAAACGACGCCACCTCCGCGAATTCGATCGGGCTGCTGCGGTAGGCGACGATGGGGTCATGCCGGGCGGCGAAGCAATGAAAGGCGTGCCCGCCCTCGTGGATGAGCGTACGCACGTCGCGCTGCGTTCCTACGGCATTCATGAAAATAAAGGGATGCCGCGATTCGTCGTACGTGGCCTGGTAACCCCCCGGCGCTTTGCCCTTGCGGCTCTGCAGGTCCAGATAGGCGTGCTTGCGCATTTCGTCGAATTGTGCGCCGAGCTCCGGATGAATACGATGAAACAACCGCGACGTCGAATCACAGAGTTCTTCCGCCGTTTTGAAGGGGCGAAGCGGTGGCCGGCCGCGCACGTCGACGGAGCCGTCCCACGGGCGAAGCGGATCGACCCCCAACGCAGCCGCGCGCTTCTTCAATAGTCCGCGGGCCACGGGAACGACCGCTCGCTCAACGGCGTCGTGGAAGGCGAAACAATCCTCCGGCGTGTAATCAAATCGCTGCTTGGCCAGGAAGGCGTACTCCTGAAAGTTCTTGCAATCCGCGTTCAACGCCATCCTATGGCGAAGGTCGACCAGCTTGTCGAAGATGTCTTCCAGCCGCTCGACGTCTTGCAGGCGGCGCTCGGTCTCTTTGACCCAAGCGGCCTCGCGCACACTGCGATCTACATCGTCGGCGTAGAGCGAGAGCATCTGCATCGTTTGCTCTTTGCCGTCGAACATGACCGTTTGGGCGCCGCCGATTTCCTGATACATCTGCGCCAGCTTGGCTTCCTCGGTCTGCAACGTCACGTTTTCTTCGCGGAACACCGCCACGCGCGCGCGGATGGCCCGATCGAGTACGCCGTAGCGATCCTGCGGAAGCGCCCGGGCCGCCTCGCTGCTAGCGTACTTGGTATCCAACTCCTGATAGCGTGGCTTGCATTTTGGATCGATGTTTTCCAGGAAATCGAGAAACGCGGCCTTGCGCTCGGGGTCGTCCGTCTGGCAGGTCATCTTCACGTGGCGATCCGTGCCGACTTCTTCAATGCAGGCCACCAGCTCGCTGTAGCGTTCGAGCCATTGGGTCAACGCCTCGACGGTCGAGCAGTCCGCATCGCGCAACGAATCGAAGTAGGGCTCGATAGCCTCCCAACGGTCCAGCACGTCCTTGGGGTCGACGAAACGCCGCGGAAACTCCTCTTGGGGCATAATGGTTGGATTCCTTCTGCTTGAGTCCGACCACTTGGGGTCAGGCGTAACTGTGCAGTCCGGTGATGATAAAGTTAACGACGATCCAATTGAACAACATCACCTCGAAGCCCACCACGGCCAGAATCGCCGTCCAAAGGGCTTTGTCGCGAACTTTGAGCCGGACGTGCACGAGTACGATGAAGATGATGAACGTGTTTAGGGCGAATACCTCTTTCGGATCCCAGCCCCAAGGCCGACCCCACGAATGGTCCGCCCAGATTGCGCCCATGACCGTGCCGGTCCAGAGCATGATGAACGCGACTTCGACGAGCACCATGGTCGCTCCGTCGAACACCTGGCCGGCCGATGGTTTTTCCGGTTGGGCGAATCCACCACCGTCGCCGATCAATGCGGCGGCGCCGCCGGCGGCGCTACGCTCCACCCGGATGCCGGCCGCGGCACGATCGCGCGCCGCCAGGAATTCCAGAAAGACGATCGACAACGATCCTACCAGCATTCCGGTGCACACGATCTTGGCGTGGGAATCCAGCCCGTACTGCGTCGGATTGATGATCGCCAACGTCAGGATCCAGACGGCGTAGTTCAACACGCCCAGCGCGATCGGAAGAAGAAAGAGCCGCCATTTCGGGACGGTCCCGCTGTCCCACAACGTGCACCAACGATGGCGCAGCATCAGCAACGCCGGAATGCAGCCGAGCCCGATAACCGCGTAGCTCCAGATGATGACGTTGGTGTGGATGTAAAGCCAAATGTCGTTGAGCGCCGCCATCTTGTTGCGGATGGCCGAGTCGATGACGGCCGGCATGTAGTAGCAGGCCATAAGGGCGACCATGGACATCACGGCCGAGCCCAGCGCGAAAATGTTCCTGAATGCCGTCTTGCGCGCGATCCACTCGAGCACGATCGCCCCCACGCCGCCAAACCACGCGGCCGTGGTAACGGCCTCGAACATGTTCGAGTTCGGCCAGCGGCCCGAGATGTACCAACGAATACCCAGGCTGGCCGTATGCAGGGCGAACGCGACGACGAACATGACCATGCCGATCGTACGCGCGCGATCCCATTTGTAGATCAGCGACATCAGCAGCGGCAAAACGCTGAGCAGGTAGACCAGCCACACCCAGGTCATGCTCTTGTTGCGGAAATACCAGCTCTCCATTTTGAGCCGGCCGGCGGCGGGATACAGCTCCGACGTGGTCGATGCGAAGTGCCTGGCGAGGGTTGCGATCTGCGTGTTGACTTCATCGGCGTTTTCGGCGAGCCAAGCCGTTTTGAGCGATGTCCAGGCCTTGGCGATGCCTTCCTGCGTCGCGGGGTCGATTCCCGGTATGGGGCCGGGCTTGGGCGCGAGCCCGGCATGCGTGGCGTCGCCGGGCATGTCCGCATTGCCAGCCAGCTCATCCATTGAGGCCCAAGGCGTGACGGCATCGGCATCCTGCGGCGGGAGGACGCGCAGGCGGTCGAGCAGCAATCGGGCATTGGACACGTGAAGCGCCGTTTCGATGGCATCCGAGTCTTTGGCGGTTCGGATAAGGTCCTTTCCGAGTTGACTCCGCAGCGCGAGGATGGCGGGGTGGTTGAGCATCGTCGGCGAGACCAACCCGGTTTTTCGAATGGCCTCGCTTTCGTCGCGATCGATCAGGTTCTGCGATTGCAGGGTGTCCGCGAACTGCGCCCGGACGAGCTTGTTCTTGATGTAGACTATTTTTCGGTTTAGATAAGACTGCGGTCGGAAAATCAAATCGAGGTAGGTGAAGCCGTAGGATTGCCCGTCGATCAGTCGCGAACCGGAAATCAGGCCGATCAACGCCCGGGCATGGCTCTCAAACGAGCGGATTCGCCCGTCCGCCTGCACCGCCGTCTCATACAGCGGGGACAGGTCCACCGCCTGCTCGAACCCGGATTGGGGACTGCTTCCGGCGCTGGGACGCGTGGACGCCTTGTATCCGCCATAACCAACGATGAGCGCAACGACCATAACGTCGATTGCGCGAACCCGAAATCGGTGTTGTGTCGACATGATCAGCTCCGTTTGATGGACGCGGCGAATCGGATCCGGCACAGCATTACGCGAGGATCAATTCGTCCCGCCGAGACCCCTCTCCCTCTCCCTCTCCCTCTTCATCTTCAGTTTTCAACCCTCAACCTCTCTATACCGGCGCCGTTTCTTGAGGTTCGGATTCGTCCATGGTTTCATCGGCTGTTGACTCGCTGCGGGCGACCTTGGCGCGGGCCAATTGGGCTCTTCGCCGCCGCAGGATCGGTTTTATGTAGAATGCGAAAAACATGCCCGCAACGGCAATGCACGAGCCGGCCAGTTGGATGTACACGCCATTGCGGTTGCCAACTCCGAGCCCCGTGTAATTCATGCCGCCGCCGGCTTTCCCCCGCGGTGGATCCCAGGTGGATTGAAAATACCAATACCCGCCGTTTTCCGTCGGGCTGTTGACGGAAATCTGGATCGGCTCCGACCATCGGCCCTGATCCAGAAACCGCAGGCTGCTGAGGTAGTTGCGGATGGTAGCGACGCTGCCCGAGTAGCCGCCGGCGTGCTCATCCAACTCGAACGAATCCAGCGCGACCGGATGGGGTAGGGGCAACTGCCGGCGCGAAAACAAGACCTCCGCACGCCGACCGTCGGCGAGCGAAAACTCGATCGGCTCATACGCAAATCGGCCGGAGTAGCGAAACTGGTCATCCGGAAAGGCGTACTGATTGAACGGAACCCAATGGGATTCGACCCTCGCGCCGCTACCGATTTCGAGACGGATCATCGAAAAGATCTCGCCCATATTGCGGCGGCGGCGGCTCTTGGGGACGATGTAGGGTTTGACCTCGCGCTTCGCGTTGGTAAGCAGATCGTCGATTCGAAACGCGCCCTGCTCCAGCCGAATCGTTTCGCCGACATGGACCTCCCGGGTGTCCAATCGCTCTTTGGCGCCGTTGTGGATGAACGTGACGCTGCCGTCGGGGTGGCCGACGAACATGAATCGCGGTCCGCTTGGCGTGTAGGTCATGGTCAATCGTTCGTCCGGTTTGGTGGACGTCCGTCCGTGGGGGTCGGCCGATGCCTCGTCGCCGGTCGAGTGCAAGTCTTTGGTCATGCCCGGCTGGTCTGCCACCATGCGGGTGAATCGCCCCTCCGGAGACTCAACCTCGACCATCGCGACCGAAACCGTCCGCTCCGAGCCCGGAATGGTGAGGCGGTCCGGCACGGCGACGATGCGGTACTTGAAATCAGTGCCCTCGATCGGAAGGAAAGGGCCATCGCGGCCGATCGCCGCGTCTTCCCCAATGGCCACGGAGAACTTTTTGCCCGTAGCGGTCACTTCGATGTCGAGTTGCGGCGTTGTGTTGGTGGGCAAGTCGGCCAGTTGCGATTTGTCCTCAAGCCAGATGAACTCCGCCCCGCCCCCGGGGGTTGTGTTTTGGTTGGGGTCGAGCGCGACGAGCTCGAATCCTTGGCTTTCGCCGCCGGTTACGAGCGCCGTGAACTGAAGCACGGGGTTCAGGAACGAGGCGCCCTCGCGCCATTGCTGCCTCATCTGGGCATACCTTAGATACCCGGTGATGCGCACGGTGGCCTCGCTCAGCACGTCGCCCCCGGGGGGAGGCGGCACCTCGAGATCGATGGGGCGCAGTGGCAGCGTGCTGCCCGGTTCGAGAAACACCATGTCGCGCGATCCGATGCGATCGTTGTAACGAGGCAGGCCGGAAATCGGGCGCTGGACCCACGTTCCATCGCCGCGACGGCGCACGTACAGCGCCCAAGTATCCATTACGTGAAAGGTCGTGGTTGGCTGGTACGCCAGGCGCATGCTCAGGTCTTCCTTGACCAACCGTCGGCCTATGGCGTTGCTCGCAAAACCCATACCGGGGATCAGATCACGTGTGAAATCCTCCAGCCCGGCGTACAGGTAACGCAAGAAACGTTCCCCTTCGGGCGGCGTGACCATCACCGAGACCTCGTAGGCTTTGACGACTTCGTTGGCGGCGTTAAGCGCCTCGGCCTCGGTATTGGTATCAAAAACCTCGAAATGCCAGGTGCCGCCGTCGCCCGCCGCGGATACCTTGTTGCCCGGCAACGCGACGATTTCTCGGGCTTCCGACGCTCCGGGCACTTGGATCACTACCTGTCGCCGGAAGACGGCCGTGTCGCCTTCGACCTTTGTTCCAAAGTAGATGTAGCTTCCCAGCACAAGAACGACAATGCCCGTGTGAATCGTCCATACCCCGTAATTGACCAGTCGAAACGGAATGCGCTGTACGGTTACCACCGTCATGTTGATGCAGAAGAGCGCCACCAGCACGTCGAACGGCCACCAGTGAAACCATTCGAATTCCGTCATCTCCAATGCCGGCAGTTGACGCACCGCGGGTAACGCGCTGCCCACGGAGCAGTAAATGAACAGCAGGCTGAGCAGGAAGATGCCGAACCAAATGCTCCCAAACAATCGAAGGATCGGGTTGGCATTGGCTGCGGGACGCTTGGCAGGCCGGTCCCGTTCTGGCTGACTCACCGGTAGATTGTTCATCGTGGGTTCCGATGCTTACGTTCCGCCTTGAGATACACGCATGGCCGAACCTGGTTTTTTCTAGCCCATGGCCCCAAGTGCTTGATTATAGAAGCATTCATCTGGGTGGATAGGTGGGCGACGCGAATTTGAGCGACCGGGCGGTTGACGATGACCACGGAGGCTATTGTTCGGGGGCGCCTCGCCTGCCGGAGTACGCCCCATAATGGACGGGCGCGGGATTACGGTTTCACGTGCGGATCACCGGTCGGCGCGGCGGCGACCTCGGCCGCGGCATTCGCGATGGTCCCCGACGGGACCAGATAGATTTCCACGCGCCGATTCAGGCTCTTGCCTTCAGGGGTGGCGTTGTCCGCAACGGGCCGGTACGGCCCGAATCCCATGATGCCGATGCGGCGGGCGGGGTAGGAATCGTGCTGCAACACTTCGGAAACCGCGATGGCTCGATGGGCTGAAAGATGCCAGTTCGTCGGATGTTTGGCCCGGGTCGATCGCCGTTTGATCGGCGCATTGTCCGTGTGCCCCACGATGATGACGTCAAAGCCGGCCGCCTCCGGTGATTTGAGGATTTCGGTGAACTGCTTGAGGGTGGCGGCGGATTCCTTCCGCACGACGTCACTGCCCAGCGCAAAAAGCAAGTCGGATTTCCAACGCACCGTGCCCCGCGCGGCGTCGTATTCGACGGAGCTGGGATGGGCATCGGCGAATTGCTTCAATGCGTTGTCCAGCGGCTTGGGCAGCTTCGGGGCGTTGATGATGATGTCGCCGATGGGCTGATTGGCCAGACGCTCCAACTCGCGCAGCGCGGCGAGTCGGCTTTCATCCAGCAGTTGCTTCTCGCTTTGCAAACTCGCGAGCAACTGTTCTTTGGTCTCGAGTTCTTCGGCACAGGCGTTGGCCCGCATCACCGCTGCGTCGATCCGTCTGCGTGCGTCGTCCAGTTGCACGACCAGGTCTTCCTTCTGTGCGGTCATCTTGCGGTGCGCGGATTCCAAGCGGCGATGGTCGTCCAGGGAGACGCATCCGCTTGCAAGAACCATCACCAGCGATCCAACACTCAAGATTCCGATTCCTTTGCTCAGCCTCATCGCATGCCTCCTATGCTTGCAGCCACCACTTGCTTGCTGTCGCCCGAAATGCCCGACGACTCATGGGGTCGGGCGATCTTTTCCATGATTGCGGCGCCGGCGCTTCAACCCTGGCCGGTACCTCCACGGCGTTGCCGCCGCATCCTCAATGTCGAAAGCTCACGAAGAGCGCCGCTTCAACAGGAACACGACCCCGGCGGTCACGATCCCGACACCCAAGCACCCGCCGGAAAACACCATCAGATTGTGATAAAGCACGTCGATGATTCCGGGTGTGATGCCGCGAACCATCGCGGCCGCGGCAAGCCCTGCGACCCACATGACGACCACCGCCACCACCATGGCAGCGGTGAGGCTCGCCGAAAGCGCATCGGGTGCGTAGGGGACGGTTCGAACCACCTCGACGGCTCTGGGGGTGGCCGCGGTCGTTGGGGCCGAATCATCCTCATCAACATCGGCGGAAAAAACATCTTCGGCCTTGCCGGCGTCCTCTTCCTCTGGTTCGACGATCGCTTCTTCCAAGCCGGCCCGGGTGGCTTCCCCCATCTCGACGGCGCCGCTGTCGTCGCCGCTGTAGATTTCGTCCAGCAACTCCGCGCCGAGCGACGTGTCGTCGCTCTCGCGAGAAAGATTCATGATGCCCGATCCGCTGCCGGCTCCGTCGATGCCCAGGCCGGCGACATCCGTAACCGCGGTCTGTGCGAGTGGGTCTACGACTTCGTCAAGCTCGTCGTCGTCGAACACGTTGACCCCAACCGAGGGGACGACGCTGCCTTCCTTGCGGGCCTTGTTGATGCCGGAGCCCGTCGCCGTCTCGTCCGACGGGTCGACCTCCTCCAGGTTCAATACGTCGCTGCCGCCTGGCGCGAGCGTGATCCCTGAATCTTCCACCGGTTCGAGGACGATCTCCCCGCTGGCTGACGCAGCAGCGCTACCGGGCGGCGGCGATGGCGTCGTGGCGGCGAGCTGGTCGATCTCATCGACCTTGTAATTGACACTCCCGGCGTCACGAAACTCGCGAATTTTGCCGTCGCGCGCCATCGCGCGCAAGTCATCCTCGGATTTCCCCAGCTTCTTGGCCGCTTCCGCGGACGTGTAAAACGTTTTCGCCATCGACAGTTACTCTTCTACTCTTAGTCGTAAATGCAGTGCCGCTGATCCCCCGCGACTACGGCATTTGGGATTCCGTTTCCTGGAGCCGGTACTTCCTTTGCTCCTCGACCATCTTTTCCACCGCCTCAGGCGGCAGGTCGCACGTGTTGTAGTTTTCCAGGTAGCGATCATACTGCCAGGAGCGGGCTCCGGCCAGGCGCAAGCAGCCCTTCGCCGGGAGGTATTCGTACGTCCACATCGTCATCGTGTCCACGTCCACCATGAAGACGCCGTACGTGTCCTTGGACAACTGACCCGAAAACGAAAAGACCCCCCGCGCCCCGCCACTCGTGGTCGGCTGACCCATTGCGGGGGCGACCCACGTCTGCGCGCCGGGACGCAAGACCTGCATTCCTGCAATCACCGAAAGTGCGATTGCGATCACCCAATAGACCGGATGGGGGGCCTGCTTCGTGTGTGGATGCACCATAGGAAATCTACCGCCGAGACCGCTCGCTTGCCAACCTGCGTCAAGCGGCCGCACAGCATTATAACCCGATAATCGAGCCATACCAGCGCGAAACCCGTAAGTTATCACCGCGCTGTCCGCGACGACTTCGGCGGACTACAAACGCCGGATCAGAGCCGCTGGCGCCAGCCTGGGGACCTTAGCCGGCGGACCTTGGGATCGCCCGCGACCAGAAGGTCACCGGGCTTGCGCCCGGTGCGCCGAAAATGCCCGCAGTCGCCATCTCCGTCGTGCGACTGCTGGTTGATTGCGGGTTCCCGCTAGGCTTGGATGCGCCGGTGGAAAACGCGTATGCGTGGACGCGCTGGCACCACTTCGGGGTCGCCTTCCGGGCGCGTCGATCGGCGGCGGTTTCGATGACCACAACCCGGCGATTCTAGCTGAGCACGCGTCTCGTTGTCTCACGCGAGCAACGACCGCAATCGCCTCAGGTTGACCTTGTCGAGGTCCGTGCCGCGGCCATCTTTGCCTTTGGGGGTTTCCAGAATGAAGGGCAGTCCCGACCAGTGGGGATCGTTGACGAAGTGGCGAAAGCCGCTTTTGCCGATCTTGCCCTTGCCGATGTGTTCGTGGCGATCGACGCGGCTGCCGCACTCCCGCTTGGAATCGTTGGCATGAATGCACTTTACCGATGTCACTCCAACGGCATCATTCAAAGCCTCGATCATGGATTGATAGCCGTCTTCCTTGCGAAAGTCGTATCCGGCGGCGAATAGATGGCAGGTGTCGAGGCAAACGCCGAAGACCTCGCGCTCCTTGACCCGGTCCAGGATGGCGCCCAACTGTTCCAACCTGTAGCCGAGGGCGGTTCCCTGTCCGGCGGTCGTTTCGAGCAGGATCATGCAGGCGTTGTCCTTCGCCCGGCGGTGGACCGCGTCGAGCCCCCGGGCGATGTTCTTGATGCCCGCGGTCGGCGTCCCATCCAGGTGTGCGCCGGGGTGAAGAACGAGAAAATCGACGCCCAACCGCCCGCAGCGGTCATGCTCATCGGCCAACGCGTCGACGGATTTCTTGCGCAGGCCCGAGTCGGGGGAGGCCAGATTCAGCAGGTAGCTGGCGTGGGCGACGACCGGTGTCAGGCCGGTCCTAATCTGTGCGCTCGCGTAAGCCTTTATTTGGTCGGCAGTTAAGGCTGACCCCCTC